>JAQBZB010000080.1 GCA_027622275.1 Planctomycetota bacterium | reverse complement strand
CAAACAACACATCGGGCGCTAGCCTTTTCAACCGCCCCAGCGCTGGCGTTTTCAAACGCCGTTCACAGAACCGCCAAGTTATTGGTCGAATGTCGACCATTCGCGGCGATCAACCGTGGCATCCGAAGGCGCCAATTGAACGGACCGCTCTGGGTCCACTCTCACAAGGAGTTCGTGGCGTCGGTAAAAGAGGCAGGCTTTCGCGTTATCGAGAGCTGTGAATGCTATCTGCGGCAGAGCGATCTCGTCGTTGCTGCTGCAAGTTAGGCCGTTCCCGAACACTTCCGCAACGCAGGTATTCATTGACACAATAACGATACCTGAACATGACAAGGATGAAGAAGATCCAATCGACGCGCTGAACGCATTCTTTGCCAATTTTGAGCCAGATTTCTTACCGTAGCGCGGTGAACTTTTTATCTCCGCGATCTGGACGGCTCGAGTGGCCTGAGCGGTTGGGTCTACTCACACCTCAGTCAGAAAGCAATTCGATGCGCCGAATGTTGACGAAGTAACAGCTCGCTCAATACACGCGTCCTGGAATCGAGACATCGATCGGGACGTAAAAGTCAGGCGAGTGATCTAGCGAGGTCGATGAACTCGGGACTCTTCACGATTTCGCTTGGGTACGTTCGATTGATCATCTCTTGTTCACAGCCGAGCGCAGCTGATGCGCGTTCAGGGCACGCGTTGGGCAACTGCGACCTTCACCTCGTCGAAACTGCGAAAGACGAGCAGCGTGGCACTCGCACTTCCCTTAGGTTGTAGCTTCTTTCGTAGTTCCGCCGGGTCGATTTCGACGCCGCGCACTTTGATCTCCAGCGTCCCTACTCGCCGCTCGCGAAGCAGCCGTTTTAAGCGTTTCACATCAAGATTGAGCAACTCGACGATTTCAAATGCATCCAGCAGCGGTGATTCGCGGTACTCATCGGCCGTGTAGTACGACAACCCGTAACTGGTCGCTCGTAGCTGAAGCTGATCGGCTAGCGCACCGGCAAGCCGAGACGCCAGCAAAGTCGAATCGGGGACAAAAAGATATCGACCCGGCTCCGCAACATCGACCTCTAACTCGGCATCGCCTGTGAATGAGTGGCATTCCTCGTGCCGATCGATGACGGTCGCCGTTCGCCCGCCGGGGTGACGAGCCAAGTTCCCCAGCCACACGACTTGCTGACGGCACTCACGACGACTGCCGATCCATTCGAGTTCGAGCAGAGCGATTTCGTTCCAGTCGTCCGGCAGTTCAGCGCCGGGCGCAAGCTTAATCGCCCCGGCAGCGACATGTTGCCGCAACGCCTGAATCACATCGGGGCTTGGCTCGGAGTACATGGCTTGTGACGTTCGCTGTGCCGACACACGCCTGTCAGGATCGATGTGCCAAGCCGCGCAGTCGAGTCGCTCGACCAGCGAACGAACATCAGCGACCTCGCACGAGAGTTCGCCCGCCTCCAATGCCCGACAGTTCGCTTCCACAATTAATGTCGCAACCGGGTCTCGGTCGACGGCCAGACACGGCCCGCGCCGCACTAGCGCCAGCGAATCTCCGCCGATCCCACAACACAGATCAGCGATTGGCTGACCGCTCGGGAAATGACTTGCCTTGTAGCGCGCGATCTGCTCGTCGGTGGACTGTTCCAGCAGCTTCCGCGTGAAGAACATCTTCTCGGGCTGCGAAAACTTCGCCCGCGCCCGCTCGCGAAGTTCTACCTGTTCCAAGACGAGATGCGTTCGCTCGTGACTCAACGCAGCGCGCAATCGCGTTGTCAATGCAACAAGCGACATGGCGGATGACGTCGCATCGTCGAGGTAAGGTTGAGCCAGTTCGCCGACAAGCCAGCGATAGTCGTGGATCGTCGGTTCAGGCACTTGGCATGTGATCCTGGGCAATGGATGATGGTGGCATGTCCGATCAAATCGACCGTCTGGCAATCTATCTGCATCTGGCACGGGCCAGCGAAATGCGGCGCAGGATGCACGTCCGCGACCGCTTTCTGGTCCTCGCCGCCGTCCTCGCCGCACGCTCCGACTTGCCGCGCATCGCCGCCTATTGTCGTCAGCGGATCCTGGAACACAACCCGCAACACTTGATCCAGCGTTGGGATACCGTCTGGCAAGCCGCGGGCGATCCTGAGTTCATTCATTTCTTGCGGCACATCGAACGTCGTTATCCACACGAGACCGCCGAAGGAATGTTGAATTCCCTCGGTTTGGAGATCGGACGCGAACGTGACACTTATTACAACGACGAGGAATATGCGGCTTCGCTGCTGTGCGTATCGCTTGACGAACTGACGGATCAGTTTGGGGCCGCTTCATAGCGATTCAGCTTGAGCCAGTCGTTCGGGAGATACCTTACGTGAGGATCATCCTCGCTACGCAACCTGCTTGGCTATCGTAACGCATGGCGAAGTTTCATGGCTCGCCAACCGATTTATGACGATGGGGAATTCGTCCCGGTTCGGAGATCGGCAACATGTTCGGAAGACCAATTCGCTTTTTAGTACTCGTCGGCGCCGCGGTGGGGATTCCCTACGCGTGGTTCAATCAAGACTTCGCGCCGAGCGTGAAGACCAAGTTGCAAGAGTGGACGGCTGCTCTCAAACAGAAAGATTGGTCTATCGGCGGAGACGCGGCACTCGAACCAAGCAAGACCTTTCTCCGCCACGACAGCCTGCCCGGTGTGAGTTTCGCCACTCCAGATACCACCTCGGTTCTGACCGGCGGAATCGGAGAACTCGAACAGATCCTCCAATTCAACGTCACACCGGATTGGATCATGCGGCGTTGGTCGCGCGTCTCGACGATCCGCTCGGATACCGGCTTGGATGGCTTGCGCGTCGCACTGGTGACCGGGACGAATGTTGAAGATATCGCCGGATCACTTACCTACTACTTCGACAACCGGCACCAATTGCGGCGGATCACGTTTGATGGCCTCACGGGTGACGATCGCCAACTCGTAAACCTCGTCTCCCAGCAATTCAAGCTTCGCTCCGAACCGGCACTCGGCGCCGGGCTGTATATCACTCGCTGGAACGGCAAGCCGACCGGTGTGTTACGCATCGCTCATGCTCCGGTCGTCCGCGCACGACGACCGCACGAGCGTCTTGAAGTCATGCTGGAATTAAATCAACCGGGCATCGGCTACGGACTCAGCGTTCACGCACAAGAGACGCTGAATCTAGATCACCTGACAAATCGCTGGTAGCGAGAGCGACGTCGCGCCTTACTCTCTGCCCGTTTGCTGTTCGAGTTGCTTCTCGACAGCCGCGAGTCGAGCGCGGAGAAGTTCGAGTTCCTGCTGGAGGATGCTGACCTGCTCGCGAAGCGATGCGGTTTCGTTTGGCTCGACAGCCGGTTGTGCGAACGGAGCAGGACCGGCGACGGGAGCGACCAGTCCGTCGATCAGCTGCCCAACACGACCGAGAACGGGACGCTGTCCTTGGCCGCCAAGCTGTTGTTCCAACGAGAGGCCGCCTCGTAACGGTTGAGGCTCGCGCCGAACCGGCGCGGGAGCGGTCGGAGCAATCTGTATCTCGGAGGCGCCGAGCAACTGGACACGTTTACGGTACAGGCGATTGCCTTCGTAATAAGACAGTTCAACCGCTCGATCGGTCGGGGCCGTGCGAATGGCCGCCACAAGATTCGCGGGCGAATCGATCCGCTGGCCATCTAGTGCAACGATGACGGCTCCAAGCGGCAAGCCGGCTTGATCGGCCGGTGAGCCCTGAACAATCGCCGTGATCAACGCGCCACTCCGAACGGGCAATCGGCTCTGCCGAACAATATCATCCGTCAGCGGGTCGACGGTGACTCCCAACGTGGGACGTCCCGTCAAGGCTTGGGGTGCTGATCGGGGTGCCGGGAGCGCCTCGGGGATGACGACTTCAGGAATTGACTCGCTGGCGGGAGGCGTCGCTGGCGGCGGCGTCTCCTGGGTGAAGACCTGCCCTATCCGCTCGAACAAGTTCTGCGCCTGAACAGCCGATGAACTCACGAAACACAATACTCCCGCTACCAACCAAGTTTGCCAACGCCGCATGATCTCGTCTCCTCAGATTTAATTTGGAACTCCGTTCTCGAACCTCATTATAGCAGCGTCACGAAAGTCGTCTCGGCGGAACACTCGCTTTTCGGATATCCTGCTCGCATGGACTCCGAGATCGATGCTATCAAATATGTGTCTATCAGCTCGGCGCAACGCGCGGAAGCGCTCGTCATGCTCGTCTCGCAGGAGCCCACCTCCGAGCGGCCCGGACGTATTGCGACGATTGTGACGGCACTGCGCGCCGGCGACGTTTCCGCCTCGACCTTGGTGGGTGCCGAGCGAGACGAACGACTGACGGCCGTGGCCTGGGGCCAAATCCTGCCTGGCAAGACCGTGCTCCTCTGGCCACCTCGTCTGGCGGCCAATGAAAGCGAATTGGTTGGCGATCAGCTGCAACGATTCTTGGACTCGCGTCTCGAAGCCGCGGCGATCCGCATGGCACAGGCGGTACTGCCGGATCGCGGGCATCGGGACGCTCAGCGGCTCGAACGCGTCGGATACAGGCATGTGGCAGATCTGCTTTATCTGGTCAGCCAACTGGATCGCGTCGACGCGGGGCGAGGCGAGTTCGACCTTGATTTTGTGCAGTACACGCCCGATGAACGCGGCCGGCTGGGCGAACTTGTCGAGCGGACCTACATCAACACACTCGACATTCCTGCCCTGGACGGCATTCGCGAGATGCACGATATCCTGGACGGATACGAACAAATCGGCGAGTTCTCGCCCGATCGTTGGTTTTTTATTCAAAGCAACGGCGCGGACGTGGGATGTTTGCTGTTGAATGATCACCCAGGCCAGCAGCAATGGGAGTTGGTATATATGGGCATCGTCCCCGAGAGGCGTGGAAGTGGCTGGGGCAGGCAAGTCACTCGCTTCGCACAGCGGCTCGCCAAAGAGGCCGGACGGCGGCGATTAATACTGGCTGTCGACGCTTCGAACGATCCTGCTGTCAGTGCGTACACTAAGGCCGGCTTCTTCGAGTTGCTCCGCCGCTCTGTGTTTCTGAAAATTTTCACGGCGTGATCGGCGACACACTCAGTACGATGGCCTTCCAAGGCTGTCGACGATGCAGATTCACTGTGATCGACGGCCTCGGAAGGCCATCGTCCAGGGCAATCGCGACAAGTTTTCCACGCTCGTTCGCGAGCCTTCGAGCATCGCTTCCCTCCTTTTCGATTTGGCTAATTCCGAATAAAGCGACGGTTATTCGAGGCGGTAAAAAAACTTTCCGCACATCCTTGGCAAGAGGTTTGACAGGCGTGCTAGCAGGCGTAAAATCAGCCCCTCACGTTGATCGTTAGACTCAAAAAGTCAGCACTCACTAGCCTGGGTGCAAGGCTTTTAACCTTTTTGACCTTGCGCTATTTCCCTACCGGCATCCGACCCCAGCGATTGGGGCGGGTTGCGCCTGGACGGCGTGACTTCGGTGCAGCGCATAAAGGATGACACAGGAAGTGACTAGGGACGCACAGGAAGTCATGAAAGACTTGCGGAGTTGCCTCGCCGCCCGGATCGGAGCCGATCGCTTCGATCTCTGGTTTGGCAAGCAAGTCCGATTCGAGTTGGCCGATAACCAGCTCCGTGTGTGGGCACCCGATCAGTTCACCCTCGATCGTCTCCGCAAGCAGTTTCGCTCGGACATTGCGATCATTGCCCGCGAGTTGGTCAAGCGCGAAGTCTCGTTGGACTTCCAACTTCTGCCGAACGCAAAGCTACCGTCCGCCGACAGCACACGCCATCGTGAAGCGACCGCGGTCGAGCAACAACCTCAGCGAACGAGCAAGCTTCCATCGGCGGAGTCGGCGACGCGCCCGAAGCGCCGCGAGGCAACGTGCTCGCGGACGCTGGACACTTTCGTGGTCGGGGTCGGCAATCGCATTGCGGTGACTGCCGCGAAATCGATTTGCGAGCGGCCCGGCTCCGTTTCGCCGTTGTTCATTTATGGACCGCCCGGCTGCGGCAAGAGCCATCTTCAAGAGACCATCTGCGGCACCGTCCGCCAATCACTCGGCCTGCGGCGCGTGTTGTCGCTGTCGTCGGAACAGTTCACCAGCAACTTTCTGGGTGCCCTGCAAGGAAGTGGTCTGCCCAGCTTTCGGCGCAAGTGCCGGGACGTCGATGTGCTGGCGATCGACAACGTCCAGTTCTTTGCCGGCAAGCGGGCGACGCTGGTCGAGCTGCAACACACCATGGATTCGCTGCTCCGCCAAGGTCGGCAGTTGATTTTGACGGCGGATCGTCCACCCAACGAACTCCGTCAGCTGGGGCCGGAATTGGCGGCACGCGTCTCGGGCGGCTTGCTGTGTGGCATCGAACATGCCGATTACGAAACGCGACTTGGGATCGCGAAGCAGATGGCGGTTCGGTCCCGGCGGCCGATTCCGGAAGATGTCCTGCGGCTTGTCGCCGCCGAGCTGACTGGCGACGCACGCCGAATTGCTGGCGCGTTGCACCGGTTGGAAGCGGCCAGCGAAGCGCTCGATCAGTCCATCACACTCGACTTCGCCCGTTCAACCTTGGCCGACATCTTCCGCGCCACGGTCCAGGTCGTTCGTTTGAGCGATATCGAGCGAGCGGTCTGCGACACGTTTGGTCTCGACTCGCGGACGTTGAAGGACGGCAGCAAGGCTAAGTCGGCCAGCCATCCGCGTATGCTCGCGATGTGGTTGGCGCGGAAGTACACGCGGGCCGCCTTCTCCGAAATCAGCGAGCACTTCGGCCGCCGCAGCCACAGCACCGTCATCTCCGCCGAGAAGAAAGTGAACCGTTGGGTTTCGGATGGTGCCACGATCCAGATTGGACAAGCCGCCTGCCACGTCGAAGACGCGATACGACGCATCGAGACACAGCTGCGGACGGGGTGACGCACCAGCTCGTGTCAACTCGTTCCCAGGCTCCCGCCTAGGAATGCCATGTCTTGCAGGCTCCTGCCTGCTCCTCCAGAGATGGCGAGGCAGGAGCCTCGCGGGCAGTGCGTTCCCAGGCAGAGCCTGGGAACGAGGATCGATTAAGCGAACTTCGTGGTGCCCGGCACGGCCACCGCCGGCACGGAGATTTCTCCCCAGGCATAAGCATCCGGCGTGAGATTCTGCTTCGAGTTCAGGGCCTCTTCCCAAGTGATCGTCTGGCCGGTGTAGCAAGCTTCGCGGCCCATAATCGCGAGCAAGGTGCTGTAGCACATGTACTCGCCGTTGTTGATGATATTGCCCGAGCGAAGGCCGGCGAACAGCTCTTTATGCTCGACATCGTACATGCTGGGCTTGTCGCCCTTGTACTCCCAAGTGGTCTCGCCTTCGATGCTGTTCTTGAGAACCTTGGCTCGTCCCTTGGTGCCAAGCACATAATCTTCTACATCGGGCTTACAGTTTTCCATCTGCCGGGTGTAGGAAAAGGTCTTCACACCGTTGGCCCATTCGTAACAGACGGCGAAGTGATCATAGATATTCCCCCATTGCTCTCCGGTGCGGACTTGGCGGCCGCCGAGTCCCGTGCAACTGAGAGGCGGAACGTCGTCATTCAGCCACAGCGACTTGTCGAGGCTGTGAATGTGCTGCTCGACAATGTGGTCGCCAGAGAGCCAAGTGAAATACAACCAGTTTCGCATCTGGTACTCCATCTCGCTCCAATCGTCTTTGCGTCCGCGGTGCCAGAGCGTGCCCGTCAGATAGTTTTCCTGAATCGCGATGATATCGCCGATCGCTTTCTCTTCTTTGATCTGTTGCATCGTGGCCCGTACGCCGTGGTCATAGCGCCAGCACAACCCTGACACGATCGTCAAGTTCTTCTCCTTGGCCATCTTCACGGTCTCGAGCACATGCCGGACGCCGGTCGGATCGACCGCCACGGGCTTCTCGCAGAAGACGTGTTTGCCGGCTTCGATCGCGGCGCGGAGTTGCAGCGGCCGGAAGTGAGGAGGCGTGCACAGCAGCACGACATCGACATCGGATTCGAGCAGCGTCTTATACGCATCGAACCCGACAAAGCAGTGATCGTCGTCCACCTTGTACTGTTTGCCGAGTTGTCGCGAGAGGATATCGCGGCCGTGCTGCAACTGATCGCCAAAAGCATCCGCCATGGCCGTCAACTCGACGTGCTCTTCCGCTCGCATCGCGTTCTGAGCGGCACCGCTCCCGCGTCCGCCACAGCCGATCAAACCGACCTTCAGCGTATCGCTGCCGGACGCATGCACCGACCGATTTGCGCCCAAGGTCGCGGCCAGCGATCCGGCCACAACAGCGGTACTCGAACTCTTCAGAAAGTCACGGCGAGAAGCTTGGTCCGACATATCGAACTCCTTGAGGTGGGGGATCTTGGCGGGAGAGGAATGAGTTGCGTTTCGTAGCCGCTATCATAGCCACGAACCGCGACCGGCTGCAAGTTATACCTTCCGCAGGCACTTCAGCGCTTTGGACTGCGGCGACTTGTCGCCGCTTTCCCATTTTTTGTCGCCGCCTTCCCATTTGCTGCGCAGCTACTTTCCGAATCGTGTCAACTCGTCGAGACAAGAAGCGGCTTTGCCGCGAACGAAAGCGGTGACGAGTCACAGCAGTCCAAATATCACAAGATCTCGATTCCAACTCCGACCCTGTCAAGAATCTCGTCGCGGACGCGATCCGTGGCACGTTGATGCGCCTTCTTGACGGCTGCGGGGGAGATGTTCAATCTCGCGCCAATCTCTTCCCACGTCAGCCCTTCCAGTTCGAGCCAGCAGATCTCTCGCTCGCGATGCGTCAGCCGTGAGTAGGCTTGTTCGAGCCGCTCATCCCATTCCAGTGTGCCCTCGTCGGTGGTCGCGTGCGGATCGGCCAACAGTTCAGGTGGACAGTCCTCGATGCTAGTCGCCAATCGCGGGATCACTCGTCGAAGAACCTGGACGCACTTGTTGCGGAGTGCCTGCTCGCAGTAGTTCGTGGAGTGGAGTGCATCGTTGAAGCTGATCTTCGCACCGCCGTTGTAAAGCCGGATGAAAAACGAGTCGAGCACATCGTCCGGTTCAACGGCCCACTCGATTTTCAAATCGCGCAGCTTCAGTCGAATGACGCGCCGCAAGTGCGGCCCGTACTCGAGATAAAGGTCCGCCTGCGCATCTCGATCACCGCTACGAGCGCGCTTCCATAATTTGCAGAACGGGTTGTCCTTTCCCATGCCAATCTCCCACTTGTTGCTTCCCCTGAATAAGACACCGCTCTTTGTAGCAAGCCGCGCCGCGGATTTCCACTAGCCGCAAAATATTTTTGAAATAATTTTCGGCACGATGTCCCAAACGCCGTTCTCGCGCGTAAGGACTAATAGAGGAACATCGTTTCAAAGTAGTCCCGACACTCCGTGGCGGGAATTCGTGCCGTACGATGGGCCTCCGAGCCCGTCGAGTACCAATTCCTCTACTCTCCAGATCCCTTCATCCATGAAATCCGTGGGCGAGCGCCCCTCTTCCACGACCATGCACCATAAACTCTTTCCCACTGGGAGCCGCTCAAATGAGCAAGCAACGCCGCAAACGGTTGAACCGCAACAAGCGAACACGAAGTCATCGAAGTTTCATCCGCAACGGCGTTGAACAACTCGAAAGCCGCGTCCTACCCGGCGGTTTTCTGGACCTGCTGGCCGGCGCGGCCATTGCCGCCACCTTCGACCTGCTGCCCGACGAACAATTGGTTCCCCAGGAGATCGAAGCGGAATCCGACGCGGTCACACTTCGAGCCCGCCCCTCGAATCCGTTGTTGCAAAACGGCTTCTCGCTGCCGGATACCGATCTTGAGCCGAACGAAGAGCGGGTCGCGCTGAGGCAAGACTTTGAAGGTCTCGACATCGCCCCTGTCTCGCGAGCCACAACGAACTTGCTGGTTTCGGCCTCCTTCGTCGACGCCTTCTTCACCAGCAACCAACTCGTCACCCCGTCACCCAGTCACCCCGTCACCCCATCACCTCCGCTCTCCAATCCCAGTTCGTCCTTCAGTTCCCCGATCAGCCAACTCGGTTCCGGCGTCGGCTCCGGCTCCGGCCAAGGTTTCAATGTTACGGGAGCCGAATTGCCGCATTCGTCGGTTAGTAGCACATCACAAGGGGCCTCTGCGATGCCGGCTTGGATGATGGGCGAAGGAGAAGGCGGAGCGTCGACAAGTGGCTCCGGCGGTTCATCCGGGAACGGATCGGGCGGTGCAAATGGAAGTGGAACCGCCACGGCCACGTGCGGCGGGAGCGCTTCGGGAAGCGGCACAATGCCCGCTTCGGGGTACGTTTCGGTGTCGGATGCATCGGCCGATGAGGATGCGGGAACAATTACGTTTACACTGTCCTTCACGGGTAGCTCCCCCTGTGGGTTTACGGTGGACTATCATACGGAAAATGGCACGGCCGTGGCCGCGAGTCCTACGAGTTACCCCTGGGACTACTTGGGCGTGGCGACCGGTGATGGGCACGTGCCTTTCGGTCCCGGTACTGGCGGAACTAAGACTGTGGGCATCACCCTCACCTGGGATCAAATCGTGGAACGAAACGAGACGTTTACGCTGCACCTGGATTCCGTACATGACGGCAGCGGAAACAGTGTTGGAATTGGAATTGGCTCCGGTGCCGGATCGGCGAGTGGAAGCGGAACTGCAACGGGCGGCGGCGGGACAGCGACAGGCACGATTAACAATGATGACCACGCCGTGGCGACGATCGTGGGTCACACTTATACGAACGGCCCGGAAGGAACTTCCGTCGACTACACTCGTCTGTACTCCGTGCAGATTGACAAGCAAGTGGACGTCGATGTCGTTGTGAATCTGAGTACAATTGACGGGACCGCAAAGTAGTCGGACAACGACTTCGGGGATGTTCCCGCAAGCGTCACGATTTCACAGGGTTTTCAGATTGAAACATTCCACATACCCGTGACTCCTGATTGGAAGATTGAACTGAACGAGACGTTTCAGATCAAGATCGATTCCGTGGCAGCGAGTGGGCGAAGTGTCGTACCGACTGCAACACCCTTTACCGACACAATCGAAAATGACGACATTGGCACGATGAGGCTCGCCACGGTAATCAGCGCCACCTTGCAGGAGGTTTCTCCGACGTCTCTGGAAGATGATTGGGGCGCGCTGGAATTCAGAGCGATATTGGTTCATCAAGAGTTCCCCGGTCACATTGTTTCTGTTGATACCGACATCGATCTTTCCGTCACAACGACCAACGGGACCGCGCAGATTAATCTGGACTACACAGAGACGGGCGGTGGGGCGGCAACGCTGGAGGCTGGCGATATGTTTGTCGTTCTCCCGGTAGCCGTCACACCTGACACTCTCGTCGAACTCACCGAGACGTTCGGGCTCTCCTTTGGAGTCGCTGACTCCTATGATCGAGCTGTGTCGGGAGGGGGCAGCCTGACGGCAACGATCGAAGCGGATGACTACGCAAAAGTTTCGATTACCCCTTCGGCTTCCACCGTCGAGGGTGCCGCGGGCACAATGACAGATCTCTCATTCACGATTAGCGTCGACAAGTCGATCGATCGAACAGTGACCGTATCGGCGACGGTGGCAGGCGGTCCTGGCAATCCCGCGTCGCCAGGACCGGTTGGCCAAGACTACTTGGTACTGGATCCCGGGCCGTTCGATCTGGGAGGTACAGACGGTGCTTCGAAAGTGATGAAAGTTCGAGTGTTCGGGGATAGCGCAAATGAGAACGACGAATACTTTCAGATTACGCTTGGAAACCTGTCCGCCAACGGTGTAGGATCGTTTGTTACAATCGACGCCACCAAAGCCTCGGGCGTGGGAGAAATAAGAGATGACGACTAGTTTCAACTCCACCATGATTCGCGCCGTCTCAACGGTCGTACTGGCGTCTTGGTTCTTTGGCGTCTCATCTTGTGCCGACGAACCCGACTTGTCGGATCGAGCTGCGATCTTGGAAAGGCTCGTAGATCACAAGGTATGGATTGATCGCAACCCGGATGGAACGATTCGGTCGATGCAACTGCGCGACTGTTGTGGTGACGCCGAACTGGCGTTAATGCCAGCGTTTCCAGAGATGCTGTCGGTAGAACTTCGGAGTCCGCACGTCACCGATGCGGGTCTCGTTCATCTACGAAAGCTGCCAAACCTTCACTGGATTCATGAGATTCCCAATCAGATTACGGACGTAGGGATCGAGAATTTTGCGGTACTTCAAAAACTGAAATCCTTCGAATTGCCCCTGCAAGCGACCGACGCATGTATGCCCCACGTGGCGAAATTGACTAACCTCATGGGCATCCGGCTCTCTCCACAGATCACGGACGACGGGCTTGCACATCTGATTGGCTTGCCGATGCTCGGCAACCTCGATGTGGCGGCGTCTCAAGTCACCAATCGTGGAATCGAGAAGTTAATCACAAAACACTCGAAACTCAGAACGCTCTATCTCGCAGAGTCCGACTTAGTAACGACGGCTGCGTTGCGCGGACTGCCGAATCTTCCTGCCTTCCAGATTCTGCTAGGTCCCAAAGACTGCAACGACGAGACGCTGAGAATCCTTGGTAAGTGTCAATACTGTAGCAATCTGTCGTTAGCGGACTATCCCGCAGCGACCGACGCGGGACTGGGCCACATCGTCGGCCTTCGATTCCTAAGCTCCGTCAAGCTCGGTCCGGGTATCACGGACGCTGGGATGCAGCACATCGCGAACATGATGCGGCAGATCTGCCTTGATCTCCGCAAGACGAACGTGACCGGCGCCGGCTTGGCGATGCTGCACCATCGCTTTTTCGCCGAACTTTTTTTGCCGCCCACCGTTGGCGACGACGGGCTCGCTTGTCTCGACGACGACTCTTATACGGTCGATCATCTCATGCTGACTGGTCCCTACACGGACAAGGCGCTCGAACACGTCGCCAAGGTCAAACGGCTCCGTATGCTCACGCTGGAAGGCACCCAGGTCACCGAAGAAGGTCTGCAACGATTTCAAAGTCTCTTCCCGAACGTTTCGGGCTGCGTATGTGAGCTAGATGGACGCAACCCACGATTTTGGTGAGCCCCATGACGTACCACGTTTTTCTCCGTTTGATCGCGTTGGCAATGATGTCAGTGTCTCTCCCTGCGTTCGCAAGCGACATCGCCAGCCGTGAAGAGGCCGCGAAGCGAGCACCTACGACTGCGGAGGCTGCCGCGATCGCGGCACTGCGCGAGTCGGGCGCGACGATCGTCGAATGGCCCGGCGGGGCTGCGAGATTTCTGCGCGTCGACAACGCGCGCGCTGGCTTCACCGACCAGCACATGCCGCCTGTCGGCGAGTTGAAACAGCTTGAAGGTCTTGGCTTGTGGGGGACTCGGGTAACCGATGTCGGGCTCGCCCACACCAAGGAATTGCGCTCGCTCCGCAGCTTGGATCTAAACGATCATATTAGCGACGCAAGCCTTTTCCCTTTTGAGACACTTTTCCGATCTGCGGTGGCTCCACTTCGCCGACACAGCCAACGCGATCACGGATGAAGGGTTCCGCTACGTCGGCGAGTTGAAACACATCGAGGACCTCACACTTCCGCCGGGAATCACGGATGCCGGAATCGAGCGTTTGCAGTGGTCGACCAGCCTGACAAAGCTTAGCCTGGGCCGATCACAAGTGACCGACGAGGGACTGAAGCGTTTAGCCGGTCTCACCAACATGCAAACGCTGATCACCTTTCTCACGCCGCAGATCACTGGCCAAGGATTTAAGCATTTGAGCCGATTGACGGAGCTGACCAATCTGCTGGTTCCCGCGAGATTCAATGACGAGTCGATGCCTTGTCTCGTTCCCTTTCAGAAGCTGTACATTCTGAATATCGCGGCGTGTCCTGGGGTTACGGATGCTGGTCTAATTCACGACAGCAAAATGGGAGGATTGACCGGGCTGTACCTGGGAGAGGGTGTGACGGACGCGGGGATTCGACACCTGGAATCGATGCCTCACCTCACGCTGCTTGATTTGCGGCAAACGAAAGTGACCGACGCCTGCTTCGATTCGCTCGTTCGTATGACGAATCTGAACTCCCTCTACTTTCCAGGCACGATTTCTCACCGAGGACTCGAACGGTTGCTCGCACTGCCTAAACTGCGGGGACTCACGGTGACGAACGGATTGAACGACGATGCAATTCCAGTCCTGATGAAATTCACTCATCTCAATGACTTGACACTCGATAGTACCGGCATTTCGAAGGATGGCATTGATAGACTGAAAGAACATTTCAAATCACGACCGTTGCTGTTAGTTCCGCCACAGATGCAGCCGTTGAACTGAGCGGCGGTTCTTGCTTGGGCCATGCCACACCAACTGCACGACTACCTTGGCGGCAAGATTTTTCTCGATATCGACGAGTCGCCGATGATGCGGGCGCGCGTCGAAGGAACCTACGAGCCGCTGAAGACTCGCGCGTTGCAAAGTCTGCTCACACCGGGCATGACCTTTGTCGATGTGGGAACCAACAAGGGCTATTTCGCGCTGTTGGCGGCCAAGCTGCTGCGCGGGACGGGACGAGTGCTGGTGTTCGAGCCGGAACCTTGGAATTGCCAGTGCATTCGACGTAGCGTCAGGCCAACGCCTACACCAACGTCACGCTGCTGGAATTGGCCTTGAGCGACAGTGACGGAACGGCCTTGTTACACCTGGGCGAAAAGAGCGGCTGGCACACACTGCTGCCGGGCTTGCCGCAACGCGCTCAAGGCACGATCGAAGTTCGGCAGCGGTGCCTTGATACCGTGCTCGGCGAACTCGGCGTCGAGCGCGTGGACGTGATCAAGATCGACGTCGAGGGCGCGGAACTGCAAGTCCTCGCCGGCGCGCGCGATACGCTGACCCGCAACGAGCGCGTCGTGTTGCTGATGGACCTGCATCCGTATCTGGGCACCAGCCCCGTCGAAGTCTGCCGCTTGCTGCGCGACCTCGGTTTCTCGCTCTACGACATGTGCCTGCCTCATACTCCGGCCCTCGTGTCGAATCAGCTTACCGTCCTCTATGCGGAAAGGCCGCAAGCAACCGCGGCCGGTGGACAACTTGGGGAAGGGAACGTGTGACTACTGTCAACCATCGCTCGCTCGCCGCTGCAATCGCAACCATCCATGCCCGCTGGCCCGACTTGAAGCATGGAACTTCGACCGAATGTCCGGTCTTCGTCCTTGCCGCCGGCTGGCGATCGGGATCGACACTGTTGCAGCGAATGCTGATGCCGGAATGTTTCATCTGGGGTGAGCCGTATGGGCACTCGGGCATGTTGCAGAGCTTGGCCGATCCGCTGCGATGCATGACGGCGGATTGGCCCGAGCGGCATTTCTTTTATGAACGAAATGTCGCCGTCACGCTCCGCCGTGACGAGCCTGCGACGTTGGACGTCAAATCTCAGTTGGACTCGGTTCGTCATGAAGAGTGTGAATCGAATGGGTTGGGCGCGGATAAGGAGCAAGTGGCGGATGGTTGTTTGCGGGGTGACGGTGATGCGGGGAGGCTCATCACGACGGAGCGTGATGGCCACTTTGCGGAGCGCGATGGGTTAAGCGAACGCTTTATTGCGAACTTGTATCCAAGTGTGGCAACTTTGCTAGACGCTCATCGCTCGTACTTCGACACATTGTTCGCAAAGCCCACTCGCGAAGCCAATATTGAACGCTGGGGGTTCAAGGAAGTGCGGTTGTCGGCGGATTACGCACATTACTTGAAACTGCTGTATCCGAAAGGAAAGCTCCTGTTCCTGATCCGCAATCCTTACGATGCCTATCGGTCTTGGGCGGCGAGACGTAACGCGGGTTGGAAATGGTTTTATCGCTGGCCCGATCAGCCGGTGACGGCTCGACTGTTTGGACGGCTGTGGTGCGAACTGGCCGGGAGTTTTGTTGCCGAAGTGGAAACGCTCGACGCGCACGTTATTCGCTATGAAGCGTTGCAGGCCGGGGAGTATGAGCCGATTGAATCGTATCTTGGCTTTACGCTCAATCGCGATGCCGCCCAGATCCGCCCTGCGGACGGGCCGCCGCCGATCGATGTGATCCCGCAGGCGGAATACGATGAACTTGGCGATGAGTTGCATGAGTTGGCGGCGACGCTGGGATATGCAGAAAGTACGATGGCCTTCCAAGGCCGTCGTGATGAAAGAGCAGGCAGCGACGGGCAGGATTGCCCGTCCTACGAACGGAGTGACGAGCCATCGCTCGATCCGGCACGCTGCGTGGTGCTGGTGCCGATTGGCGGGCAGGTGGTGCCGGCTTGTGAAGAGGCATTGGCCGAGTTGGAACGTCGCGGATATCCCGTGCGACGCGTGCGCGGCTACTCGGCCATCGATCAAGGCCGCAATCAGATGGCGACGGACGCACTGGCCGACGGCTTTGACGAGACGATGTGGATCGACTCGGATGTCGGCTTCGATCCGAACGATATCGACAAGCTGCGGCGACACAATGTGCCGATCGTCTGCGGCATCTATCCGCAAAAGGGGCGGCGTGTGCTGGCGTGTCACGTGTTGCCCGGCACGGAGAAACTGATCTTTGGCGACGAAGGTGGCCTGACCGAGATCCTGTATGCCGGGACCGGCTTCCTGCTGGTGCGCCGCGAGGCTTATGAAACGATCCGGCGCGAGTTGCAATTGCCGCTATGCAACGAGCGTTTCGGCGGGCGACCAATGGTCCCGTACTTTCAACCGATGAGCCATCCCGACGCTGTGGGCTCGGACATCGGAGGCCATTGGTACTTGGCCGAGGACTTTGCGTTTTGCGAACGGGCTCGGCAAGCGGGCTTCAAGATCTTTGCCGATACGAGCGTGCGGCTGATGCACTACGGCAACTACGGCTACAGTTGGGAAGACGCTGGCATGGAACTGGAACGCTATCGCACGTTCCACTTCCATACCAAGTGATCCGGGCATTTGCTCGTTGACCGATTTGGAACGTACCGAATGCAGCGAACTCAGAAGTAGGCCGGAACGAGTCTTCGCTGTTCAGGCATAAACCAAACGCCTTGCCATCGCCGGAACTGCGCATAGCCTTGTGCCGGCTTACCGCACCGTGCGCAGATAGCGAAGAAACTCGGTATTCAGCTGTTCCAAGTCCTCGCCAAATGCCGCCTTGAACTGCGCGAGCCGAGCCTCCGGTTCATCGTAGCGCAGCGGGAGTTTCTCGGATAACACGGTCATGTACGCCAGATACTCTTTGGGATGCTTCCGGATCAGGAAGTAGTTCAGCGCCCATGCCTCGGCGTACGCATCGCCCGCCAGCCGACGGTCAAGAAAGCGTTCGTCGCGGGAAATCAATGTCACGAGAGAATCCGCCGGCCGGTTGCGTAAGTAGCGGCCAAACTCCAGCAACCGCACGTGATTCACTCCGCCGATATTACGCCATCCCTTCGAGCTGCGGAGGTCCGGCGTCTCGAAGTAAATCGCTACGCCCTCGCTGACCCACAACGGAATGTCGGCGTGCCGCGTTTGCAAACCACAGTTGAAGGCGATCTGATGTGTCGCCTCATGAATCACCGTGGCCACCGTCCGTTCGGCACCGGGCCGCATCAGCAGCTGGTTGATCTGAGCGGCCGACGATCCGCGGCCTCCGCCTCCCGCTTGAGATCCCGTCAAGTCGTACATCACCACCCGATTCGACCGCAGGCTGTAATAGCCAATCGTCTCTAGGACTCGATCCCCCAGTTCTGGCCGGCCATGCGCGACATAGCTACTGCGGTCGTTGAACACCAACGCGACCAGCGGCAACTCGGGCTCGCTCAGTTTGAATCCTCGATTCTTCCAGTACGTGTTGAACGCCAAAAAGAGTCGTTCGTAAAGCGAGCCGCACCATTCGGCATACGCGGGCGAAGTGTTATAGCAGATGACGTAGTGAGCCGTCTTGTGAATGCGGAAGCCGTCGGAAAACTCCTTCAGCAGCCGCTCGCTCATCTCGTCATGATCGGCTAGTTTGAAAGGGATCGCATCGGACTCGCGATGAACCATCTCGTCGGGCATGATGGCCCACAGCACTCCGCTCGTGTCCTGCACCAGCAGGCCACCGTCCTGCGCTTCGACGATAATCTTCCCGTCGACATGAATCGACTGGCCGTCCCGCTTTAGCGAAACATGTTCGATCGCATAGCCGAGATTGCCCGCCAGCGCAGCGATAATACAAGTTATCAGCAGGAGGAAGCGGTGCATTCGCCTATTATACTCCGTTATCGGAAATTGCCCGAGCCGCATTTTTCGCCGGACGCATCAACCACAGCAACAGGCCGCCGATCGCGCCAAAGCCCCACACGGTTGTCAAACAGATTCCAGCCACTCGATCATCGACTCCCGAGTGTAGCAGACCGAACACACGAACGGGGATTGTCGTGACGCCCGGCGGAACCACAAGAATCGACGCGGCCAAATCGCCGGACGCGACCGCCAACGCGGCGAGCCATGCGCACGCGAGCGATCGCCAGCGACTTGGCAGTCCGATCCGGATGAACCGCACGACCGGCCCCGCCCCCTCGGAACTTGCGCTCTCGAGCAGTTCGTCCGCAACCGACCGAAACGCGTACCACAGCATCAAGACCGCGATCGGCAACGCCTTCACAAGCATCGCCAGCCAGGGGGCAAAGATCGTTCGATCGTACAGCCACACGAACAAGTCAGACTGTTCACGATTCAAGAGCCAAATCACCGACAATCCGATCATCGGGCCGGGAATCGCCAGACAGATGGCGGCAACGCTCAGAGCTGGCAGGGATCGCCGCCACCCGCGGCGCGCCAGCCAGCCGAGCGGCGTTGCCACCACGACCGCCGCCGTTGCCGCCAGGCCTGCGATGAGCAGCGTCCAACCGTGTTCCTCAGCGAACTGTCCTGGACTGTTGAACACGATCCGCAGTAAAGACACCAACGACCACTGCCGCATCCGTGTGCCGTCAACCTGCTCGACCACCAATCCAGCTTTGTAGATGACGTTCAGCATCGGCGTGCCGACCATCACCAACACCAACAAGCCGACGACCGCAGCCACCGGCCAGCGCCAACGGCCGAGTCGAAACACACGACGTCGCGTGTGACTGGGAAAGTGCTCGGGCGGAACTAACCGCGACAGCAACGACAAGGTGATCGCCACGAGACTGCTCACGAACAACGCCGTCGTGACGCCGGTCGGGCGCAACGGCTCGAGCGTATCGATCGCCCCGACGAAGGGAACGTCGATATAAATCTCTTCCGCGAACGTTCGCACGCGGTAGAGATCGGTCACGGTCATCTCCGTTCCGACGGTCACCAAGATCCACAGTGCCGCAACGACCACGAATGGTGCAGACTGCCGAGCCGTTATCTTGAGAAACACGTTCACCGCCGAAGCATCCAGCATCGCCGCCTCTTCCAATTCCGGTTCCACCAGCCACAACCCGAGTCCAGTGATCAGCATCACCCACGCAACTGCAGCCATCGCGTGAATCCAAATCGCGGCCCGCCAGCCATCGAGAATTGGTGCCGCCGCGGAACCGTGGGCGAACGAGTACCAACCTTGCTTCCCAAATCCGGCGTCCCAACCCGCCGCTTGCAGATAGAGCGGAACGAACAGCATCGCGCCAAAGACAACCAGCAGAATTGTTCGACCCGGCAAGTCGGTTCGCAGCAGCAGGAACGCCAAACCCGCGCCGATTGGGACCGCCAGCGTCGCCGCTCCGCCGGCCAGTGCCACGGTGTTCCGGATCAGTAACCAGGCCCGCGGGTCGAGGAACATCGTGGCGACGACGAGCATTGCCGCGAAGCAAATCGCAACCGCTCCAACCCACGTCGATCTAGAACCTCCTTCAAGCATCGCATCAGTTTAGATGCCAACGGGTCTTGAGCGAAGATGTTCTGTCGTAAATGACGTCGTCGGGAATAATCTGATCGAGCGTCGGATCAACCAGACAAGAAACCTTTGTTCGACGCTGCTCGTCTTATCGAACAACTACCTCCGTTCCACCACGATCTCCCAAGGAGCTTGATCATGTTGCGCAAATGGTGTGCTTGGACTTTGCCGGGAATCTATCTCGTCACTCTGATCGGTTGCGGTTCGAAATCGCAGAGGGGAGACGTTAGTTCGGGCCCCGCTGCCGCGAATCACGCGCAGGCCACACGACTGGCCGAAGAACCGCTCGACGCGTCGTACGCATACGCCGAGAGTAAGGCGGCGCCGGCGGCCAGCGGCAGCACACACGACGTCGACGCGATCGAAGCGATGCCGGCCCCGACTCCCAGCTTCATGGCGCGCCCCGAGAGCGAAGCCGTTCCGCAAGACAAAGGGCGCGGCCCCGGAGTTGGCGGCGACAAGTATGACTTGATTGTCGAAGGGTCCTTCGTGCCGGTTCGCGAGCAGCCGCTGTCGACGTTCTCGATCGACGTCGATACGGCCTCGTACTCCAAGACACGGATGTACTTACTGCAACAGAACGCGCTGCCGCCCGTCGATGCCGTCCGCATCGAAGAGTTGGTCAACTACTTCGACTACGACTACTCGCCTCCGGTCGGCGAACACCCCTTCTCCGTCAACGTCGAAGTCGCCGACGCTCCCTGGCATCCGCAGCATCGGCTCGCGCGAATCGGTTTGAAGGGGCGAGAGCTTCAGCAGCAGCGTCCGACGAGTAACCTCGTCTTCTTACTGGACGTCTCCGGTTCCATGGACGATCCGAATAAGTTGCCGTTAGTGAAGCAAGGCTTGCGGCTGCTGACGTCGCAGCTGGGCGAGAACGACCGAGTCGCGATCGTCGTTTACGCGGGAGCCGCCGGCCTCGTCCTGCCCCCGACTCACGGCGACAACAAGCATCAGATTCTCGAAGCGTTGGACCAATTGCATGCCGGCGGATCGACTAACGGTGGACAGGGCATCCAACTCGCCTATCAAGTTGCGAAACAAAACTTTATCAAAGGCGGCGTCAACCGCGTGATCCTGTGCAGCGACGGCGATTTTAATGTTGGCACGACCAGTACCGGCGAACTCGTGCGGCTGGCCGAACGCGAATCGAAAGCGGGTGTGTTTCTGTCCGTACTCGGCTTCGGCATGGGCAACCACAACGACGCGATGATGGAACAGTTGTCAAACAAGGCGAACGGTAATTATGCCTTCATCGACAGCGAAGCCGAAGCTCGCAAGGTGCTCTGCGACCAAATCAACAGTACGCTGGTCACGATCGCCAAGGATGTAAAGATCCAAATCGAGTTCAATCCCGCGCATGTGGCCGCCTATCGTTTGATCGGATACGAGAACCGGCACCTCGAAGCCCACGAATTCAACGACGACAAGAAAGACGCTGGCGAGATCGGCGCGGGGCACACGGTCACCGCCTTGTACGAGATCATTCCCGCCGGAGAAGCAAGTGACACAGGCATCGCCACGATCGATCCGCTGAAGTACCAGAAGACACAGCGGGACGGTGCGGGCGGCGACGAACTGATGACGGTGAAACTTCGCTACAAGCAACCCGATGGCGACACGAGTCAGTTGATCGTTGCTCCGGTCAAAAACACTCCCGTTCAGTTTGGCCAAGCGACCGGCGACTTTCAGTTCGCCTCCGCCGTCGCGGCCTTCGGGATGCTCTTGCGAAAGTCCGAACATCTGCAGAACACGAACTACGGCTTGATCCTCGAAATCGCTAACTCCACTCGGGGCGAAGACAAACACGGCTACCGCCGCGAGTTCATCGAGATGGTAACGGCCGCCGGCCGCCTCGCTGGCGAACCACTCGCCGCGAGCAAGTGGCAGGCACCAAGCGTTGTTCGCCCGGCACCTTCTGTTCCCGCCGTCAGCTATTACGCGCCGAGACCGGTTTACTATTCGTCGTCTCACAAGTCGTTTGCGTTCACACCTTGGCTGGCGATTGGCGGAATCGTCTTGAGCTTGACACTTATTCTGTCCGCGACGGTAACGACTGTTCTTCTGTGCGCTCGCTTCCTGGCCCTTCCCAGCGAGTCGTCGCCCGTGCAAACCAACTGGCCTTGCACCGCGAAGCAGCGGGGCTTGGCAAAGCAGCCAGTCTGCATTCCACAAAAACCACCGTTTCGTAGTTCTCGGGCGTTCTCATAAGTAGGCACGTCGGATCGCGCAAGCAGTCGCTTGCTACGAGACTTAGTGTTGTGGTTGCGACTCGCAGGATTGGGTACAATCCCGCTTGCCGCCTGATCGTTCGCGCGGCAGGAGTTCGTCATGCCGCTGGGAATTAAACCGACCGTCGACTTTGCGTTCAAGAAAATATTTGGCAGTCCGGAGAATGCCAAAGCCCTGGTCGGGTTGCTGAATGCGATTCTCAATTTGCCGCATCCGATCACGGACGTGAACGTGGTCAATCCGTTCAGCTATGAGGAATTCTCTGGCGACAAGCTGATCATCCTCGACATTCGTGCGGAAGACTCGGTAGGTCGCTGCCTAAATATCGAGATGCAAGTTTCTGTCCATAGCGGCCTCATTCAGCGACTGGTGTACTACGCCTGCAGCTTGTATGTGGACCAACTGGAAGCTGGTCAAAATTACGCATCACTGAGGCCAGCCATCTCGATCTGTCTCTTAAATAATGTACTGTTCCGCGAATCAGAGACGGCGCACCATCGCTTCCGACTGTATGATCCCGACCAACGCCGGGAGCTACGCAACGCGATTGAAGTACACACGGTCGAACTAACGAAGTACAATTTAGACGAAGCAACGATCAGCCGAGCGAGCAAGATTGAACAGTGGTCGTTTTTCTTATTGTTTGCCGACCAGTATGAACCTGACCGTCTGCGTGAGTTGCTTCCCGCCGTGGAATTTCAACAAGCGATATCGGCGATTGAACAGATTGCTCAGAAAACCGAGGACCGAATAATGTACGATCAGCGAGACAAGGCACAACGCGATTATCAGTGGGCGATTGAAGGTGCTCATAGCGAGGGCCTTGAGGAAGGGCTTGAACGAGGGCTTGAGCAAGGGCTTGAGCAAGGGCTTGAGCAAGGGCTTGAGCAAGGGCTTGAGCAAGGACGAAATGAGGGCCTCGTGGAAGGGGTTGGCAAGGGAGTCATCGCTGGCAAAATTCAAGTACTACAGCAACTGCTTGGCGAGACGGAAACATCCTCGATGGAATCGATAAGTAAAACGGTGGAAGAACTTTCTTCACAGCTCGCCGACTTGCAAGACCTGCTCCGCTCGCGTGGCGAGGGATGACAACTATTAGGGCAGCCGCGTGTGCAGTTCCGTCGGCTCGTACCAACGCGAGCCCGCTTTCACTGGTTTTGGGACGTTGTCTTCCGCCGCTCGCGTGAGACAAGCAAGGCGTTCAAACCGAACCGGACAGATCTGCTACCAGTTCGGTCGCCGTGGCCTGTACTGACCGCGACTCGTCGCCCAGGCACAATCACTTGGTGGCTGTGACGGAGCGCCGGTGAGGCCGACGCGCCGCTGCTCCATGCAGCCGTTGGAGCAAGGCTGTCTAGCCCAGCCTTGGTTTAACCCCAACGCCAGCGACGTGGGCGCTTCCAGTGACGCGGAAAGCTCGCCCTGGCGGCGCACTTCCTGGCCCGCCCGAATAAATCTTGCTTCCAAAAATTTGACAAACGATATCTCGCACCGTTAGAATTCCGCCTGCTGCCGACAATCAGACGAATGGCCTTCGCCTACATGGACGTCGGTGGCGTGTTCGACTGACTGGAATTCTTTCAGTCGCAGATCGATCCGAGGAAGACACGAGGGGAACCGCGCCATGCATAAGCCGATCGAGTTTTGGACGTGGGAATCTTTTAGATTGTGGATTCTGGGGGGGGGGCGTAAGCGGCGTAAGCCAGCGAAGACGCGCACGCGGCGTCTGCATCTCGAACACCTCGACGCGCGCGTCGTCCTCGCCGCCGAACTCCTCCCGGAGGTTGGACTCCTGGCCAACACGGAGCAAGTCGGAATTGCGATTGCGGAATTCGGAAGTCCGGCTTTCAGATCTGAAATCCAGAATTCCAAATCCCAAATCTCCTCGTATGACATCAACGCCGACGGCGTATTCTCTCCGATAGACGTCTTAATCGTCGTCAACGTCGCCAACGACAGTACACGCGGCGGCCAGTTGTCGCACGCGCAACTCGTGACGCTGGACCTCAACGGCGATGGCGCGGTCACGACCGCCGATGCCGTCGTCATCGCGCAACATCTGACCGCCGCCAGCGCGGCAAACTTCAGCGCGGGGAATTCCGACTCGCAGAACTCCGCCCCGAGCGACCATCGCGAGTTGCTGCGGGCCGACGCTCGCGCGACGCAGCGCGAGCGCGACGCCGATGTCGACGGCATCGACGGCGACGAGGAAGATTCCGCGCCCAACCAAGGGGACGGCAATCGGGATGGCACACGGGACAAGGATCAGGCGGGCGTGGGAAGCTTTCGCGATCGCCGTACGGGTAACTCCATCACGCTGGACGCCGGCGAGCATAAGCTCGTCCGCGTGCGCAGTCTCGATGTCCGCCCCGAGCAGGCTCCGGCCCAGCGTGGGCAACCGAAATACGGACTGATCGACTTTGAAGTACACGATGTAAAACCGGGCGGTGTCGCCGAGGTGGTGGTGATCATGCCGGACGGCAGCCAGCCGACGGGCTATTTGAAAGAGGACCCGGTCACCGGCGTTCTTGTGCCGTTCCCATTCGACGGCACGACCGGCGCGATCGTCGTGGGGGCCAGCATCCACTTGTTCTTGCAAGACGGCGGCCGCGGCGACGCCGACGGCCTGGCCAACGGCATCATCGTCGATCCCGGCACGCCGGAAGAAATGATTGCACAATACTGCGAGGATATGAAAGCCTGGAACATCGCTCAACTGAACGGGCAATTGGCCTTCGCGATCGCCACGGGCGCATCGCCAGCAACCATTGACTACCTCAACAACCTGATCGCCATGTGGCAAGCCGTGAACTGCCCGAGCCCGTCACCCAGCCCCACGCCGTCGCCCAGTCCCACTCCGTCACCTTCGCCTTCACCTTCGCCGAGTCCCTCGCCGACGCCATCGCCCAGCCCGTCGCCGAGTCCCAGTCCTTCACCAAGTCCGTCACCATCGCCCAGTCCGAGTCCGAGTCCCAGTCCGTCGCCATCACCGTCGCCCAGTCCTTCACCTTCGCCGAGTCCATCACCGAGCCCGACGCCGTCACCCAGTCCGTCACCCACGCCGAGCCCGAGTCCAAGTCCGTCACCGACACCATCACCCAGCCCTTCACCATCACCCAGCCCTTCACCATCGCCGAGCCCTTCGCCGTCGCCCAGTCCGTCGCCATCACCGTCACCATCGCCGAGTCCTAGCCCATCCCCGAGTCCAAGTCCGTCGCCATCGCCGAGCCCCAGCCCGTCGCCATCACCGTCACCATCGCCGACCCCATCGCCGTCACCGAGTCCAAGTCCTTCGCCATCGCCTAGCCCTTCGCCATCGCCTAGCCCATCGCCATCGCCGTCGCCGAGTCCTTCACCATCGCCTAGCCCATCGCCGTCGCCGACGCCGAGTCCATCACCTAGCCCATCGCCGTCGCCCAGTCCTTCGCCCAGTCCTTCGCCTTCACCAAGCCCGAGCCCATCACCATCGCCCAGCCCGACACCGACTCCGAGCCCATCACCATCGCCATCACCGTCGCCGAGCCCAAGTCCTTCACCAACTCCGTCTCCTTCGCCAACTCCCAGTCCAAGTCCGTCGCCAAGTCCGTCGCCAACGCCAAGCCCATCACCTAGTCCGACGCCCTCACCAAGTCCATCACCCACCCCCAGCCCGAGTCCAACTCCTTCACCAAGTCCTTCACCGTCCCCAACGCCGAGCCCGAGTCCTTCACCATCGCCAAGTCCGACGCCAACTTCCTGTTCAACGGCCTACGAAATCCAGGACTTTAAAGTTACCGCTGAGGTGGGCGGCACTACTGATGTAGCCGAAGTGGACGAGGGTGTTGAAGTCTTCCTCTCCTTCTCGGTTTGTGGCCCCACGAATTCGATGGGGGCGTTCGATCCGTCCCAGGCCGTCACCATCACCGTAAACCTGAATCAAGACAACGACACCGATGATCCGGGCGAAACCGAGGTGATAGAAGGCGTCATGCCGGACCAAATGTTTTCGCGGTCGTACACTTTGGAAGACGATGGCGAGTGGCTAGGGAATGGCAGTGCCTTCGACAATATCGATTTTAAGGTCGAGTTCGCCGGTCTCCCCCCCCAAACGAAAAAAGTTAAGATCAACAACGTCGCTCCAAGGCTCACCGATCACCCGAGTTTGACGTTCGAAGAAAAGTCAAATGGGGATTCGATGGGTGTGATCACAGTTTCCAGTTACGATGACCCGGGCCAGCGCGACAACCATACGATCGAGGTCAAGTGGGCCGACATCCCGGAGAAAACAACCGGTCAAGATAATTGCGAAGAAGTACTAAATCCATGTCCGTCTGGGTCCGAGACGATCAGGGCTGAGCGGGTCTTCGGAACTGACTTTGCACAGATCTACCCGATCACCATTACGCTGAAAGACGACGATACGGGAGAGGCGGAGTACAAGATCAAGAAACATGACGTGATGGTGAACTACAACGACGACAATGGGAATGAAGTGGATGACCGCGACGAGCGGGGATACACCGACTTGGACATTCGCCCTTTGGACCTCAGCGACCTGGTCACCAGCGGGATGGACAAGAAAGAGGGATACTTTGAATTGAATTTCGGCTCGAACATCAAGCTTTGGGATTCGCAGAAAAAGGACAATCTCTACGTTCCGGGCGGCATGACACC
Source organism: Planctomycetota bacterium (assembly GCA_027622275.1). Taxonomy (GTDB): domain Bacteria; phylum Planctomycetota; class Planctomycetia; order Pirellulales; family Pirellulaceae. The sequence goes on along the minus strand of JAQBZB010000080.1, from coordinate 5,291 downwards.
AACTCCGACGCCGAGCCCGTCGCCGACACCGACTCCGAGTCCTACACCGAGTCCCACTCCGACTCCAAGCCCAACTCCGACGCCGACGCCTTCTGGCGGAGGCGGACCCGACGACCCGCCGACGATCGAGTACGAAGGCCAGAGCACGGTTTGGGTTGAAGGCGTAAACATCGGCCAGACCACGATCACTCTAGCGTGGTTCCCGGATGGTTGGATGGGCATGCCAGTCGCGGGTGGGAAGACCCCGATCTACGGCGGCGCGGTGGTGACTCGTGTCTGGAAGCTGGATCTGGACGTCGATAGCGACAATAGCCATATGGGCGTCTACACTGATGATAGCCATCCCACCGATTTCGGCTTTCCGGACAACAGTCCCTGGGAAGAGGAGTTGGAGGATCACGAATATGCGATTGGCAAGATGCTCGAGAAAAATGTGCATTTCACGCCCATGCGACTGCGGTTGCCGCCAGGGTTCGATGTGGACGATCCCACCATCGAAGTGAGACTCACGAGAACAGGCGGCAATCAATCGGGATATGTAGAACTATGGAATGTGCCTTGGGACGGCGAAGGCAGCCGCCCCGCAGTCGAACACCGCGTAATGCATTCATGGGAGGATCTACGAAGGTACACATTGAAGGAGCTGCAGTACGATCCTGGGAGTGGGGGGATCACATTGTGGATGGATGCGATCGCCCTAGAGCCAGATCATGACAAGTTGGTCGAAGTGGGTGGTAAAACTCCCTACACTAACTTTCCCGGAGCTAAGGGAAAGCCCAACGATCGCTTCAAAGTGTCGACCCCGCTCGATGTTAAAGTTAAAAAAGCATCACCTTTTATCGACAAAACCTCCGTACCCAAGCTTGTCGGAGGCGAACTCTCCGACGAGGTCAAGTACATGGTGGTCGAGCCAAATTCGTTCTATCCGACTCTGCACGGCAGTCACGCATTGCGAAATGCACTCGCTTCAGACGCCGCTTACGGACCTACCCAGGAGCCGAACTTTACACTGCAACGTCAAAGTAAGGCGGATGTGCAAAAACTACTTGACAACAGCCCGCTAGATCCCATCAAGCACAAGGAAGTGATTTGTAGATTGTTTTACAGTAGTGCCGGATGTTCTTCCTTTACCACCGGTGGACTTAATGCTTCCTTGTATCGAGAGTATGTAAATGGCACGCACATACTCGCCTTCGGGGGAACAGCGTTTAATAGCTTGGAGGATCTGCTAACAAACATTTATCAGGCTTTTTCGCCTGCGGAACCACAGTACAAGAATGCAATCGAACTCGGCTATTACACCGATGCGGCGTTGGGCGATGACCTGACGACGACGGGCCATTCTCTGGGTGGAGGCTTGGCGAGTGGAGCCGCCTATGGCGGCGACATTCGCGCTCTTACGTTCAATGCCGCCGGCCTTCGTCGGGAATCATTGTGCAAGCCGAATCCACAGCCGCCGGTGTTCACGGCCGACTTTATGACCGACATCTTGACGGCGACCGATCACGGCTTGAGCGTTGGTCAGGCAGTTACAGTGACGACGCTTGGCACACTTCCGGATCCCTTGTCAATCAATACGACGTACTATGTGGTCCACGTGGCGGGAGACGAGTTCCAGTTGTCGTTGACACCCGGAGGCGCGCCAATCAACATCACCAATGCCGGATCTGGAATACATCGAGTCATCCATGGGTGCCTGGACATTGTCAAAAATTCAGGTGCCCTCGCGCGATTCGACGGAACCGCTCCCCAGACCCAGAAGGCGATTACCTCTTACTTTGTCCATCCGGGTTATTCTGGAGCTTCCTTAAAGAAACCAGGGGCTCTCGCCCACCGGCCGAACGGAACCACGGACGCGCCGGATTTACTCACCTGGGCACAGGCCGCCGCTCCGATCATCGCGGATTCATCAGCGACCCATAATGGGTTTGTCCATATAGAAGGGCTGCGTAACCTGACGTTCGCACAACGCGTAGCGGTAGATCTTGCCTCTAGTCAGCTCCAAAGCGTGAATACATTCGCTGATTGGCTAAATGTGTTTTTGGCGGCTGCTCCTATTGTTGCCACCCGTGCCCTCGACGAGCTCGTGGCCTCGCACTTAATGGATTCGGTCCTGTACGGAATGCTGCACGATGACGCAACTGGTTGGAACGCGTTCGACAATGGTATCCTTGATATAGGCATTAACTATCCCCCGCCCCCGTTCCCATGATCGCGTTAGCGCAAAGCGTAGCCGGATGGACCGTCGATGAAGGTGATCGTGCTGCCCCGCCGATGAATCAGGCGCAGCCGATTGAGGGAGACGGCGTTGCGCAAGCCGAGGCAAAGCCTCCCTCGACCGATCACCCGGACGTTCAGGAACGACTGGCAGGAAGTGACATGCGAACGGCACGTTGAGATAATACATGTCATGAGCGATACAAAGAGACGTCGCCGCCGTTATCGGCAATTCAGTTTGTACACGTTCCTCGTGATGCTGTTGCTCGGCTGTGTGTGGTTCGGCGGGGAGGCGAATCGAGTCAACCAACAACGGCAGGCGGTGGCTTGGGTGTTGAAAATGGGGGGCACGGTGCGTTACGACTACGAAGTCAACGAACATGGAGTCGAGGTGCCAAGTGCCAAGGCGACGGGGCCTGAGTGGTTGCGGGACTATTACCATCAAGTGGTGCATGTTTACATCAATGACAATCCCGTCTGCGACCTGACGCCACTCGCAAATCTAAGGAGCCTTCAAGTACTTTTCCTCAGCCAAACGGAGGTTCACGACCTAAAGCCGCTGGCGAATCTAAAGAGCCTTCACACGCTTTTGTTCTCAGGCACGTCGGACGGCGACCTGACGCCGCTGGCGAATCTAAAGAGCCTTCGAGAACTTTACCTCCAGGGCTCGTCGATTCGTGACCTGACGCCGCTGGCGAATCTAAAGAGCCTTCAAGTACTTAACCTCCACGGCTCGTCGATTCGCGATCTGACGCCGCTAGCGAATCTGAAGAACCTTCGTGAGCTGGGCCTCAGGCAAATGCAGGCCGACGATCTGGCTCCTCTAGCGAATTTGACGAACCTTCAGGAACTTTCGCTCGGCGACATGTCGGTCAGCGACTTAGTTCCTCTGGCGAATCTGAAGAGCCTTAAACAGCTGGACCTTTGGGGGACGCAGGTCAGCGAAGAACAAATCACGAAACTCCAACAGGCGTTGCCCAACTGCAGAATCTACCCTGTTGTACGTGGGCTGCCAGGGAATCAGGCACAGCCGGCTAAACGAGAAGGTGGTGCTCCGGGTGCAAAGTCACCGGTTCCAGCCCGTCGCCAGGCGGCCCCGATTGAAAGGCTGACGGATGAAAACGGGACAGGTCTAATTATGGACGAGAGGCGATGTTGATGAAAATCTTGCTGCATGCTCAGAACTGCTCGCGTCACTCCCGGAGGGATGGTGTTTCACCTACTCGGTCGTGGCGCGGGGCGGATGCCGCGATGCACCAAGGATCGCGACTACGAAGCCTTCGAAGAGATCCTCGAGGAGCCCTGCGGAAGCGACTCTTGTCCCCAAGCAACCGCCCACGAACTCGGCCTCGAATCCACACTGCATCGACGGGGGTGGTCGAAGAAAGCCACATCTACTCAACGCGGGAAGCAATGACACATTTGGACTGCGGTGACTTGTCGCCGCTGTGGTCTGTGGCGAAGCCACTTTCTTTCGGCATCACGCACGGAAAGCGGCTCCGCCGCGAAAGAAAGCGGTGACAAGTCGCCGCAGTCCAAATGCCTCACTCGCCACCGCGCGAAGTATAATCCACAGCCGGCGAAGGCGGGCTGGGAAAACAACGACCCACTTCATCCTGCTTAAGGTTGATCCTCATGAAACCATTTTATTGCTTTGTGTTCTTCGCGGCTCTGACACCTTGGACCGTGGTCCACGCCGAAATCGGAGCAGGCGACGAAAAAAAGACGATCGAACTCACTACAGACAACCCCGAAACGCTGATCGGCACGACGTCGGATCGCTTGACGATCTACGGGCTGCGACTGGGCATGACCCAGGAGGAAGCCTGGCAGGTACTGCAAAATCACGACAGCCTGGTCGCGGAAAAGGATCCACAGAATCCGTTCATCCTCGTCTTCAAGAAAGGGCCGGGCGAACATACGTTTCAGAATACGCTGTTCAGTTTGAATTGGGAGTCAGGGCCTCAGTCGCCGGTGATCGCCTTGACCGACCACTGTGCGGAATTGCTGACTCCGAACCTCCAGCGTCTATTCAAGGAGGCCGATGCTGAAAGGCCCTCGGCGTTTGTCGAAAAGTTCCTGGGGCCGGCCAGCAGCCGCAAGGTGGACAAGAAATACCAGAAGTCGGGCATGATTCTGCAGATCTCGTCTTACGATGCGATGGGGCTCATCGTCCAACGCATAAAGCAGGGGAGGGGTAACCGGGTCACCCTCAAGCTGACGGAAGCAACCCAGACACCAACCGCCGCAACCGAGGTGCGGAAATGGACGGACAACACGGGCAACTTTCAAGTCCGCGGCACGCTGGTGGTGGTCGCGGACGGCAAAGTCACGCTTCGCAAAGAGGACGGCAGTGAAGTCGTCGTGCCCCTGGCCCGATTGAGCGCCGAGGACCGTGATTTCCTCAAGCAACGAGAGTAACCCTTTCATGTCTCAACTTCAACTTGACTACAACGCAGGGCAGGCTTCCCAGCCGTGCTTGGGTAGCAGCTTCTTGAATCCCGCAGCGGAATTCCATGTGAACAGTTTTCCGTATGACTACGTGGTCATTCGGGACGTGTTTCATGAGCACATTGCGACGGCGTTGGAGTTGGTGTTCGAGAAAGTGATTGCCGGGGGCAATTCGATTGGGAAAGTGGGCGAGGTTGGCGAACTGATTTACGACGCGATCAATTACACGCCGACGCTGTGGGACTTGCGAAACTCGCCGCTGGGAGTTTTTGCGTCGCCGGAACTGCGGACGTTCCTGGCGGGGCTGTTCGATTTGCAAGTCGACGAGAACATGATGATCGGCATGCACCGGCACCAGCCGCCATCGAAAGCCGGCTGGCCGCATACCGATTTTGCGGTGGTGTCGTATCCCCGCGAGCCGCCCAACGTGGGGCCCTTTCGCTTCACCTATCCTGGGTCGCCATCCCACTACTCCGACGATTCCCGCGACCGCCAGCCCGACGCGATCAAAACGGCGCGGGCCATCGCCTGTCTGTACTATCTGGGAAACGATCCCGACTGGCGGGACGGGATGGGAGGCGAGACCGGCATCTACTGTGACCGCGCGGCGACGCTGCTGGACA
>JAQBZB010000079.1 GCA_027622275.1 Planctomycetota bacterium | reverse complement strand
TCAAAAAAACGCCGCGCTACGCCGATGCCCCTCCACATTTTCCGATGTGATGAGAAATGCAGGCTAGGAGGATCGCCCGGGAACGATACCGCGGAGGCTATTGCGAAGCCTGGGTATGCCGTGGGTGGCATGAACGCAAAGCGAAGCAGCAGCGCACTCACTGCGATCCAACTAATCTTCTATCGCATCAGCGGCAGCAAGATGGACCCGAAAGACAAGTACGAATCGGACTGGTTGGGCGGCAACGAAGAGCGCGGCCGGAATTCGGTGCAATTCGGCGGTCAGTTCATCTTGAAGATCGGCGGCACCTTCCAAGGCGATGTTACTTCGCTGCAGATTTATCCCGGCGATCCGTGAAGCTGACGCTCCGTGGGGAAGCGTTCAAGCGAGCGAGGGGTCAGGAAGCCGCTTCGTGCGCCAGGGCTTGTCGTTTCGTCGCGATCAGAGCCAAGAGAGCCTTTTGCGGGCCGGCGAATTTCTTCAAGCCTTCTTCCATCAAGACTTGTTCGAGACGCTCGAAATCGACCTTGGCGTCGATCTCGGCAAGGATTTCGTCGGCAGGGAAGTTTGCTACCTCCGCCGCGAACTCGCGGCCGCTGTCGAGAACGGCTTGGTTGGTGGCGGGTGGATTCGTTTGGATGTCGCTTCCCGCGAAAGCCGCGACGTACTTCCAAGGCGGATCCTCCGGCTTCTTCGTTCCGGTGCTCGCAAAGATGATTTCTTGTGCGAGCGGAAGATGCTTGTCTTTCCAATACGCGGCATTATCCACCCACAAGCGCTTGGCATTGACGATCCCGACTTGGCCCTGAGCTGCTTCGGAAAGTTCGGGGACGTGTTTCTCGGTATAGACATCCAACCGCGAGACGAAGATGCTGTAGACGCTCTTGAAGTTATGCAAGTCGCCGAGCCGTCGCGCCCCGCGCCAGACAGCTTCGCGGGCCGCGTGATACTGGCGCGTCGAGAAGATCAGTGTTACGTTCAAGGTAATGCCGGCGGCCGCGAGTTCTTCCAAGGCGTCGAGTCCGGCGGGCGTCGCGGGAACTTTGATCATCCGATTGTCGTGGCCCGCGGCCCACTGCTTGCCCAGTTCGATGTAGCGCTCGACGCGCTCGTCGCGCGGCGGGCCAATCTCCAGATCTTCCAGCAGCGGATCGAGTTCAAAGCTCACGTAGCCGTCGTTGCCCTTGGTCTGTTGCCAGACGGGATGGAAAACCTCTTGGGCTTGTTGAACGAGTTGGTCGGTCATGGCCCAGGCGATCGCTTCGTCGTCCAGGCCTTGACTTTGAAACTCTTCGAGTTGCTCGTCAAAGCGCCCGGTCTTCAACAAATCGGAAACAATGATTGGATTCGACGTAGCTCCGGTGGCGCCTCGTGCCCGGTTCTCGGCAACGAGGTCAGGATCGATCGAATCGAGCCACAACTTCGTCCCCGTTGCTATCAGCGACTTCAGTGAATCTGCCACACGCGACGCTCCTTTCAATACATTCCTTTGAATCTTCGACGTGTCCGTAACAGGGACGACAATCTGCGAAGAATAGCAAATCGCGGCGAGATCACAAACTGCGAAGTCTGTAACGGCTGACGACCCTCATACTGTTGGTTCGGTTGTGACGACGTCGATGAAGGTCTAGTGCGTCAGCGAGCGGTTCTCCGTCGCCCGTTTGCCGTAGACGCCCAAGTTACTGATAGCTAAGGTTAAGTCTTGACACAACTCTAGGAACGGGGCGTCGTTGCAACGTCTTGCCTCAATTGGCTTTCTGAATGGCATCCAGGTTTTTCGACCGGCGCGTACGCTTTTTCGGCAACCGAGCTGTGCTGGTGCTGTGTGCGATCTTCTTTCTTGTCCCGTTCGCGCTGCGCGGCGCGAGAATGGCGACCCAACACCTTGAAAACAATATCAAGGACTGGTTGCCGAGCGATTTTCCAGAAACCAAGGACTTGGAATGGTTCGGGAAACACTTCGTGGGCGAACGATTTATTCTCGCGACCTGGCCCGGATGCACCGAGGCTGATCCGCGATACAAGCTGTTCATCAAGAAGCTTGAAAGCGAAATCTCGCCGACGCCGAAACAGATCGCACAGTACTCGCCCGAGGAGCTCGAGATTGAGCGAGCGCGACAGCTGGGTGACCGGCTCGGTTTGTCCTCGACTGGCAACTATCACGAGAACTGGGGTGGGCACGGCGAAAAATGGCTGCAAGGTCACGGCGGCAAGTGGTACTTCATCAAACCTTCCGGCGAACTCTTCGAGTGGGATGGCGACTCGAATCTCGGCAATCTCGCGATCCGCGCGGTCAAGAAGCGAACCGGTGGTGATATCGCGACGGGCGAGTTGATCGCCACGATTGGCGAATCGATTCCCGGCAATCCAAATCCGTACCACGCTGACCCGCGAAAGATTTCGGCCCGGTTCTTCCGGACGATTCGCAGCGGCCCGCAGATGCTCGAGGAACTCGCCTACGAGAACGGCCCGCTGTGGCCTCGCACCACGGACGTTGCCGACGAAGACAAGCCGCTGGTCGCTCGGCAAACCGCTTACCAACGGCTGGCCGGAACATTGTTCGGCCCGGCCATTCATCAAGGCTTCGGCTGGGAAGTTCACGATTTCCGCACGGCGTTGCCGCCGGAGACCTTGGCCAAGCTGCCCGTCGATTGGGAGGCGCGTTTCAAGACGTTTGTCGACCGAATGGTAGAGAATGAGTATGGCGGCGACCGCGCCAAGCTCGTCAATGCTTCGTCGGATCAACAGACCTCGCATTGGGACACTCTGTTTACGAAGTTGCGAGTCGATCCGCCGCCGCGTCAGACGTGCTTGATTATCACGATGAGCGAGTCCGGCAAGCGGGAAATAGCCCGCGTGATCGGCCGCCCAATGCTTGGCAAACCGCCGGGCCGGCTTCTCGATCTCGCGATCAACGAATGCGGCATCTCGGCAGACGAGTTGAAGATGGGCGGACCGCCGGTCGACAACGTCGCGATTGATGAAGAGGGAACGATCACCCTGGTTCGGCTCGTCGGCTACTCCGCGTTGGTCGGGATTTCGCTCTCGCTGCTCTGCTTTCGCAGCATCAAAGTCACCATGATGGTGTTCTTCGTCGGCGGCGTGGCGGCGGTGGCCAGCTTGGCGATCGTGTTCTGGTCGGGCAGCATTCCCGGGATGGAGCGGCTCTCGTCCGTCGATGCGGTGCTGATGTCGATGCCGGCGTTGGTGTACGTGTTGGGCCTGTCCGGTGCCGTCCACATCGTGAATTACTATCGCGAAGCCGTCGACGAGGGAGGGGTCGAAGGAGCCGCCGAGCGAGCCATCGGCCATGCCTGGGGCCCATGTACGCTCGCCGCCTTTACAACCGCGCTCGGTTTGATTTCGCTTTTCGCGAGCAACTTGATGCCGATCAAGAAGTTCGGCCTGTTCTCGGCGCTGGGAGTCATGGCCACGCTGGTGCTGCTGTTCTGTTACCTGCCGGCGGCATTGACGATTTGGCCGTTCATCACCAAGAAGCGAGATGACGCAAAAGCCGGCTTCGCAAAACGCATCGAGAACATGTGGCTGGCGGTCGGACGTTGGGTCACCGGCAACCATTGGCTGGTCACAGCGGGCTGCTTCGCGTTGATGATCGGAGTCGGACTCGGGCTGTTCAAGATCAAGACGGAAGTCCAGCTTCTCAAGCTGTTCGATCGCCACTCAAAAATCATCAGCGATTACCACTGGCTGGAAGGCCATCTCGGCAAGCTTGTGCCCATGGAGCTGGTCGTCCGCGTCAAGCCGGAAATGATCCGGCCATCGCTTCAGGAATTGAAAGCGATATCGGAGAAGAACCCGAAAGCGTACCAGGAGTCGCTCTTTCAGTTGACCGTGCTGGAACGCATGCAGTTGGTTGACCGCATTCAGAAAGTCTGCGAGCACGAGTTTGGCGAACTCGGCCAGGACACGATCGGCAACGGGATGTCAGCCGCGACGTTTGTTTCCGACCTTCCGGCCGCCAAGGACTCCACGGCGCGAGGAGCTTTCAACACGCAGCTCGAACGACAACTCGCGAGCCTGCCGACCGATTATGTTCGGTTCGATACCCGCAACGAGCTATGGCGCATCAGCGAACGGCTGGGAGCGTTGAACGACGTCGACTATGGCGAGTTCATTCACGAGCAGAAGGTCGCGGTCGAACCCGTGCTCACCGCCTATCGTTTCCGCGATAAGATTCTGCGCGAACTCGTCGCGTCGAAGGACGGCGGGAACGTCGCCCGCTCGAAGCTCGGCTTTCTCGGCGGCCCTGATCCGACAGAGCCCGTTCCTGCGGAAGCAGTTCAGCTCGCGACGCATGAGCAGACGACCGACTCGAACGGCCAACTGAAGCATTGGATCGATCAGACGAGGATCTTCAGCTCGATGATCGAAGAGCTGATGATCGAAGTCGGCTGCCGCAAGCCGCAGTGGCATGATCCCGCCAGCAAGCCGCTCGCGGAACTTGCCGACTCGGACGAGAAATGGGCTCAGATTCTGAAAAGCTTCGATTGTGTCGTACTCGTCCAGGACCATCCGGACTACAACCTTGATTTCATACGCGAACATGCAAAGGTCTTCATCGACGCTCGCGACCACAAGTTTGAACTTGGCAAGTCGCTGACCGCGACCGAACGGGACGATCCGATTCAGGTCGTCTACACAGGCGTCGTGCCCGTCGTCTACAAAGCCCAACGCACGCTGCTGAACAGCCTGGTGCAAAGTATTGGGCTGTCGTTCGTGATGATCTCCGCGGTCATGATGATCTTGCTTCGCGATTGGCGACGGCGCATCAGTCCCTTCAACACGATCAACGTCAGTGCCGGGCTGACCGCGATGATTCCGAACGTGTTCCCAGTCATCCTGGTGTTCGGTGCCATGGGGCACCTTAAAGTCAAGATCGATATTGGCACGATGATGTGCGCCAGTGTCGCGATGGGTATTGCCGTCGATGATACGATTCACTTCCTGACCTGGTTCCGCATCGGCTTGCGCGACGGCATGACTCGCAATCAAGCCCTGCTCGAAGCGTATCGCCGGGTCGGGACGGCGATGACACAAACGACGTTGATCGGCGGACTGGGCTTAGCCGTGTTCGCCTTGAGCACCTTCACGCCGACCCAGCGCTTCGGCGTCATGATGGTGACGCTGTTGGTCGCAGCCTTGGCGGGCGATCTGATCCTGCTCCCCGCGCTGCTGGCCGGCCCGCTCGGCCGTTTCTTCATGGTGAAAGCGGACGAACCGTCGCCTGAAAAAAAAACGGAGACTGACGTAGCGGTTGTTTCGGATGAAGCGCCTGCGCAAGAGAGCGTCGCCGCTCAGATGCTCGACGAGGGAGGCGAAACCCGGCATTCAGCCGCGCTCCGCAAGAGCGGCACCATCATCCGCTCGGACAAAGAACACGGCTGGCCTCGACACTAGCTCTTGATCGGCGTGTGAGTTCAGACTCTACTACGGCCGATGCAAATCCATTCTCGACAGATCATCGGCGCGTCGGACGGGCCGCACTTGCTCGTGACGGGCGGCGTGCATGGCGACGAGTTCGAGCCGATGGCGGCCATTCGGCGTTTGATGCGGGAAGTCGACCCGGCGAAGTTGCGCGGGCGGCTAACGCTGGTTCCCGTCGCCAATGAAGCCGCGTTTCTGCGCGGCACGCGTACCGCCGAGGATGGACTCGACCTCGCGCGAACCTGCCCTGGCAAGCCAGACGGTTCGATCACCGAACTAACCGCTCACGCGCTGAGCCAGATCATCCGCACGGCCGACTTCTACATCGATCTGCACACCGGCGGAACGATCATGAGCGTCTTGCCGCTGACCGGCTACAAGCTAGTGCCGGACGAGGCGATCCGCGAGACGCAGCGCCGCATGGCTCAGGCTTTCAACCTGCCACTGGTCTGGGGCACGGATTATCGCCTGCACGGCCGGACGCTGTCCGTCGCGCGCGACGCCGGCATTCCTGCGATCTACGCCGAGTACCTCGGCTCCGGGCTGTGTGATCCGGCCGGTATCGAAGCGTACGTCGAAGGCTGTTTCAACGTGATGGCCGAACTCGGCATGCTGGATCGCCCGCGGCCCGCCTCGCGCGTCGAGCACACGGTCGACGACTTCCGCGAGAGTGCCGGCCACATGCAGATCCGCAACCCCGCACCGATCACCGGCTTCTTCGAGCCGCTCGTGCAACTCGGCGGGAGCGTGAAGGCCGGCCAGCCGCTCGGCACGGTGACGGATATCTTGGGCGACAACGTGGTCGCGGCGCCGTCGCAAGAAACCGGCACGGTCATCGTGCTGCGGACGTTCTCGCGAGTCCATGCCGGCGATACATTGGCCGTGATCTTGGAAGAGGTTTAACCTTCAGCGATGGCAAATATGAGCTCCAAGCCCGTTGCACTGATCACCGGCGCCGCTCGCGGAATCGGCCGCGAGACGGCGATCGAGTTTGCTCGCCGCGGCTACAACCTCGGCTTGCTGGACGTGCTGCAGGAAGAGCTTCAAGCCACGACTCGCAAAGCGACGACGCTCGGCGTCGATTGCGTCGCCGAAACCTGCGATCTCAACTCGCTGGAAGCATCGGAAGCCTCACTGCGCCAAATCGCTGAACACTTCGGGCGACTCGATGTGCTAGTCAACAACGCGGCCTGGCGCGAAGTCAAAACGATGCGCGAGATTTCGGTCGAGTCGTGGGAACGTACGCTCCGCATCTGCCTGACCACTCCCGCGTTCCTGGCCCGCTGGGCGGCCGAAGTGATGGAGCCGCAAGGTTCCGGCGTGATCATCAACGTTTGCAGCATCATGTCACGCCGCGGCGGAGGCGTGGCCGCTGCTTACGCCGCGGTCAAAGGCGGCATCGATGCGCTGACCTACGAACTCGCCGCGCTCTACGGCCGCCGAGGCATCCGGGTACTCGCGATCAGCCCCGGCGCGATTGATACCGATTTAAGCGGCGACTATCCCAGCGGCGACGGCCAGTCCGTGAATGCTCAGCTGCGCGAATGGAGCACCAGCGAGATTCCGCTGGGGCGGTGGGGCGAGCCGGAAGAGATCGCCCGCGTTATCGCACTGCTCGCGAGCGACGACGCCAGTTACATGACGGGCACCAACGTCACCGTCGATGGCGGCTGGTCGCAAGCCCACTTCCCCCGCGACTTGCTGAAACAGATGAAGCCCGATCAGTTTTGACGAGGGAAGGTGATGCAGGGAGTACGCCGAGAGTGCATACTGATGGCGTTCCGTGCTCCGTGATTTGCAACTCAACGCAAGGGGGCTCCTTCGATGGCGGTGCCACAATCTCTTGTCGATGAACTTGTCGCTGGCCGGCTAGTCCCATTTGTCGGTTCGGGTGTCAGCTTGTCGGTCGGCTCCGGTGTGTTCCCCACTTGGCCACAACTGCTGGACGATATGGCCGAGCGGCTACAACGCGACGGAAGACAAGACGAATCGCAGATTGTGGGATTGTTTCGAAAGACCGGCAAGTTGTACGAGGCGGCGCAACAGGCTTGGCTTGAACTTGGCAAGGCATCGTTTAACGCAGTCATGCGCGAGCGTTTTCAGATCGACCGCCCCGCCGATGCTGACTTGTCGTTGGTGGAAGCGATCTGGCGTCTGGAGCCCAGTGTGGTCGTGACGACCAATTACGATTCCGTCTTGCGGTGGACGGAAGCACGTGCCGAATTGGTCATGAATCACCAAACGGCCGAGTTGCTCGAACTGTATCGGTCAACGCCGGACGCTCCGCGGATCTGGCACTTGCATGGGCACATCAGTCATGCCGACAGTTTGATTCTCGCCGCCGCCCACTACGAGGCGTTCTATCGGGAATCGCCCGCGCAGAGACAGCGGTACGAAGCAGCGCTGGTGCAACTCCGTGCCCTGGCGGCGAACTACTCGCTGTTGTTCATCGGTTTCAGCTTGGAAGACAAGTACGTGATGAACATGCTCGGCCAGGTCTTAACGACGTTCGCCGGCAATCTGCGGCCGAGCTATGCCTTACTTCGCGCGGGCGAAGGCGAAGCAGCGGAGCTATGGCGAAAGCACCGGATCCGCACGATCGAATTCGAGGATTTTGGGGATCCGCAACTTGCCGTGCTCCGCGAGATGGCCGGACGGATGCAGACAGCCAAGTCCGCACCGACGGCCCCAGGCATGGCGCAGCCATCGCGAGGCAAACCGATCGTCCCGCCTGCATACATCGAGTCGCTGCAACAGGACTGCGGTGACGTCGACTTGCTCGGACTGCGGGTCAAACATGGCCAAGCGGTCAGGTTGAACCACGTTTATGTCCCGCAAACAACGCTCAAGCTGGAACGCGGCGCGGTTGAAGGGATCCGACTCGGCTCAGGCAAAGACAACGTAGGACTCGAACTATTACTGAATCTCCTCGACAACGAATCGCTGTACATTTCGGGCGCTCCCGGCTCGGGCAAGTCGACGTTCTGCCGCTGGGTCGCGTGGCTCGCCTCGGCGGGGCACATGCCTTCCCATGATGTCCAGTCGTCCGGCGAGTTCGCCGAACGGTTTCCCGATGCGCTGCGCGATCGCTTGCCGCTGTTGATTCGGCTGCGCGAATTCTGGAACCAGCTGCCCATGACGCCCGGTTGCGATGTGCTCACTTGGTCGGAGTTCGAGGCCGTACTCCGGCGATGGTTCGAGCAAAAGGAGTTCGCGGGACTGACGTGGCCGGTGGTTCGCGACCATCTGCAAGCCGGATCGGCGCTGGTCATCCTGGACGGTGTCGATGAAGTTCCGCTCAGCGAGGCGACGGGCGGCGATGCCTGCCGTCCGCGGGCGATGATGTTGGCGGGAGTGTCCGCGGCGGCCAAGCGTTGGACCGAGCGAGGAAACCGAGTGTTGGTTACCAGCCGGCCTTACGGACTTGGCGATGCAGACATCGAAAGGCTCGGTTTGCGGCAGGCACCGCTGGCCGATCTGCCGGAGCCCATCCAGCGGTTGCTCGTTCGGCGTTGGTTCCACTGCCTGCGGGACAATCCCACGGATGGCCAGTCGCTGGCCGCCGAGATGTCGGCGCACGTCGCCGAGCGACCGGACATCTCGCCGCTGGCCGCCAATCCCATGCTGCTGACGGCCATGTGCATTATCTACAACGAAGGCAAGCGGCTGCCGCAGGACAAGCATGATCTGTATCAGCGAATTACGGAGACGGTTCTTTGCAACCGTTATCCCAACGACCCGGTGGAAGTCGAGAAGGTCCGCAACCGGTTGTCGGTGATCGCTCACGGGATGCATACGGGCTATGGCTTGGATGAACAGCGCCAGACGCCGCAAGCTACCGTCACACACGACGAAATCGACCGGATGATCAAGCGGTATCGCGCCGACAGCCCCGGCATCGAACGAACGGTAGTCGGCGCGGTCCAGACGCGCGAGGATCTGTTGACCCGTTCCGGTCTGCTCTTGCCGCGCGGCGACCTCACCGCGGCGTTCTATCACTTCACCTTCCAGGACTACCTGGCCGCCCAGCGTCTGTTAGATCTGAAGGAAGGCGACATCGGCCAGTTGCTGGCACTGTTCCGTCAGCGCGGCGACGTTCCCGAGTGGCGAAACACGCTTTCGGCGCTGTTCGGCTCGCTGTTGGCCAAGAGCACGTCATCGGACCGCGGCATTCGGCTGTTGTCGTCGTTGCTCGACGCACTGCAGCCCGAAACGGTTCGCCTAGCCGTCGTGACGGCCGATTGTCTGGAGATCCTGCAAGGACGCGGCTCGACACTGGATGCAGCGCGCGAGTCGGCCTTTCGCGACTACTGCCTGTCCGCCATCGAACGCGAGGTTCCGGTCAAGCAACGGCTCGAGATTGGCTTGGCGCTCGGGCGCTTGGGCGATCCGCGCGTGGCGGACGATGTGCGCGACGCACGAAACTGGGTGGAGATTCCCGCCGGCACTTACCTCATCGGGGACGCAAAGAAACCGTACGACATCGCGACGCCATTTTGGATTGGACGTTATCCGGTGACCAACGCCCAGTTCCGCGCGTTTATCGAAGCCGGAGGCTACCTGGAGCGAAAGTGGTGGTCTGATGAGGGCTGGCAGTGGCGCAAGCAGGTAGACGCCACCGAACCTCATTACTGGCGTAATGCGAGATGGAACGGGCCGACACAGCCGGTGGTGGGCGTGTCGTATTGGGAAGCCGAAGCGTTCGCGCGCTGGGCCGGTGGTCGCTTACCCAAGGCCGACGAATCCGAAGCCGCCGCCCGAGGTCCGGCGGGACATGAGTATGCGTGGGAAGGTCCGTGGGAAGATGGCATCTGCAATAGTGGTGAGACCGGTCTGGAAGTGACTTCGCCGGTGGGTTTGTTTCCCCGCGCGCGTTCCGCGGACTTCCACATTGAAGACATGACCGGCAATGTCTGGGAGTGGTGTTCCGAGCGTGTGTTGCGTGGTGGTGCCTGGTACGGCAATGCCGGGGACTGCCGCGCGGCGGATCGCCACGGGTTCGTACCCGGGAACCGCGACAGCAGCGTGGGATTTCGAGTGTTGTGCTCCCGTCAGAACTCGCTGTAACTGCTGGTGAACCTCACATCGTTACGACTGTGCTTCTGTACTTCTTTCCCCCTTTACCCCTTCGCCGCGCAGCGGCGCGCGATTTTTAAGGACGAATTCCGATGCGCAAAACTGACACCGAAATGCAGCTGATCAACAAATTCTACGACCTGGTTATCTGGACTTCGAATCATGTCGCCAAGTTTCCTCGCCCGCACAAGTTTACGTTGGGCGACCGAATGCAAAGCCGCCTGTACGAGGTGCTGGAAACACTGATCGCGGCGAAGTACCGCCGTGAACGCCTGCCGTTGTTGCAGGATGCGAACTTGCAACTGGAGATGCTGCGGTTCCAATTCCGCATCGCCAAGGATCTACGGTGCTTGTCCGTGGAGAGCTACGGTTATGCCGCCCGGACGATGAACGAGATTGGCAGGTTGTTGGGCGGTTGGATCAAAACGGCCGGTGCGCGGGGTCCAGCACTGGTTTCCCGGCGACGATCTGTTCACGCCCAGCCAGCGGCGGCGAGGCTTGCCCATCGGCAACCAGACCAGCCAGTTCTTCGCCAACGTGTTCTTGAATCCCTTCGATCATTTCGTGAAAGAGGAGTTACGCGTCCCTGCTTATATCCGCTACGTCGATGATTTCGTCATCTTCAGTGACGACAAAGCCGGGCTGGCGACCGTGCGGGCGCAATGCCGCTCGTTTCTACAGAGGCGTCGATTGCAATTGCATCCCAAGAAATCCGTCATCTCGCGAGTGGAGGACGGCGTGCGATTTCTTGGCTATCGAGTGTTTCCGGGGCATCGGCTGCTGGCCCGCGAAAATGTCCGGCGGATGCGCCGGCGGCTGAAACGAATGCAAGCCGATTACGCCGCGGGAGAACTCTCGGCCGAGAACATTCGCCGCCGTCTGCAGAGCTGGATCGGACATGTCGGGCACGCGGACACCGTTGGCTTGCGGCGGCATCTGTTTTCTGCGACAACATTTTGTCGGAGGGGCGCGGGCTCCTCTGGGTAGACGGTCGCACGTGTGTTGCGTGGTGGTGCCTGGAACAACAATGCCAGGAACTGCCGCGCGGCGAATCGCCACAGGAACGAACCCGAGAACCGCAACAACAACGTGGGATTTCGAGTGTTGTGCTCCCGTCAGCACTCCGCGAGCGAGCTGGTCTCGCTCCTGCCAGAGCCGCCCGGTTCACGGACCGGGCGGGCGCGCCGTAGTGCGAGTTCAGATCGTCGGCCCGTGTCGGCTGGTTGTCTCCGCACCTGTGGAATAACAAGTCGGCCAAAGATTCAACCGTCCCGCCGGGGCTGGTAGGCCCTCGTCGAATGTCCTGGCGGGACATTTTTCAAGCGTAGTAATCCACCATGCCCGTGGCGAAGCAATCTGACTCAGTTCGTGTCCTCCGTGTCTTCGTTTCTTCGCCGGGCGATGTGCCGAACGAGCGTGCGGCGGTGGATGGGGTGCTGAAGCGGATCAACGCTGTGATCGGCGAGGAGCATCGGTTTCTGTTGCGGCCTTGGAAGTGGGAAGACGACGTTGTGCCGCAGCTTGGTTCAGGGCCGCAGCCGGTCGTGGATTCGCAAACGCCGGATTGCGAGATCTATCTGGGCATCATGTCCGGACGCTTTGGTACACCGACTGGAGAGTTCGGTTCGGGAACGGAAAAGGAGTTTCGAGACGCAATTTCCCTGTCGCAGCAGCATGGCCGCCCTTGGGTGCTGTTCTACTTCAACGAGTCGCCGCCGCTGCCGACCACCGGGGCCGCCGCCTTGCAATACGCCCGAGTCGTGCAGTTCCGCGAAGAACTGTCCACGCTGGGGATTGTGGGCAAGTACCAGACTCTCGAACAGGGCGACGCGTCGTTCGTTCACCGCCTGCAACAGGATCTGACCAAGCTCGCGCTACGAATGGTTGCACGGGAAGAAATTGAGCCCGCAGCCAAATACGATCCCGCTCGTTATCTGCAGCGATTGTTTTCGCAGACCGCCCACATCGAGATCCGCGGCATCAGCGGCGGACGCGGTGAAGCGAGCCGGTTCCCGATCGAGGAACTGTATATCACACTGCGCACCCACGCCGGCCTCCACGGGGTCGAATATCAAACAAGGCCGGACAAGAAGACGCCGGTGCGGCCCGACGAGTTGGCACCGCATTCGCATTCGGTCGACCTCCGCGAGACGCTCGCCCAGCAACGATTGGTCGTCATCGGAGATCCGGGGGCCGGCAAGACGACGTTTCTGCGCCGGCTGGCTGCCGGGCTCTGCCGATTTCACTTGCACAACGACTCCGCCGCGCTCGACTGGCTCGGACTGACGGTTGATCCCGCGGACGCGGATCAGGTTGCCGGCGAGTCGTCCGTTCCGCTGCCGGCGTTCGTGTCGCTGGCCGAACTGTACGAGCACATCTCCGCCTCGTTCGGGAAAGCCGAGAATGCTCCGGCCACTCGCAGCGGCGCAGCCTGGCTGCCGCGTTTTCTGGCCGCCGTCAGCCGGGAGAATCATTTGGACTTGGACGAAGGCTTCTTCGCCGGGCAATTGCAGCAGGGGCGTTGCTGGATACTGCTCGACGGTCTGGACGAGGCACCCGACCGCGTCTCGCGGCAGTCGCTGGTCGAGTTGATCGAAAGTTTTTCCGCCGCCTATCGAAATTGCCGTCTGGTGGTCACCAGCCGCCCAGCCGCCCTGGCGGATCAAACGGTGCTGAACGACTTTGCTCACGCCCGCATCGAGCCGCTGGACGATCTGGCCGTCCAGACGTTTCTCACTCGCTGGTGCCAAGCCTTATATGTGGACAGTGCCGTCGAAGCCAACCGGCATTGCGGCGAGCTGCTCGACGCGCTGCACCTGCGCCCCGAGATCCGCCGCATGGCCCGTAACCCAGTCATGCTGACGGCGCTGGCGGTCGTGCATTGGAACGAAAAGCGGCTGCCCGAGCAGCGCGCCGAGTTGTACGAATCGATCGTCAAGTGGCTGCTGCGATCGCGCGAGAAACATGGCAATCGGTTGAATGAGGAGCGCGCGCAGGCGCTGCTTCAAGAGTTAGCATTGGCCATGCATCTGCATCCGGAAGGGCGCCAGATTCAGATTCTCAAGCGCGACGCCGCCGAAGCCATTGCCGCCGAGATCGCTCCCGACCTCAACTCGCGACAAGCGATCGTGCAAGCGGAACAGTTTCTCGATCGGGAAGAACTGGACAGCGGAATCATTGTCGGCCGCGGCAACGAAGTTCGCTTCTGGCACCTGACCTTTCAAGAATACCTGGCCGCCCGAGCCATCGCCGCACGCTCGGAGGACGAACAGCAGCACCTTCTGCTGGACGATGCCCAGCGGCTGTACCGAAGCGAGTGGCGCGAGGTGGCGTTGCTAATGGCCGGCGTGTTGCACCAGCAAGGGCGCAAGAAGCTGGATGGGTTTGTCGCCGCCACGTTGGCCGGGTTGGGCGAACAGCCAGACCTCGCCGCCCAGGCCCGGTGTGCGGGATTGCTGGGAGCGATCGTTCGCGACCTTTCGCCCGTCGATTACGTGCCGGCCGACCCGCGTTACGACACCATGATGCAGCAAGTGCTGGGGATCTTCGACCGCGACCGCGCCTCCTCCATCCCAATCGAAACGCGGCTGGCCGCCGCCGATGCGTTGGGTCAGGCCGGCGATCCCCGCATCGAGTTCCGCCGCGCCGACTATTGGGCCACCATCCCGGCCGGCAAGTTCTGGATGGGGGCACAAAGCGGGAACAAACGAAAGCGGAACTACGACGATGAAGCATATACCGATCCCGATTGGAGCGAAGCGCCAGTTCACGAAGTCCATCTCGACGAGTTCCGGATCGCCAAGTATCCGGTCACCGTCGCACAGTACGAGCAATTCCTGGCCAGTGACGGTTATGCGGACGAGCGGTTCTGGAGGGCGGGCGGCTTTGGCGAGTTCACCAAGCCGGACGATTGGGACGAGCAACAACCATACGGGAACCGTCCGGTGACGGGTGTCAGCTGGTACGAAGCCGCCGCGTTCTGTGCTTGGGCCGGCTTCCGGCTGCCTACCGAAGCCGAGTGGGAACGAGCCGCGCGCGGCGCGGACGGGCGAAAGTTTCCTTGGGGCAAGCAGCCGGCGGATGAGTCGCGATTGAACTTTAACGGGAACGTCGGTCACGCTTCGCCTGTTGGAATTTATCCTCGGGGCGCGACAGCAGACGGAATCTGTGATCTGGCGGGAAACGTCTGGGAATGGTGCGCCGATTGGTTCGACGGTCAATACTACGCGCGAAGCACTGCGGCAAATCCGACCGGTCCTGACGAAGGCAAGTCGCGTGTGTTGCGTGGTGGTGCCTGGCTCATCGATGCCAGGTACTGCCGCGCGGCGAATCGCCGCAGGATCGTTCCCGAGAACCGCAACGTCGACGTGGGATTTCGAGTGTTGTGCTCCCGTCAGAACTCGCCGTAACTGCTGGTGAACCTCACATCGTTACGACTGTGCTTCTTTACTTCTTTCCCCCTTTACCTCTTCGCCGCGCAGCGGCGCGCGATTTTTTTGTTGTGTGGCTGGAGTCGGGTCCTCGCGCCCTCAGACACTTCATCGCGCTGGGGGCTCGAAGACTCGACCCCAGCAACCCAAGGTTTCATCAATAGCGGATTTCGGCTGCGTCCTCGTCGACGATCAATTCGACAACTTTCCAATCCACGACCACGGCGGAAACTCGCGGCTGGAAAACGCAGTCCATCCGAATCGGCATCGATTCGACGCGGCCCGAGACTCGCAGCGTATCGCCCCGGCGCGCTTCCTTCGCCATCTCCAGCGTGATCTCGTCACCGATCCGCACGCCGACGGGCTTCGCGAGCATGTTCCAATAGTCCGCCGAAGGTTGTGCCGGATACCAGACGGTGCGCTGATTGCCGAAGTACGGGTAAGAGGCGTGCTTCAGGATCATGCGCGTTCGGCCGGCGTCGGACGGCTCACAGAGCACTTCGCCTGGAATCACTCTCCGCACCGTCAGTAGCGCCTCGATGGCGCCGCCTTCCATCGCGATGGCCGTCTCGGTGAGCTGCTCGACTTGCGATTCGTATTGGAAATGGTTGTCGCGGAGGAGATCAATGCGGGCCACCGCTTCGCCCAACTCCGTGAGTTCTTCCTGTTCGATCGTTCGGCCATTGGGGACGGGCTCGGGATCGAAAGCCCGTGCCGAACCAATGAAAACCAGAACGGTTACCACCAAGATGGTCCAAGATAGATCGCTTCGCATCGCCAAGTCCCTCAAGTGTTGCCGCTGTTTCAACTCGCTCCATTGTAATTGGAGCAACGCGACGAAACCAAGAAACTTTGCCGGATGCCGCCGAGGAGCTTAGGCGACGCTGCGGAGCCACGATTCCGGCTCGACGTCCTGCTGCGGAATGCGTCTCTCGTACAGCTTGAACGACAACCGCGACCACCACGACGGCTTGCGGTCTGGCGCGACGAATGGGATCAACGGAGTCAGCCTTTGGTAGAGCCGCGCCTTTTGATCGTGGAACTTGCGCGCTCGAGCGGGATCGGCATGATACCTGGCCCAGGCGATCGTTCCACAGACCCCCGCGGCACCAAAGTGCTCGTCGAGCAAGACGTTTTCCGTAAACACGACCAGGCCTCCATCACGCCGTTTCACCGCATTGTGAAACGCGACAATGCCTCCGTCCGTCAAGTGCTCCGAATACTCGTCGAAGTCGGCTTCGGCACCTTCCGGCGAATGCTCGGCACCAAACCACAGCAATCGTAGCGGCCGGTCCCAGATGTCGCTGATCTCTTCGGGAAAGACCTGATGAAAGTCGACGATATCGTCAACGTGAGCGTCTCGCAGATTGGCTTCAATCGTTTCGGGTCGCGTTAGATAGAATTTCGTTTCCAGCGGATCGATCGCACTAACTCGCGTGTCGCCCGCCAACCGTGCCGTCTCGGCCAAGATGATCGTCGATCGTCCCAAGCCGCAACCGATCGAAAGAATCTCGCCTTCCGCGAGCGGGAAAGCGCCCAGCAAGGCAAGAAAACGCAGTTCGCGCTCACTGATCGGATCAGGGATGTTCTTTACACGGCGTGGGGCGGCGGCGACGTAATCCGTGATGGCTCGATCTAGCATCACAACTTCCTTGCGGGCAGGCGTACAGGCACGTCGTTTATCGTCGGAAGATTGCTGGCACAGACTTGAGGCAGCGACGTAGTAATTGTCGATGCTAGCCCCGGTAGCAGCGAGATTCGCTGGCTTCTGTTATCCATCGATTCATTTCTTGATCGACTTTGGCCCTTCGCCCAGCACCTTGTCGTAGGTTCCATCCCCCGATTTGACGTACTTCGTAAAGCCCAAGCGTTCGAGCTTCTTGTCGTCCGCCAAATTGCGATCCGTCTTCATCGGTGCGTGCTTGCCGGCAACATGGAACGGCACAAAGATACGTCGCACCGGCTGCCCGGTTTCGGGATGGGTGGCCAGCGGTTCGTCGGACATCCGCTGCACGACCTCGAACCGTTCGCCAGCATTTCCGTCGGCGTCGAGAACTTCGTACACATAAGTTGGCATCTGTTCTTACTCCGTCGATGTCGGCAGGCTGAATTGCCAAGCGAGCATCAGCTGCGCCCCCGAATGACCTCAACACGTCCTCTTATTCTACGACAAGCATCGTCAGCATGAAGAAGCAAGCTTCTGCCTTTTGTTCCTCGCCCGACCTATTCGTGGCGATCGACGTGCCGCTTGCATACGTAACCGGCGGCCCGCAAACAGTTTGTCGTCAGTTCCGGCGGATCGGAGCAGCGGCGTTTACCTTGCTGTTGGACGTCAGCCGATATATAAAGCATTGTTGATGTATCTGACCTGTCGTCCATCGGAGTCTTTAGTATGACTGACCAGTGGGATCGAAATCGAACGTGTTCCGAGTTCCGTCGCCAGCCAATCAGCCGACGTGGCTTTGTGCGGGCTGGCGTTCTCGGCGCGGCTGGGCTGTCGCTTGCCGATCTCTTGCGTGGCGAGGCGGTTGCCGCTCCGGTTGCAGGCAAAGCCGTCAACTCAGTCATCATCCTGTGGATGCGCGGTGGGCCCAGCCACATCGATATGTGGGACCCCAAGCCCGATGCACCGATCGACTATCGCGGCGAGTTCGGCATCAGCGACACGAACGTGCCCGGCATTCAATTGACGGACATGCTGCCGATGTGCGGCCGTGTGATGGACAAGTGGTCGATCATTCGCAGCTTGTACCACGACAACGCGGGGCATTCGGCCGGAGATCAGATTTGCTTCACCGGCTATCCGCCTGGGCCAGCGCCGGATCAGAACATCATGCCCAGTTGCGGCTCGATCACCGCCGAGCAGCTCGGCCATCTGAATCCCGAGTTGCCGGCCTACGTCATGATCCCGCGGCAGGCCCCGGGAACCGATTCGGCTTACTTGGGCGTCGCTTACAAACCGTTCGAGACCGGAGCCGATCCGGCGAACACCGGCCCTTTCACTCTGCCGAACTTCGAGATTGCTTCCGGCCTGTCGGTTGATCGACTCGGCAGCCGCCGCGAGTTGCTCACCGGTTTCGATCGCTTGCAAGCGGCCGCCGATCAAAGCGGCCAGATGGATGCGCTCGACCGCTTTGGCCAGAAGGCGTGGGACATTCTTCGTTCGCCCGCCGCGAAACACGCCTTCGATCTCGATAGCGAGCCGCAAGATCTTCGCGAGCGATATGGCTTCATGCCGGCCTTCGACCCAGGCGCGTCGAACCGCTGCGGCGCTCCCGCGTGGAGTCAGCGGATGCTGCTCGCCCGACGATTGGTCGAAGCGGGCGTCCGGCTGGTGACCGTCGATCTTCGCTGGTGGGACACGCACGTGCAAGGATTCAATTCGTTGCGTCGCGGCTTCCTGCCGCGGTTCGACAAGGCGTACTCAGCGCTCGTCGAAGACTTAGAGCAGCGTGGCCTGATGGAGTCGACGATGGTTGTCGCGTGGGGCGAGTTCGGTCGTACGCCGCGCGTGAACAAAGACGCCGGACGCGATCACTATCCCAACGTCTTCAGCGCCGCCATCGCTGGCGGCAAGGTCCAAGGCGGCCGCATCGTCGGCTCGTCCGACGCCAAGGGAGCTTTTCCCAAGGACAACCCCAAGACGCCGCAAGATGTGTTGGCGACGATTTACGACCATCTCGGCGTCGACATCCGCAAGCAGTACCTCACTTCCGCGGGCCGCCCCATCTCGGTGCTTCCGCACGGCGAGCCGATTCGGGAACTGTTTGCGTAACGGTATCTACGTTCGCCGTTACGATCTTGTAGGACGCTGGCGCAAGGCTTCGTAGAACAAGACTGCCGCCGTCACGGACACGTTCAGACTGTCGCCGATGCCGCGCATGGGCAGCTGGACGGAAGGGACGTCTTCACCTTGCCAGATGCTGGAGAGACCTTCGGCTTCGCTCCCCAGCACGACGGCGGAACGACCGGAGTAGTTGACCGTGGTGTAATCGACGGCACCGTCGACTCGCGTGGTGACGATTTGGAAGGCGTGTTGCCGCAGCCAAGATAACGCCTCATCCCCCGAACACGCGACCAGCGGCATCGAAAAGATGGTGCCGGCGCTCGCGCGGATCGAGTTGGGATTGTAGAGATCGGTCCCCGCGTCCGCGACGATCACGGCCGAAACGCCCGCCGCGTCGGCGCTGCGGAGGACGGCTCCGACGTTGCCGGGCTTTTCGACGTTCTCCAGCACAGCGACCAACATTTCAGCTTCGATCGTCAGGCCGTTGAGGTCGGCGCGCGGAGGCTTTGCAATGGCAACGATTCCATCAGACCGATCGCCAAATGCGATCTTTTCGAGCACGGATTGATTGACGAGCACGATCTCGCATCCAGATTCCGCCAGTCGTCGTTGCAGCGCTTGGCCGTCGTTCGTCACGATCGATTCGCAGACGAACGCTTCGATGAACTCGACGCCCGCGTCGAGTGCTCGTCCAATCTCGCGAAGTCCGTCGATGATGATGCGTTGCTGCTCGTGACGGCCGCGCCGGTCGCGCAGCTTCGCGGCCAGTTTGATTCGCGGATTGTGGCGGCTGGTGATTGGTTCGGTCATGATCTTCGTAGGCCGGAACAAGCTTCGCAGTTCCGGCAATTGGTGGGCGGATGCCGGAACTGCGCAAAGCCTTGTTCCGGCCTACCCTCATTCGTAATCAGATCAGTTGGGCCAGCGGGCAACGACGCCGCTGGGTAATTGTCGGCCGTCGATACATGTAAGAGTTAACGGCCGCGCGGTCGCACCGGCTTGGCACGTTCCGAACACGGCGTCGGCGAGGATGGCTTCGACTTCGGGCGACTCGAAACCGGGCGAATGGCAAGTCAACAGCATAAACGCACGGTGGCCTTCCGTCAGCTTGGCACAGGTAGTGAGCAGCGGATGCAAATCGCGAGTGATCTTCCACGTTTCGCCTTTCGCGCCGTGACCGTAGCTCGGCGGATCGAGAATCACCGCATCATAGCGGTTGCCGCGTCGCAGTTCCCGCGCGGCGAATTTCTTCGCGTCTTCGGCGATCCAGCGGATTGGCTTCTCGCTCAAACCCGACAACTCGGCGTTGCGTCGAGCCCAAGCCACGGTGTTCTTAGCTGAATCGACGTGGACGACTTCCGCGCCGGCCGCCGCCGCTGCCAACGTGCTGCCGCCGGTGTAGGCAAATAGATTTAACACGCGAAGTGGCCGCGACTCGCGCGCCACTTGCTTGGCGATCCAGTCCCAGTTCGCCGCTTGCTCGGGAAACACGCCAACATGGCCGAACGGCGTTGGCTGCAACTCGAATACAAGTTCGCCGTGCTTGATCGTCCACGTTGAGGGTAACGCGCCGGCGGCCACTGTCCTTCGTCTGCCTGCGTCCGCTCGTAGCGCGCGTCAGCCGTCTTCCAGGCGGCGGCGTCCGACTTGAGAGCATCGTCCGCGGACGGCCAGTAGCGGTCGAGCACGTACTTCCCAAACCGCTCCAACTTCCGCCCGGCACCGAAGTCGAGCAGTTGGTGCTGATCCGCATCGAACATGATGAGATTCTCAGAGGGCAGCGGAGCCGCAACTGTTACGTGGCTGTTCGCTCCGCGAACAGAATCATTCCTTTCGCGGAGCGAAAGGCCACGCAGGTGGGCACAGCCCACTCTACTTTTTCCGTGTCATCAGCGAAACGACAACCAAAGTCAGGAAGCCGAGTGGGATCGTGACGATACCGGGCTGGCTGAACGGCACGAGCGCCTGATCGGCAGACAGGCCGTAGACGCCGGTAAACGTATCGGCGCTCAACAGTATCCAACCCAGCGAACTGATCATGCCAACCAACACCGCTGTGATCACGCCCTGTCGCGTGACGCCTTTCCAAAACAGGATCATCGCGAGCGACGGCAAATTCGCCGACGCGGCAACGCTGAACGCCCAACCGACGAGATAGCTGACGTTGAGGTTCTTGAATTGAATGCCAAGCACGACCGCGATCACGCCTACGATGACGGAGGTGATCTTCGCGACGCGCACCTTCTCGTGATCGCTCATCTCAATCTTTAGGTAGCTGGCCATCAGGTCGTGCGTCACCGCTCCGGCGGAAGCCAGAATCAGACCGCTGACCGTTCCCAGCACCGTCGTGAAGGCAATCGCCGAAATGGCGGCGAACAGCCATTCGTTCATGCTCTTCGCCAGCAGCGGGGCCGCCATGTTGCTGTCCGTGAGATCCATCGATCCGCTGGTCATCGCACCAAGCCCCATGTACAGCGTCAGGACATAGAAGAAGCCGATGCTGGCGATGCCGACGATCGTGCTCTTGCGGGCGGCCGACTCGTCTTTCACGGTGTAGTAGCGAATGAGAATGTGGGGCAACGACGCGGTACCACAGAAGAGCGCCAACATCAGTGAGAGAAAGTTCAGTTTGTCGAGCAGCTTGCCGCTGCGAATGCCTTTGAAGCTCGGATGCTCGCCGGGACGAAGGACCTGGCTGCCCGGTGTTGGCTTTTGAAAGTAGACGGTCACGGGCTCGCCATCCTCGCCATGAACCGTGTCCTTGCCCCATAAGACGACTTCGCTCTCTTGCAGCGTGCTGAAGAACGACAGCGGGCCGAGCGGACCAGTTTTTTGTTCACCGCCGGGCAACTTACTGACATAACCAACCGGATGCAGTTCAGGATCGCCCTTCTTGGTTCCCAGCGGCTCGCCGTTGACCAACAGGGTGCCGTCGGCCAACTTCTGCACCGTCTGAGCTTCGTGCAGAATCACCTTTCCCGGCACCGCCTCGACACTCCACATCGAGTTACCGATCGCGATGAAGGTCCGTTGGCTGGCAGTGCCAGTGAGCGGGCGCATGGATGCGCCTGCCAGATCAGGCGGTAACGGCCATTCGTTTTGAGGAATATCGGCGTCGAAAGTGAGCGTGCGGAAGACGTGGCCATCAATGCCGCCCTCTTTCGTCTCGAAGCCGCGCGCCCAGATCATCACGGTCAAGATGGCACTGAACAGCACGAGCAGCGAGCCTTTGAGAAACTGGACCCAGGTCGTCGATACCATGCCGGCCGTGACAACGATGACGATCACTGTCGCACCTACAATCACGACTCCCACCCAATGTGGAAAATTCAAGAGCGGTTGCACAAGGACACCCGCGCCAACCATTTGCGGAATCAAGTAGAAGACGCTCACGGCGAGCGTGCTGATGCCGGCCGCCAGTTTGATGCCGGGCGAATTGAACTTGGCATCGAGTGCATCGGCGAAGGTGAACTTGCCCAGTCGCTTCATCGGCTCGGCGACCACGAACAACGCGACGATCCAACCGGCGAGATACCCGATCGAGTACAAGAACCCATCGTAGCCATAGAACGCGATCATGCCGCAGATGCCAAGGAACGACGCGGCCGAAAGGTAATCGCCGGCGAAGGCGATGCCGTTGACGAACCAAGGGATCTGGCCGTGGGCGGCGAAGTAGCCCTGCGACGACTTGGCTTTGCCGCCTAGATAAAAACTGATGCCGAGCGTGACCGCGACGAAGGCGAAAAAGGCCGCGATCGCCACGTAGGAAGCTTCGTGAATCATTTCTTGTCTCCCCGCGCCGCAGTCTCGTCATCGGTCGGCTTGCAGAGAAAGCCGTAGACCAGCGCCAACACTAGCGCCGCGACGATCAGCCCGAAGCCGTAAAGAATGGCGAGGTTCACACCGGCAATCGGAGTCGTCGACATGACCTCCGCCGCGAAGGCGTTCAAGAAGACAAAGCCACCGTAAAGGAGCAGATAAACCACGAACAGCACCAGGCCAATTCGCGAGTTGTGTGTATCCATCATTACCTCAGGCATGAGAACTCTAGTTGACGCGGGATCACTAGGATAGCTACCCGAGGCCGCTGACGAAAGCACGCATTGAGCGGCCGCTGAGCGGTTGATAATCTGCTCATGGTGAACGAGATCAACGTTGAAGTGAACGCGTTGGTCCCCAACGGGCTTGTCTCGAATGGCGTGGACTTAAGGATTTTGGTGTGACAAAACTTTTGGCCTAGCATTAAACGGCCGCCTCGCTGCATGGTGGTTCATCGTTAACAGAAA
The DNA here is from genome assembly GCA_027622275.1 of Planctomycetota bacterium. Classification (GTDB taxonomy): domain Bacteria; phylum Planctomycetota; class Planctomycetia; order Pirellulales; family Pirellulaceae. The sequence continues at coordinate 9,152 of JAQBZB010000079.1, read as the reverse complement.
CCCCAATGCTAGCAAGCAAGCCACGCCTGATTCTGCCACCTCGAGGAACTCCTGTCGATGCCGATCGTAGATCTGAAATTCGCAAAGCTCTTCAGCCCAAACAAGTGCGAACGCGGATCGAGCAGTTGATGACGGTCGATCAAATGCGACGGTCATCCCTTTTTAAGGATGAAGACGTGCATGCGTTATGCGACGAACTTGAGCTTCGTTTTCGAGACAGGGATTTCACGCCAGCTACGACGCTGGGCTTGTTTGTGGCTCAGGCGCTCCGTCGTGGCGATGCCTGCTCAACCGTCGTCACGCAATTCAACCGCGAACGAAAACGTCAGGGGCTGCCGCCGGTGAGCGAGGATGGCTCGGCGTACTGCAAAGCCAGGGCAAGGCTTCCTGTTAAGTTGATGGATTGCTTGGGACAGCGAGTCGTCCAGTTGCAACGCGACAAGACATGCAGTCAATGGAAATGGCGAAGCAAAGATGTCTCCTTTGTCGATGGCCTCGTGCTCCGCGCGCACGACACGGCTGAGAACCAAGAGGTCTATCCGCAGCCGGCTGCTCAACAGCAAGGGCTGGGGTTTCCGCAAGTGCGTGTTGTTGCAACGACATCGCTGGCTACTGGCTGTATCGAACACTACAACACAGGACCCGTGGTAGGAAAGCGAACCGGCGAAGTCTCCTTGTTTCGTGAAAAACATAGCGCTTTCGTGGCTGGAGACGTCGTCGTGGGCGACAGCAACTTTGAATCGTTTCATGACGCCGTGTTACTGAATCGCGTGGGAGCCGACCTCGTTTTCTGTATCAACGGAACTCGCAACTCGCCGTTTGAAGGTGAGTGTAAGCGAATCGATGACACGATCGTCACGCTGCCGAAACCGAAGTTCGATGCAACTCGCTTCACTCGCGAGCAATGGAACTTGTTACCGGAGTCCATTCAATATCGTGTGATCCGCTATCGAACCAGCGGTCGTAGCGAGGTGATCACGATTGTCACGACGCTCTCGGACCACCAGCGTTTTAGTGCCGAGGATATCGCGGAGCTTGATGGTCTGCGGTGGGATGTGGAGACTGACATTCGCAATCCCTCTGCTCACAGGGAGACGCAGACGCATCGGATGACTTACGCTCCATAGAATCGTCCGTTGCCTGCTCGCTCGATGCCTTCTCCTCTGACTTCAAGATCAAGCCAGCGTACTTCGCTTGAACACGCTCGAAGCGGTTGCGCGCCGAGGCCACTTGGCGATCCCGTTCCCGCCACCGCGGATTCACCACCAAACGATCCGCATCATCCAACTCCACCGAGTAATCCACTAACACATCCAACGCATATTCCGTGCGCATGTACTTGAACCAATTCTCTTGGCTCCAGCGGTGGAACATCCACCACGCTAACTCCGCCGTTCTTCTTCTTGACCGCCACCAACCGCAGACGCGGCCAGCCGGCCTGCTTAAAGACCGTCTCCGCCAACTCGTAATGCACCGCCGGCTGACCAGGGACACCGAACGTGGCCGCAGCGAATTCGCTGTCCGCCAACGGTTCGTAGGGCCCCTTGCGGTACGTCATGAAGTCGAAGTTCAAGCTCAACAAGTCGTCAAACAACTCGCGGCTCCAACCTTCGCGGTCGAACACGATCCGCACTCGGCGGTTGCCAACCACGCGGCGGATTTCAGGTAGCACGCCGTCGCGCAACGTCTTGCGGAAACTGCTGTCCACCGATTCGTGAACCACCAACAGAGGCTGACCGTGGGCTCGATGCACCCAGTAATCCGTTTCGGCCCGCAGCACCCGTTTCAAGCGGCTGACGTGGGTTTTGCCGATCCGATGCTGGCCGTGATAGGCGCGCACATGGCCGTCGACATAGAGCGTGGCCAGAGCCGACGGTTGTTGTTCGGCGCGGCGGCGAGCCAACCGGCGGTGCCACTCGGCCGCTTGACCGCGTTGGGTGATTTCGTTCAGCTTGCGGCGGATCGTTTTGACTTCGATCTGTTGCATTGCGGGCGGTTGCACTGCGGGCGGTTGAAGTTCACCGTCATCGTCTGTCAGCGGCAAAGGTTGGTGATTGTCGAGCGGGGAGCGAAGTGGAACGCCTTGCTCTTTCAAGATGCGTCGCACGGTGGAGCCGCTGATGCCAAGTTGTGTGGCGATGTCGTAGCAACTTCTGCCCTTTCGATAGAGTTGGACAATTCCAGCAGCCAGCGTTGACGTTCGAATGGATTTAGGTCCGGATTTGTCGGGGAACAACCCAACGATTCCGAGTTGCCGAAACTTGCTTCGCGAGCGGGAGAAGTTGCGGAGGTGAAGTTCGAAGGTGTGGCAAACATCTTTGACTTCGTTGACGAATCCTAGTTCCGTCTGTGACATCCGTGTCCCTCGCGCTCCAGGGGAATCAATCAAAAACTACGGACATCAATCAGACGCGTTAGCTCCAGCAAGAATGCCAAACATCCTCGAAAAAACAGGAAGATATGTCAGATCATCTGGGGTCACAGCGACCTTGATTTGGTGGTCACAGCCCACCCTACCGGATGATCAAGCTAACGATTATCAGCACGAGCATAACGCACCCAACCAAGATCTTGCCGAGCGTGCCGATCAATCGGCCCCAGAACGCGGCATGGCCGATGTTTAAGCTGTCGTCGAGATCGCGCCCCTTCCACTGCTCACCCAAGACAGCTCCGGCAAGCGCTCCCAGACTGGCACAGACAATCGGCCCGACGACTTGCCCAACAACGGGAATTGGAACAAAGATCCCGGCAACTCCACCGATTAGCGAGCCGACCAGTGCGAGCGCCGTGCCGCGTTTGCTCGCTCCGGCCTTCGAGGCACCGAGCGCGGCGGCCAGGAACTCGATCGCTTCACCCAGTGCCGCGAGAGCCAACAGCCCGATGACCGCCAAGACGCTGATGTCGAGTCGCCGTTCGTCCGGCATGAAGTAGGAATAGATCGCGGCCAGCGCGACTACCAGCCAATTCCCAGGCAAGCCGATCACATTCAACGCCCAACACGCAAACGCGGTGACAACCAGCAGAATGGCGGACAGAACGAAGACCGATTCCATTAGCATCCGGGGTCTCCCAGCAGATCGCTGAGCGTTACAAAGTCACTGGGCACCGAATCGTGAAAGAGGGCGTCACCATGCCCCATGATTCTGTACCTCACACGATCTTCCCTCGGCGTATGAAGCGGGCCGCGATGCTGCGCGTCCGGCGGCGAGTACGCCCGTATTTGGCAAGCCGAATCGTTTTTGCGCCCCAACGCTGACCGATGACAATGGCCTTCCAGTTCGCTCTCACTGGTTCATCTCCGTGAGCGAACTCGCGGATATAGTGTCCGCGCATCGTGGCGGGCGAGTTCGGTGGCGCGAGTCGCGTCGCGCGCTCGATCGCTTCTTCTTCGATCAATCGCGGTGCCAGCCCTGCCGCTTGAAGCATGGCAAAGTATCCATCCTCGGACAGTTCGTGGTAACGCAAATCGATCTTCTTGCGTTCGGCCCAGTTCGCATTCGCGCCAGCCTGATCGAGCAAATACTTCTTTGTCACCCAATCGACCGAGCCGACAAGGGCATCGGGCACCTCGGTGCCCGCGGCCAGCTGCTCCAAGTGATCGAGCGTCTGATTCCAGAGTTGCAACACATCCCATGCTTCGGCGGGAACATTGGTCTGTTGTTTCAAAAAGGCTCGACAACCGGCGAAGTAATATCGCTGCAGTTGCAGAGCGGTAACAGCCTGTCCGTCACGCAACGAAATCTCCTGTGTCAGCGATTCGTCGCCGCAAACGGCGTGCAATGCTTGAATCGGACGGCGAACCGCCGGTGTAACCTGAAACATTCCCGCTTCGATGGCGTCGAGAACCAACAGCGTTGTGCTGATGCGGAGGTACTCGGCGGTCTCGCACATGTTGGAATCGCCTAAACCGATCTGTAAGCGTTGCTGTTGCGAAAACAACTCGAAGTACTCACGCGGTGCAAACCACGAATCGGCGTAGACGGCTTTGAAGAAATGCCCCATCGAGAAGATCGGGCGATCGCCAACCATGCCGCCATAACCGACAATACAGTTGATGGCGGGTGCTTTGTCGGCGATATGAAACTTGCCGTCCGCATCAACCATCCCAGCACCCGCAAAGATCGGGCGGCTGATCAGGAAAGGGACAAGCCGCTGGCGAGCTTCACGAAAGGCGGTGACTTGCAGCAGGCCATATAAGGCCAGGGCCAAGGGGGCGGTGAGAATCCGCGTGACGAGTTGCCGCGACGACTCGAGCCACACGGGAACGTGAATACAGGTCTCACGTCCCTCGACGAGGTCACTCCCGAAGAGAAACAAAGCAACGGACTCTCGACTACCGGCAATCAGCTTCAGCGGCAAGTAAATGATCGCCGCGACCAAGAAATACGACAGCGTTCCGAGGACACACGCCGCGATCCCGAGCCAAGTGACTAGCGCCAGCGGGAACAGACACACCAGCCCGAGACGCCACAGAAACAGCAGCACGCCCGACGCGATTGTCGCCTCGTAGTTCTCTTGCGCCCCGTAGATGTTGTCGCAGGCATCGCGATCGTTCTTGATCAACTGAAAGCCACGTTCGGCCGCCGACTCAGCAAGCAGCCGATCTTGGGCTCGCTGATACGTCACGGCTTCGCGAGGACCACGACACTCGGGCGTCGCGCCTTCGATCAGGCCACCCCCAGCCGCCGGTCGTTCCGCTTCGAACCACACGGCACCGCCGTTGGCGGTAAACACACCTTCCTTGAAGTGCTTGGCCGGCACCGTGGGCACGCGCCGATGGAGCGCGGCCACAAGCGACTCATAAAGTCGAAACTTCGATCGACGAGAGGTAGCAAGGTTGGAAGAGGAGCGGATTGCGTACTCGGTTTCCAGGCCGAGAAGCCGCTGAAAGACCTCTGCCACTTCTATTCGCCACCGTGCGGAACTTTGGATTCTTCGAGATAAGCTTGCGGTTCCATTTGGCTATCCCGGCGAACCATCTTCAAAATCTCTTGCATGGGCTTTGATTCGACCGGAGCGGCGACAGCCTGCTCTTCAATGATCTGAGTCTTTGTCGACATTCGCAATTCCTTCGAGCTGAGGAGTAATGTGGCGAGAACGAGACAAGACTCCATCGTATCCCGCCCACCATCCGCTCGCAAGCAAATTGGCGCGAGAGACTCCGTCGAAGAGCGTCTGATTCTGCGGATTAGCCAGAGTTTTCGCTGCGTTTGACGAGTTCTTGCTTGAGACGCACGGCGAGATACGGGTCAACCATCGCGGCGGTTGCGATATGACATGCCTCGGCACCAGCGGACAAGTACGTTGTCACGTCCTCCGCGCTCTGAATGCCGCCCACTCCGATCAACTGAATGTTGAGCCGGCGTTCCCGAATCAAGTCGGCGAACAGCCGCGTTTGCTGGATCGAAGCATCGCGGATTGCCGCGCCACAGATGCCGCGTCTTTGTCCATCAAAGACCAAAGATTCACCGTCGCGGACTTGCGTGGCCACGCTGTTGGTCATGGCGAGCGCGTTGATGCTGGGACCAATCGCGTCGAGCAACTTCGAAGCGGCTTCCGGTGTCGGAACATGTCCGATCTTTGCCGCATACGGAACATTGCCAATTGCAGTGCGAACGCACTGCGCTACGCGACGGGCGTCTGCCGGTTGTTGAAACAGCTGGCCGTCGCAAGTCGACACGTTGGGACACGAAAAGTTTGTTTCGACGACGTCCGCACCGCTTTCGACCGCCCACTTCGCACATTTCGCATAGTCTGCCGCGAGGTCGTCGATCGTCCATTCGTCTTGCACGGTCGCGACGACGGACACCGATAGCAACTTTCCCGCGCCGAGTTGCTTGCGGGTGGCTTCGACATCGGCTCGCCAGATCGCCGGTTCTTTCGAGGGCATTCCGTAGGAGACTGCCCAACTGCCCGTCATGTCAGCCGCGGCAGGCACCTCTGTCTCGTCACCGGTCAACTGCCCGCAAGCGACAGGCTGCAGATTCGGCAAAGGGTAGCAAGCACGGGTCCGGCTGCGGACTGTCTTATACGTGACGACGTCGAAGCCGAGGCTCGCGTAGTACAAGCACCATCTTCCGTTCAGGAGCGGCCCGGCGGGAACGCCCAAGGGCGACGCCACTGGCAACCCGCAGAAGTCCCACTCGCCGGGCAGCATCGGGACGTCGATCTCCACCGGATCGGGGGCGTGTTCATAATTCCAGTCGTAACTTTGGAGCCGATCGTACGCTGGCAACGACTGTGGATTGATCATTTGGATTTGGACATTCCTCTTGTAACGCTTGCGACGGCAGAAGCCGTGAATTACCATGAACTCTTCGCCAGACGCCTTGATAGGCGCGGGCTCCGCCTCCATCATGGTAGCGTGTTCGCCCGTCGAGTCTCAACATCCACTTTCGAATCGGGAGCGTTTCGAATGCGTAGCTACGTAGCAATCGGGTTCGTTGTCATCAGCCTTCTCGCAGCCCGCCCTACGGACGTCGTCGCCCAGGACAGCGTGTTGGCAGAGCTTTATGGTCATGGAGTGCATGCCTATTTTGCGGCCCGATACCAAGAGTCGCACGAGTACCTGACGACCGCGATCGATCAAGGGACTCAAGATCCACGGACGTTTTACTTTCGCGGGCTCGCTTACACAGCGCTAGGTCGGCCCGACGAAGCGAAAGCCGACTTTCAGAAGGGCGCGGAACTTGAAACACGCGGCGCGGATCGCGTCTATCCTGTCAGCCACTCGCTACAGCGAGTCCAAGGCACGACGAGGGTTGCGATTGAACGTCAAAGGCAACAAGCTCGACTCGTTGCACGCACTCGCACCGTGAAGGCATCACAAGCTCGTTATGAGCAACTTCAAAGTGCCGAGCAACAAGTGCTTCGCGACCCAAATCGTCCGCAACCAGCCGACGCCAAGGAATTGGTTGGCACTCCGCCCGCGGAAGACGCCTCGGATCCATTCGGTGGCACTGCCCAACCGGCTCCACCCGCAGCCGCGCCAGCGACCACGATACCACCTGCGGACAGCGGAACTGATTTGTTTGGTGATAGTAACACTGCCACCGAAGCAATGCCCGCGGAAGTTTCCACCGACGCGGAGACCGATCCGTTCGCGGACGACGCTCCAGCCACGGACAGCGCTCCGGCGACCGAAGAAGCAAAGCCCGCGGAACCAGCAGCCGATCCATTCGCTGATCCGTTTGGCTAAGAGTACCCACCCGTTTCGGCTCTGTCTGACAACGATCAGTGTGGGGCCGTGCTGAATCCTCACACCGTCGCCCTACAAATGTAAGGCGACGGTTTTACTTGTTGGGGGAACGCTCAAGACAAGAGGGATTTCGCCATGATTCGTCGTTGTTCGATACTGCTTGCACTTGTCGCTCTCACGCTCATCGGGAACGTTGCTCGGGCGGAAAAGGATCAGCGTCCCAACATCCTCTTCGTCTTCTCCGACGATCACGGGTATCAGGCGCTGAGCTGTTACGGCAGCAAGGTGAATCAAACACCCAATCTCGACCGCATCGCGAAAGAAGGAATGCGGTTCGATCGTTGCTTTGTGACGAACTCCATTTGCGGGCCGTCGCGGGCCGTGATCTTGACCGGCAAGTACAGCCACTTGAATGGCTTCGTCCACAATGGAAACCGATTCAACGGCGAGCAACAAACCGTCTCGAAGCTGCTCCAAGCCGCGGGCTATCAAACGGCGATGGTCGGCAAGTGGCACTTGTCGACCGATCCGACCGGGTTCGACTACTGGCATATCCTCCAAGGACAGGGGCCTTACTACAACCCAGCGATGGACACGCCCGACGGCATCGTGAAGCACACCGGCTATACGACCGACATCATCACCGACGTCGCCCTGGATTGGCTGAAGAACAAGCGGGATGCCGACAAACCATTTCTGTTGATGTATCAGCATAAAGCCCCGCATCGCAACTGGCAGCCCGGCCCAAAACAGCTGCACAACTACGACGGCGTTACGATCGCCGAGCCCGATACGCTGTTCGACGACTACAGTCATCGGGCCAGTCCCGCGCGGAACCAAGAGATGACGGTCGAGCGACACCTCACGCCCAATGACCTGAAACTCGTCCCGCAAGGCGGATTGACCCCGGAACAACGAAAGGTCTGGGACGAGGCATACGGTCCACAGAACGAGGCGTTCGAGAAGGCCGAGCTGACCGGCCAGGATTTGATTCGCTGGAAGTATCAACGCTACGCAAAGGATTACCTGCGGTGCGTCGACTCGGTCGATGAGAACGTGGGCCGCGTGATGGATTACCTGGACGAAACAGGACTCGCCGACAACACCGTGGTGATTTACTCATCGGACCAGGGCTGGTATCTCGGCGAGCATGGCTGGTTCGACAAGCGCTGGATGTACGAGGAGTCGTTCCGCACGCCGCTGATGGTTCGCTGGCCCGGCAAGGTGAAGCCCGGCACGGTCTCCGATGCGATGGTGATGAATTTGGACTTTCCCGAGTTGTTTCTCGATATCGCGGGCGCTGCGATACCCGGCGACATGCAAGGCCGCAGCTTCGAACAGGTCTTGCTGGGCGAGACACCCGCGGATTGGCGGACGTCGGTCTACTATCACTACTACGAATTCCCGGGCGGTCACTCGGTCGCCAAGCATTACGGCGTCCGTACCGAGCGGCACAAGCTGATCCACTACTATGAGACCAAGGAGTGGGAACTCTTTGATTTGGAGAAAGATCCCCACGAGTTGATGAGCGTCTATGACGATCCCGCCTACGCCGCGGTACGCAAGCAGCTGGAAGTCGAGTTGCAGCGGCTTCGCGACCAATACAAGGACGACGGCTCGGTCGTTCAGTTCGAGGTGCCCAACGCGAACAAAAAGAATCGCAAGAAAACCTGATTGCGCCGCCCCGGTCCAGCTTCCTCTCCCTCCGTATTGCGTCCGTCTTCAAGTGCGGTTCGCGAGCGGATGTAGCCGAATTCGTGAGAGTTCGGGAGCCAGAAGTCCAGCAGAGGTAGCCGAACTCGTGAGAGTTTGGAACTGGGGTGTTCAGGATTTGGTCATCGGTGACGAAATCGGTCCTCTTGAGTAATGCAGGATCTGTTCCTCCGTCCCCAACGGGCTTGTCCCGAATGGCGTGGACTTAAGCAAGTACTTTGCACCAGCGACACTAACGAGT
>JAQBZB010000444.1 GCA_027622275.1 Planctomycetota bacterium | reverse complement strand
CACCGGGGCCATGTCCGCCGTCCAATGGCCGTCTTCGGTTGGCTCCACATGAGATCCGCGTCGAATCGACACAGTACCAAGCTCTTGGAGGTCGACCGATTCGGCATAAATGCAACGGACTTGCCCGCATGTTGCGATGAGCAGTTCCAAGGTGACCTCCTTCACCGAGGCCGGCGAATGATGTTCCGACGCGGGCGATCGACCAGTAGGCCATCGAGCGATGATTGCACGCTGCTCAGCTGCGAGGCGATTTGCTGCCGTAGCGATCCGCTGTCACGGAGGTCTTGCGGGGCCACGCCGTTTACGACGCCCTGGGCCCGTTCTACCAGCTCATCGAGTTGGTCGTTCGAGCGGACATTGAGCGCCCGGAATCGCTCGAAGAAATCGCTCAGGTTCGTAACGGCAGAATCTCGAAACACCTTGGGTTTGCCATCATCCTGACCGCTGAGGCGTTCGGCGAGGTGATCGACCAGCTTCGCGAGTTCTTCGAGAAACGCCTGCTCGGCCAGTTGCACGGCTTCATCGAATCGCGACTGCACCCGGCGACATTCCTGCTCGTAGAGTTCGGGACTCAGTTGACGCAGGTAATCGGGCGGTTCCACGCTAGGATAGTCGTGCTCGATTCCGAACATCCCGCTCAACGTCGGCGGGTAATCGCTGGGATCGAACAAGTCACCCAGTCGTCCCCGAGCCGCCTCTCGGAGTTCGTCGTAATGCCGATCGAGTTCGGCCACGGCATCCTCCAACTCAACACGAAACTCGGCGACCTTGCTGTCAAACTCGGTGACGGCATCTTGCCGAATCAAACGGAGACCCGGCTCCGGGTACGGCAGCGAGACACCCTTCCAATACGCCACGGCCCGGCCACGAATCGCTGTCACCGCCTTGAACGCCGGATGTGACGTGTCGAGGAGCTTCTTGCCGGCCGAGAGGAACTTCCCCTCGGCACCGAACGAATCGGCCGCTTGGTCCTTCTGCTGAGAGTTCAGCGATTTGCGAACGCCGAGCCAGTTGAAACTGAGCCGGGCAGCCGCCATCGTCGTGCGGAGCCGATCGGAAGCGGAATTGACCTCAGCCATCGGGGAAGTGGGTTCAACTAAGAGTGTGCTCATACGAAATCTCCAGAGAGAGACCATGAAAAATGCCGAGACCAGTTCCACTTGGGACCGGACTCGGCGCAGGAATAGACAGGAAGGTCGCCGTCAACGAGTGACGTCAGTTATTGGATGGATCGCGACTGACCCGCCGCCGAGACTTGCCACTCGCGCCGTTGAATTGGTAAACGCCGGGACGACAGGCATCGAGACAGCGGCCGCTGGCCCAAGTCCGTAATCGCTCGACCGATTCGGCGGCCGTCACCGCGACGGGGACCACATTCTGTGCGGCCTGGGTAAGCGACACATCCAAGAGCGCCGCCAGCCGGCAGCAGGCCCGGATCTCAGCACCCGTGAAGTTGTCATCCTTGGGCCGGCGCTGATTAGGTTCGATCTCGAACAGATTGAGATAGATGTCCCAGATCGCATCCTTCTCCTCGCGACTCGGCAGGTCAACGAAGAACACGCCGTCAAATCTCTCGCTGCGACTGAACTCCGGTGGCAGCTTGCTGACGTCGTTCGCCGTGCAAACCACAAACACATCGGAGTCGTGATCGTTGAGCCAGCTGAGGAACGTGGCGAACATGCGTGATGAGACGCCGGAATCGCTGTGTCCGTTTACGCCTGCGAACGCCTTCTCAACCTCGTCGATCATCACGACACACGGAGCCATGGCGTCGATCGTTTTCAGCGCGTGCCGAGTTCGCTCCTCACTCTGCCCGACGAGCGAACCCATCAGACTCCCGACATCCAAGACCAGCACCGGTCGCCCGACCTCGCTCCCGAGGGCCTTGCAAAACTGCGATTTGCCGCAGCCAGGTGGCGAAAGTAGCATCACGCCGCGCGGTCGCTTGAGCGGGTTGTCACGGTTGGGTTGCAACAGAGCTCGCTTGGTGAATGTCTTGAGAGCCGACAGGCCACCGAGCCGATTGAAGTCATCGCCACCCCGATAAAGCTGGAGCGTGCCGTTCTTCTTGAGCATCTGGGCCTTCTGTTCCCAAAGCGTTGAAGCGCTTAGCCGACCTTCACGGATCAACGACAAGCTGAAGCCGTTTTCCGCTTCATAGCGGGTCAGCCCCACGGCCGCATCCAAGACCATTTCGCGTTCTCGTCCGTTGGGAAACTCTCCATCCTCGGTTGCGATGCCTTCTGCGATCTCCGTCAGTTGTTCGCGGCTGGGAAGTTCGTGCTCCAACACAACGAACAACTTTTCGAGTTCAACGGGCAACGAAACCACCGGGGACAGCACCACAATGATCGTGCGGTTCTGCTTGCCGGTGACAACTTGTTGCGCGAGGGCTTGCACGATCTCCGCCGATTGCAGGAACCGGTGGAAGTTCTGGAGCACCAAAATCGCCGTCCCATCAGGCGAGGCCAGCGAGTTGACTGCCCGAATGGCTGCCACTGGATCACTGGCCCCGGCGTCTGACTCTGCGCCGGGGATCTTCAAGCCCTGGTCAATGTCCCAGGTTGCCATTCGCCAGTCTTCCTGGCGACATAGCTGCGCCATGGCAACGAGCGCATCCTGATGCTCATGCGATTCAATCCACAGGCCGGTGAAGCACGCGCGAACGTACTCCGCCAGCCGATCAGTAAACGTCATGGAAAACTCCTTGATTGAGAATAGAGAATGAATCCAACCAGGCTGAAACACAGAGTGCCGCTATTCGCTCTGCTGAATCTCCTGCTGGTTCGGGGCGGCCTGATGGAACTCGGGTTTGAGCAACTCATCGGTTTGCTGGCCCAGGGCATGTTCAATGAAGCGGCTGGCGTCCCAGCATGCTGAGCCGATAAAGCCCTGCGTCTCGACCCGCGACTGCCCGTTCGGCGCGATGATGATCTCGATGGTCTTACTCATGCGACACCCCCGACGTTGATGGTCAACTTCACGGAGCCATCTTCGAGCGATTGCTCGGTCACGGTGTGGCCCTTCTTGCGGGCCTCAATCTTGGCCTTCTCGACAGCGTATCCCTGAAGGAACCCGTCAAGCTGATTCTGTTCGCCCCAGCGTCCGCCGTAGTTATCGAAGACGATCTCGGCCGTGTTGACATCGCAGACGATCGGATAGCGCCAATCCGGCAACTGCACGGCCCAACCCGTCGCCGAGCTACTGAACAACTTCGTTTTGCCGAAGACAGGCTCCGGCAAACGCAAACGATCACACGCCGACCGGATGGCGACGGGATCACGAACTTCGGTCTGAATCGAAACGATGTGCGACATGCGGTCCTCCAAAAAACAACCTGCGGCGAGCCGACCATCGCCCCGCCAAGTAACGAAAAAGCCCCGCGATCTCCGAACAATGTCGGAAATCACGGGGCAACGACGGCCAATCAGCCGCTCACGCGAGCTAAGCCAACGGCATCACCATACTTGACGCGAAAAGTCCTCGGATTCAGCAGAATCGAGACCTCGCGTGACCAATGGTGTCAGCTGTTCATGGAAAATGGCGATCCGATGCTATCGGTGGGGGTGTAGACTCTGATAGACTATTGTCCTGCTCGGACGGGGCCGACACTGCCAAGCATCGAAGGTGCAGCACGATGGAAAAGTTGAATGATTACGTGAAAACTGCTGAGGCGGCTGAGATTCTCGGAGTCTCGCAAACCACGCTCAGGAAGTATGCCGAGGCTGGAAAGATCAGCATGCGACGGAATCCGGTCAACGGCTACCGGCTGTTCAAGCGAGAGGATTTGGAGGCGTTTCTCCAACAACTTGATGCACCCGAGACAGCCCCACCGAAAAAGCGTAGGAAGAAATCGAAATGAGCGACAACGGGCTCGAACTCAATCAGCTCTCGAACCACCTCTGGGAATCCGCCAACATCTTGCGCGGCCCGGTCGATGCTGCCGATTTCAAGACGTTCATCTTCCCGTTGCTTTTCTTCAAGCGGATCTCGGATGTCTACGACGAGGAAATCGCCGAGGCTCTCGAAGAATCAGACGGGGACCGGCAATACGCCCTGTTCCCGGAGAACCATCGCTTCCAAATCCCGGAAGATTGCCACTGGGACGATGTCCGCAAGAAGACGACCAACGTCGGCAAAGCGCTGGCTCGGGCGATGCGCGAAATCGAGAGAGCCAACCCCGACACGCTGTACGGCATCTTCGGCGACGCTCAGTGGACCAACAAAGACCGTCTCTCGGATGCGCTGCTGTGTGATCTGATCGAACACTTCTCCAAGCTGCCGCTCGGCAACAAAGCCGCTCGCGCCGATGTGCTGGGGCAATCCTACGAATACCTGATCAAGAAGTTTGCCGACGCCACCAACAAGAAGGCGGGCGAGTTCTACACGCCGCGAAGCGTCGTCAACCTCATGGTTCGCATCCTCGATCCCCGCGAGGGCGAAACGATCTATGACCCGGCCTGCGGAACCGGCGGCATGCTGATCGAGGCGATCCATCACCTTCGCGAGGCGGGTGGCAACATCAAAACGCTGTGGGGAAAGTTGTTCGGCCAAGAGAAGAACCTGACTACATCGGCCATTGCCCGCATGAATCTATTCTTGCATGGCGTGGAAGACTTCCAGGTCGTGCGCGGCGACACGCTGCGGCAGCCTGCCTTCCATGTCGGCGACAGCTTGGCCACGTTTGATTGCGTGATCGCCAATCCGCCCTTCTCGCTCGAAAAGTGGGGCGATGATGTTTGGACCAGCGATCCCTGGGGCCGCAACTTCGCCGGCATGCCGCCAGCCAAGAGCGGCGACTACGCCTGGGTTCAGCACATGATCATGTCGATGGCTCCCAAGACGGGCCGGATGGCCGTTGTGCTTCCGCACGGCGCTTTGTTCCGCATGGGGGCCGAAGGCAAGATTCGCAAAAAGCTGCTCGGCATGGACAGCCTCGATGCCGTCATCGGCCTTGGGCAGAACCTGTTCTATGGAACCGGGCTGGCCGCCTGCATCATGGTCTTCCGGCAACGAAAGCCAGCCAAGCACCGTAAAAAGGTGCTCATCATTGACGCCTCCCGGGAGTTCAAGAAGGGGCGTGCCCAGAACGAGCTGCTGCCTGAACAAGTCAACCAAATCTACCAGTGGTACGAAGCCCACAAAGATGTCGAAGGCGTCGCCCGGCTCGTCTCGCAGGATGAGATCAAGGAAAACGATTTCAACCTCAACATTCCCCGCTATGTCGAGCCGGTGGTTGAGGAGGAGACCATCACCGTCGCCGAGGCGATGGCGAACCTGAAAACCAGCCTTACCGAAGGGGTGCGATCGTCCCATTCGATGGAAAACCGTGGAAAAGAGGCGGCGTGTGCCAATCTGGCGATTT
>JAQBZB010000078.1 GCA_027622275.1 Planctomycetota bacterium | reverse complement strand
AACATCGGTGTCCGTTTTAGATTCTACTTGAAACGACTAGAATCCACGTTCGTCACTAGATACTAGGAAGGAAGGAAGGAAGGAAGGAAGGAAGGAAGGAAGGCGGCGCGACTAGAGGGCATTGCGATGGACGCTGATTCGCGAGACGCGAACGATCGAGTCTCCGAGTCGGCGGAGTGGAAGCTTGACGCACTCATGGCAGGAGTGCTGGTCGACCTTGCACAACTGACGGCTCAGCAGCAGGTGGTTCTTCGAGAATTCGTTCGTGAACCGAACGATCATCGCATCGCACATGCACTTGACTTGCGTCCCCAAACGGTTCGCAATCATCTGTCGCGAATTCAGAAGAAGCTGAAGGTCAACAGACGCGTTGAACTGATGAAGGTTGCGATTGTCGCTTCAGCGAACAACAACCGTAGCGAGCTTGGTTAAAATAACCTAGTGCAAAACGATCGAAAGTGATTGACGGCTGGGGTGACCGAATCGAAGATAAATTGCGTTGTAACGTGTGCCCATTTTGTTTTGTGCTAGATATTGGAGGTGAAGATGTTAACGAATCGCAAGAATTTCGCTTGGACTATAGCGTCGATTGTCGGAGGCTTAGCTCTCGCCGTGGTTCTACCTGTACCTGTGAGTTCGACGACGCTGATCGCAGCAACCGACCTCGACCGCTACGTCGGCGGTCGAGAGTGCAACCATGCCGCTGCCGAGGCAAAAAACTGTATCGTGGGTGCTGGAAGCT
Organism: Planctomycetota bacterium; assembly: GCA_027622275.1. Lineage (GTDB taxonomy): Bacteria > Planctomycetota > Planctomycetia > Pirellulales > Pirellulaceae. The sequence goes on along the minus strand of JAQBZB010000078.1, from coordinate 31,607 downwards.
GCGCCGCGATTGGTGATATTTGCACGGCATCCGGGACGGTGTGTCGGAAAGTTTTTCTCTCCTCCTCCATGACATGCGGTCGGCTGGATCCGCAATCGGCGAACCACCACTGTACCTTGACATCGTCGACTATGAGTTGCGGTCAGACCTTACTCGGGCCGATTCCAGCTATGGGTGGTGGTTGTATGGTAGGTGGTTGCATGATCCCTGGTTCGCCTTGTGGGCCGCAGATCACAACGGTGGTCGTACGGCCCTGCGATTCACCGGTCTCGATGTAAACCGCGCTGACCGCGAGCTTTGCCACTGTGGCGGAGTTCGCGTTGGTGCTGCCTCTAGTGCTGGAACTGTCTTGATTAATCGCAAGCTTCTTTCGCGAGTCGTACTCGGCTGCTGTTTGTTCATTGCGTGTGGACGTTGTCACGCCGCAGACATTGACGTGGGAATCCTCGCAAAGATTCTGGAAGATCGTGAGCTTGCTCTTCGCTTGTACTCGGTGAAGGTCGATAATCGTGTCGAACGCCGTCATGATGATGGGCAAATCGTCGACTTGCTTTCGCGACAATCAGTTCTTGTCGACAGCGGACGCATCCGTTGCGAGCATCGAAGCGAAGATATCGGAGTTGATGGGAAGTTGTTCGAACAACTGGCGGTCGGCGTCTATGATGGCGATCAAGTTCGCGTTATCCGTGGGACACGGGATAAATGGTCCAATGGCTGGATTGCCGCCGACTTTGTAACTTTCCCGTGGGATACTCCCGTCAGCGCGTACTTGACGCACTATGACAATGCGCCGCTCAGCTCTTACGTCTCCAAGCCTGAGTTTCAGATTGTCAAGAATCAGCAGGACAATCTGATCTGTGAGGTCGGCCCCTTCGATGGCGAGGGCGGCCGGACCATGATACGGCTGCACATCAACCTGACAACTCTCGCGTTTGTGCGCGGGGCGTCGTTGATTCAATTCGCGGGTGAAGATGCGTGGCGCGAATACTACGTCGTCGAGAACTCGGACTTTGCGAAGGATCTATTGACCGGCATTTCACTCCCAGCCAAGTCGTATCGTAAGCTCTCGATGATCGTGGATTCCGCCTCTGAACCGACGATCGTTTTCGAGAACCACGTGTCCCTCTCTGCCTGGAATACAGAGCCCGGAGTAGAGGAGGCGCTTTTCAAGATGGAATTCCCGGCCGGTGCGCTGATCGAAGATACGATCAACGGTCAACAATACATAGCAGTGAGCATCGGAGATCAATCGTTGATTGACATGCTTTCCGTCGCCCAGGGGATTACCGGGAATACAGGTTTTGGAAACGGTTGGCGCACACTCGCCGTCACGGGTGCTATCGGCGCGGTTCTCTTGCTCCTTGTTGCCTGGCGCCGAAGAGTGGGGGCTGGGAAATGAGATGTCGCAGAGGATGGGTGAAAGCTGCTCTCTTTTCGTTCCTCTTCGTTGGCTCGTTTTCCATGTGGCGTCTGTCGAGAGCGATTCCGGCACGGCAAGCACTGAATGCATCGGCGGCCGTGTTTTCAAGGGACGAAAACGCGCCGTGTGGTGCCGTTTCGATTGTCCTTGCAAGTCGGTTGCTCGACCGTCCCCTTGCCTTGTCACAAGTTTGCGACTCGCTCGTTGCGGATCCCATGGGACGAAGTACGATGCGGGAGATGATCCAGACCCTGGATGAGTTGGGATTTGCGGCGGCACCAATTATATTGTCAACGCGGGACTTCAATAATGTCGACGAACTGCCTTTGATTGTTCACTTAGATAGCGACCACTGGGCTGTCGTTTTTCACAACGAACAAGGCTGCGCCGTATTGTTGAATCCTCCGAGCGAACCGCGTTTTGTTACCAGAAAGTCTTTGGAGGCTAACTGGAACGGGACTTCAATCGTCGTTTCGCGCAGCAGTCAGGCGCTCACAACATTCCTTGCGTCGGTTGGCGTTCGGAGCCAGAATGCGAAGTAGTGACATATCCCAGAAGAGAAGGTGTCATTGATATGATGAGAAAGTTGCTGCTTATAGGTGTCGTTGCCGGCGTTATCGCTGTAGTAGTTCTAGCATCGAGCAACTATGCGCGTGTTCAACGTGCCGAAGATGAGCCGCAACTGTGGATCGACAACTGGAAACAGGACTTCGGGATCATGACTCCCGGCTCGATTCTTTCCTGCAGGTTTAAACTACGAAATCAGGGTGCAGGGATGTTGCACGTCACGCACGTCGATACGTCCTGCGGCTGTACCGCAGCAAAGCTGAGTGCTTCGCAGCTAGGTCCGGCGGAATCCGCCGTTCTCTCGCTGACCATCAAAACGCCGCTGGCAACGAAAGATGTTAGCCATATGGTGTCGTTTCGTACCAATGATCAGCGTCACAAATACGTCGAATTGCGTATCCAGGGTAAATCGCGGTGGCCCATCGAGTGCGATGTTGGGACGCTTCATTTTGGTTCCCTCAGGCCTGATCAGTTGTCGACGCGGACAGTGGAGGTCATCAGCCGAACTGGTACGCCGTTTCGCGTGGTCGACGTGGTTGCGTCAGCCGGTTGGATCGCAGTTGACGCCCTGGACAGCGCGAATCATCCTGGACGCCACCGATACGAGATTACTATCCAACAACGCCAAGTTGGGTTGTACTCAGAAAACGTGCGATTTTTCACGGATTGCGAAGAACGAAGAGAAATTGTTGTGCCCGTAACGCTGGAGATTGCGACGCCCGCGTTGGTCTCGCCGCGACAGATCGTGATGGGAACTCTCGTGCCCGGCCAGACAAAGGATATACGACTTCTAGTCGACGCCCATGCTGAGCAACCGGTCGCACTCGAACAAATTCGCGTTGTTGACAACGGCGCTGCTGACAGCAAGCAAACGTGGCAAATCGTCTCCGCCCAAGGAGAGTCACTTGAGAGTGCGGCACAGCGGTCGGTCATCAAACTCCGGCTCAGAGTTCCAGATCAAACCGGTTATTTCCGCGGAGTCATTCAGATTCCAGTGGGCGACGATCAGGCGAATGTTTCACTGTCTGCCTATGTGAGGGAATCCCAATGACAGAATTTCACAGAAAACGCAATTGCGATTGTGGTACGTCACGGTGTCGTCTAGTGTTCCGTGCGGTTTGTTTGGCCGCAGTTTGTTTGCCTGGCTCGTCTCGCGCGGACGATCAAGTTGACGCGGCATTGGTCGGGTCCTGGGGCATCGTCTCGTGGCACACCGATGGTCGTCCTTCGCTGGCCTATACGGGGACGCAGATAGTCGTCACTGAGAATACGATTAAGTTTCCAGATGTGCCGCAGTACCCCTCTGCGGTTCGTGATGACCGGCCCATCGACCTGAAGACCTGTAAGGGTGATCCCTTCGGTTGCTTTGATCTTACTAGGCGATTCCAAGGCGAAGTGCTTTGGTCGCGCAAGGGTATTTTCTATCTAGAGGATGATATCTTGCTAATCACCCTAGGAGATCCCGATCAGGCGCGCCCGACCAAGCTCGGTTCCCGTGACGGTAACGCCACCTACTTCATTGTTCTTCGTCGCGCAACAGAGGACGAGGATCTCTCTCCCTCAAAATGAAAAAATGGGCGTGTACCTTCCGTCTATCGCACACCCAATGCCCGCGGCTTGCGATGCTCCTGCTGCTGGCCGGAGGATCGGCCTGGGTAGTTTGGCCCTTCGCGGGTGTTTCTGAAACGCCATTGACGCACGATGGCCTGCGCTACTACTACCTAGCGAATCATTTTGCGGAGGCCGTTCACCACGGGTTCCATTATCCAAGGTGGTTACCCAATGCGTATGGCGGATACGGCTATCCGACTTTTGTGTTTTATCAGCCCGGATTCTTCTTTGTCGTGCTGCCGTTTGCCCTTGTCTTTCAGAAGGCAACTACTGCCGTGTATGCGGCGCTGGTGTTATTGCTGTTCGTTGGAGGGCTGGGCGCGTACAAGACCGGATGCGAGTTGGGTGACAGTACTACGGGTGCGTTGGTCTCGCTATTGTTTTTGATTACGCCCTACCTCTACGTTGACCTGCTGGTACGCGGCGACTTCAGCGAGCTAACTGCCATGCTTCTCAGTCCTTGGGCACTGTTCGCGCTAATGCGGACTTTTCAGACTCTGCGCACCGAGCGAGTTGCGGTCGGATCGATGTCGTTGTTCGCTTTGGCACTCACGGCAGTTATCTTTTCGCATCCCATCGTCGCACTCTTCTTTGTGCCGAGCACCATCTTAATAGGCGTTTACGTCGCACTAGGTGATGAGAAGTGGGCAAGTTGTATCATGCACTTGGCGGCTGGGCTTTCGGTGGCACTTATCTTGAGCAGTCCGTACTGGTTCCATCTGATATCGATGAAGGAGTTCGTGTGCTACGAGTCCGCGATCAGCGGAGGCTACGGGCCGGAGAATCACGTCGTCCACTTTCCACAGTTCTTCAGCCGTGCTTGGGGCTACGGTTATTCGGCTGCAGGTTTAAGCGACGAGATTTCTTTTCAACTCGGCCTGCCGCACGCGATCTTCGCCCTGGTTGGATTCTTCTCGATGCCGCACAGCCGATGGGTCCAAGCGTCCTTCATTCTCTACGTTGCTCTGATCCTGTTGATGACGCCGGAACTAGGTCGGGTCTGGCATGCGATCCCAATCTTGCGATTCGTGCAGTTTCCTTGGCGCATTTTGGCAGTGACGTCAACCTTCCAACTGATATGTATGTCCGGCTGTCAGCCGGTTCTGGCCAAACTCGGCCGCTGTCGTGTTGCCAGTGGTATCCTGATCATCGGCGGGTGTTGCCTATGGTACGCGGATCAGTTCTTCCCAAACCCCGACCGCTTCAAGGAAACGGATCGGTTCATTGAGGAGCATCATCGGGCAAGGCCTTCCGCGTTTCATACTTACGCCGCGGAAAACGAATTTACGCCCCGCACAGCCACTGCACTGATAAAAGGGCCGCCCCGCGGTTCTCGGCCGATGGTAGAACTTTCTGCGCCGCGCGCGTTGCAACCGGATGTCGGTAACAACGCGTATGTAATTCGATACGGCGTCGAGCCGGGTTCGCGCTGCGACCTGGTTATCAACCAAGCGTACTTTCCCGGCTGGCGAGTCGACATTGACGGGAGAACGATCCCAAGCGAGAGGCTCCTGCGAGAGCTGATGCCCGATGGCCGGATTCGCCTGAAGTCTATAAACGAACGTGCCCATCAACTGATCGCATATTACGAAGGTCCACCGGGAAATCGGTTCGTCAGCGCGTTCGCAGGTCTCTGTTTCGCGTTAATTGCGTCGTATTGGATTTGCGTTGCGGGATTGTGGATTACAAGGACGAGAGCGACGAATGGATTTGCTAGGTGGGGATTTCAGTGAAGCGCGAGCAATACGAGGTCCACTCACGTGCCGAGGCGGATCACTGGTGGTTTCGAGCGAGGCGAGAACTGCTACTCGATGTCATTGCGAACGTGCTACCGAATTCACCGCGTGCGACCGTTTTGGATGTTGGTTGTGGAACGGGCGCGAACGTAATCGCCCTTGCCGAGCGATACATTGCAATCGGGACCGATGTTTCCCCGACAGCGATCGACCTCGCGCAGCAGATTTATCCCGGAGGTTCGTTCTGGTGCGGCAAAGCAGATGCACTGGTGGCAGAGACTGCGGTCGTACCCGATCTGTTCTTGCTGTCCGATGTCTTAGAGCACGTTTCCAATGATTTCGAAATGCTGTCCGGGTTGCTCGCGCGTGCCAAGCCAGGTGCGTACTTTCTGCTCACGGTTCCGGCCGATATGAGTTTGTGGAGCAAGCATGACGAGTCGCACGGACACTATCGGCGTTACAACCGCGAGCAGTTTGAAAAACTATGGGAAGGGTTGCCGGTCACGCCGCTGTTGGTGTCACATTTCAACTCGCGGTTGTATCCGCTCATCAAACTGACCCGGACGATCAATCGCTGGCGTGGGAAATCGTTCGGAGAAGCGGACACCGATTTGAAACTGCCGCCCCGGCCGGTGAATTGGTTGTTGGAAAAGATCTTTGCCGGCGAGCGGAAACGGCTGCTGGCGGTGCTGTGCGGGGAGCGGAAGGAAGGTTATCGGCGGGGCGTAAGTTTGATGGCGCTACTGCGGCGTGAGGAAGGTGTGATCGTGCCGAGGAAGAAACCGGTTGATGCGGCGCGGGGTTGCTCTGAGACGGAAGCTGTAAGGGAAGAGGCGAGTGATGGCGGTGTGATGTCGTGCGGGGAAGGCTCGTCACGGCGGAGCGTGACGGCTACTTTGGTCGTGCCGTGTTTTAACGAAGCCGAGCGGCTCGATCTGGATGCCTTCAAGTCGTTCGCCGAAGAACGACAAGATGTCAGCTTTCTGTTCGTCAACGATGGCAGCGACGACGATACGTTGGAAGTTCTGGAACTCCTCCACGAGTCAAATCCCGAACAGTTTCATGTGCTGGACTTGAAACGGAACGTGGGCAAAGCCGAAGCCGTTCGTCAGGGAATGCTGTGCGCGCTCAACGCAAACACGGGGCACGCAAACACGGGGCACGCAGAAATGGGACAGGCACCGAACGTCGTGTTCGGGCACGCAGAAATGGGACAGGCACCGAACGTCGTGTTCGGAGCCAGTCCCATTTTCGCTCTCCCGGCGTTCATCGGTTACTGGGACGCGGATCTGGCAACGCCGTTGGAGGCGATCGAGGAGTTTCGCGACGTGTTGCGGCTGCGACCTGAAATCGAATTGATGATGGGAGCGCGTGTGCAACTTGCCGGGCGAAGTATCCAGCGGCGCGGGTTACGACACTATCTGGGACGCTGCTTTGCGACGGCCGCCTCGTGGACGCTGGGAATGAATGTTTACGACACCCAATGTGGAGCCAAACTCTTCCGCGTCTCGGAGACTACCGCCAGCCTGTTCGCGACACCGTTTCTTTCACGGTGGATCTTCGACGTCGAAATCCTGGCTCGGATGTTGGCAGGGAAGAAAAAAACCGACGAGACCGGCCGTGCGTCGTTCTTGTACGAATACCCACTTCGCCAGTGGCGAGATATAGCGGGTTCCAAAATTCGGCCCCGCGACTTCGTTCGCGCATTTGGCGAACTGTTGCGCGTCGCGTGGCGGTATCGTTGCGGGCGTACAGACGAACGAAAACACCGCAAACGAGGTCTCGATAACAATCCAGGTCTCGATAACGCCAAAACCCTTCCCACCGCACGTTTCGCGAGCGAGGGGTGCGATAGCTCGGGATCGGCGGCTCTATCGCTTCCCCGGTCATCTTCGTCCGCGGCAGAATCCGCAGCCGTACGTTCCGCGAAGCGGCCGGCCCGGACACCAGCGGGGTTCACGCTCGTCGAGCTTCTGGTCGTCATCGGTATCATCGGCATCATCGTCGCTTTGCTGTTGCCGGCCGTACAGATGGCTCGCGAGTCGGCGCGGAAGATGCAGTGCGGCAATAACCTGAAGCAACTCGCGTTGGCTCTGCACACCTACCACGACGTTCATCGCTCGCTGCCCGTCAATATGGGCCCGTGGGCACCGCCCAGCGTGCGTCGCCCGCCTCCGCTAAACGGCAAAGGATGGATTGTCAGCGTGCTTCCACACCTGGAACAACAACCGCTGTTTGACCAATTCTCGCCATGCTTCAACGGCGACTTCTCGCTAGGAGCTGGCATCCGCTCGCCGGCCTGCCGCGACCTGATGAAAACAGAACTTAGCGTCTTACCGTGTCCTTCCGACGGTTCCGCGCATCAGTTGTCCAGGACTCAATTCCAATGGGAGACAATCGAAGTCGCCTTGACCAGCTACAAAGGTGTGATCGGTGACACAACGATCGGTTATCCGATCAGTATCCACGCGGGCTCACTTCCGGATTGCCATGCCAGCGGTGGATGTAATGGCTTGTTCTTCCGCACCAACTATCGCGAGCCCCAGGGTCTGGCAAACGTACTTGATGGCACGAGCAACACTTTCATGGTGGGTGAGGATGTTCCACTGCACAACGACCACTCGGCCGCTTTCTACTCGAATACGGATTGGGCCAGTTGCCACGCTCCGCTGAATTTCCTCCCTAAACCGCCGACGCCGCAAGACTGGCCCAACGTCATTTCGTTCCGCAGCCGGCATCCTGGCGGGGCCAACTTTGCACTGGCAGATGGATCGGTACGTTTCATCGCGAATTCCATCGAACACCGATTGTATCGAGGACTCTCAACAAAATCTGGTGGCGAAGTGACAAGCGCTCCGTAGTGTTTCGTAAGGCGATGTGGTGCGGGTCAAAGAAGTCGTGAACCTCTCGATTTCCGAACGCTCATAAGTCCGGCGAATGTTACGCCAGGAACATCGAGTTAAACGTTAGATGCCCGTTTGGAGATGTCGCATTGCACACAGCCTCCTTCTCGTCGGAGACGTGAAGACCAACAAACATTCAAAAGAAACGCCACTGGCAGCACGCCTCGATTGCGGGCGTGACACCAGTGGCCGTTGAAAACGCGTCAGACCTACCGGAGTCGTTATTGAGCAGGACGTTGTGGTCTTCCACCGCCTTGACCACCTTGTCCGCCAGCACCGCCGCGACCGCGCTGCCCGCCCGCGCCGCCCGCGCCGCCGAATCCGAATCGCGGCAGATCGAGAGTCTCGCCTTTCATTTCGGCGAACTTATCGCGTTGGCTTTGAGTCAGCTTGGCCAGGACTTCAGTTTCGATTCCTGTTTGGATGGCTTCCATCTTCTCGCGGATGCCGTCCCGGTTTCCAGCTTGGAAGAGTGCTTGTATTTCAGCTCGCGCCTTCTCGCCGCTGGCTCGTGTTGTTGACTCGATGTCCGCTTTCACTGCGTCAGACAAACCGAGTTCTTTCGCAACGGCTTCCGTCAGCAAGGCACCAATCCCTAGTTGTTGCAACTCGATTTGGCTCAGCCGATCCATCTGGTGTGGCAGAAGAATCTCGGCGAGCTTCGCATCGGCTTCCGTTTGTTGGGCAAGTGCCTGCGCGCGACGTTCCGCGTCTTGCTTGTCCCGCTCCTCTTGCGAAAGTGCATTGCGTTCCGCCTGAAGCTTCTCGATGGCGGCTCGGCGTTCCGCTTCGGGCAAGTTCTGGATAGCTGCGAAAGCCGAGGAACGTTGTGACCGAAGCTCTTCGTTCAACTTGTCGATATCTGCGTTCTGCTCATCGAGCAGTTCTAGTTCTTTCTTGACTTCATCACGGCGAAGCAAGCCAAGCTTGCCGCCGCCGCCGGGTCCCCCAAATCCACCGCCCGGAACACCACCGCGACCTCGACCACCTTGGCCGCCACCTTGCTGCGCATCAGCTTGCACAGCGACGACGGCGACAAGTGCTAGTGCCGTCAACAACGAGAATAACTTTGGACTTCGCATCTCTAAACTCCTTCTGGTGTGTATTACCTGGGCCACCATGGCGTGCCGGTTCTTATTGGCATGTTCGCACGACCGGACTATGCGGACACGTTTCGGTCAGCTGGCCTTACAGTACGTTCCCCTTGAGAACGTGTGTTGCCAGCATTTGTTTCAGATTCAATCGACCGCGATGGATCAGCGACTTGGCGGCATCGGGGCTGGTGCCAATGGCTTTGGCGACCCGCGAGTAGCTCAAACCTTCGATGTCGCATAGCTCGACTGCCGCTCGCTGACGCGGGACGAGCCGATTGATACAACCTCGCACCAACGAGGCCACTTCCTTGGATTCCGCGTTGTGGCTTGGCGCCGCATCGTGACGATGCCGCGACAAGGACTCGGCGGGCCGATGGCCTCCGGCGGCATCTCGATCGAAGCTGATCTCGCGGCGACGAGCCAAGCCCCGCCGGGCATTGGAGACGACGTTATTGACGATCGTGAACAACCATGTCGAGAACTTCGCCCCGACGACGTACGAGCCTCTCGCACGGTAAACTCGGAGGAACACATCCTGCGTCAAATCGTCTGCGTAAGCGATGCCTCCCATCAGGTGGGTTATAATGCCACGGACACGATCTTCGTACCGCTCAACCAGTTCGTTAAACGCCTGCTCCGAGCCCGCTCGTACCTGGAGCATCAGCTGGGCGTCTGGGTCGGATGCGGCGGACGAATCGGAGAATCGGACCATCTTGGTCTACAGCCTTTGTTGGAGGAATTCACTGTAAATCATTGATAAATATGACATTGTGCGGCGACGTCCCCGGCCAACCAGGGCCTTCGCTCGCACAACACCGCGTTGGGTCAGAGGTAGAAACGGAGGAGTGTCGGTTTTTCTACCGAAACATTTCAAATTTTTTTCGGCGACGGAGCACCGGCGGGTTGTTTGCGATTCGCGGCTAATCACTGCACCGCCTTCTTGCTTCTAGGCATTCGAAAACCTGTAGACTGGATCGACCCCTCTCCGTTATTGAGACTTGGATGAGCACCAGCGACGGACTCAACGAACAACTCGTCGATCGCCTGAAGCAAGGAGACGAGCATGCGCTGGCCGAACTGTTTTCGCGACATCGCGATCGGCTGTGGCGGATGGTCAACTTCCGGCTGGACAGGCGTTTGGGGGGACGTGTGGACGCGGACGACATCCTTCAGGAAGCCTACCTGGATGCCGCCCAGCGAGTCCACCATTACCTCGAAGATCCGTCCAAGTCGTTCTTTGTTTGGCTCCGTTTGGTCGTCAGCCAAACCATGATCGACGTCCATCGTCGGCACCTCGGTGCCCAAATGCGAAACGCCAATCGAGAAGTCTCTATGAATCGCCCCGCCTACACGCAAGCGACTTCGGTTTGCCTGGCCGCCCAATTGCTAGGTGCCATGACGTCGCCCAGCCAGGCGGCGGTTAAAGCGGAGATGATCCAACAGCTGGAAGAGGCGCTCGAAACAATGGACCCGATCGACCAAGAGGTACTCGCGCTGCGTCACTTCGAAGAGCTAACCAACAGCGAGGTTGCGGAGTCGCTCGGCATTCAACAAAAGGCGGCCAGCATTCGCTATGTACGCGCGGTCGCCCGACTGAAGGACGTTCTCAAGCGTGTTCCAGGCTTCTTCGATTCACAAGGACCAAGTCATGCCTGAGCCAACAGTGGATCGTGATCCAGTCGAGTTTCTCGCGGCGGAATTCGTCGATCGACTGCGAGACGGCGAACGGCCGACCGTGGAAGAGTACGCGACCGCGCATCCGCAGTGGGCCGAGCAGATTCGCGATCTATTCCCGACCATTGCGGCGATGGAAAACCTGAAGCTGGACAAGGAAGTATCGAGTGGCGGGCGAGCTTCGCTCGGACCCACCAAGATCGAACGGCTTGGTGACCTGCGTATCATTCGCGAGATTGGTCGCGGTGGAATGGGGATCGTCTACGAAGCCGAACAAGAGTCGCTCGGGCGGCGTGTGGCGGTGAAGGTGTTGCCGAAGCAGTCGCTGTTGGACGACAAGCACTTGCGGCGTTTTCGTCGCGAGGCCAAGACGGCGGCCAAGCTGCACCATACGAACATCGTGCCGATCCTTGGCGTCGGCGAGCAGGATGGGTTTCATTACTACGTGATGCAGTTCATTCGCGGTGCCGGGCTCGACGAGATCATTCCGCAACTCAAGCACCTGGCGGCTGGAGACGGCATCGAAGCCACGCCGGCGCCTCGCGCGAAACGAGCCTATAATGTGGGCAGCGTCGCACGAACCCTCGTGCTCGGCGAGTTGCGATCGCTTGCGAAAGCGGACAATACTTGGGGCGCCGGCTACGAATCGGGGAACGAGCCGAGTTCTGGGACCGACAGCAATCGAACGGCCCTCACGACGATCGCCCCGGATCAAGGCGACTCGATTCTTATCGACGATCTCTCTTTCGAACTCACCGACGGCGTCGAAACTTCAGAGGCCGCCAACCCGGACGTCGCGCGCGAGTCTACGCCCGCGGCGACCGCGCGATTCGGCATGGCTTACTGGCAGAGTATCGCGAGGATCGGAGTTCAGGTCGCCAACGCGCTGAACTACGCTCACCGTCAAGGAACGCTGCATCGAGACATCAAGCCAGCCAACCTGCTGATTGACGAAGGTGGCACGATTTGGGTCGCGGACTTTGGTTTGGCAAAAGCGATGGAGCACGACGATGTCAGCCGCACCGGCGATATTGTCGGCACCTTGCGTTACATGGCTCCCGAACAGTTTCTGGGCGCGGCCGACGCGCGCAGCGATATCTATAGCCTCGGCCTGACGTTGTACGAGTTGCTCACGCTCAAGCCGGCCTTTGACGAGACGCAACGCAAACGCAGCTTCCTGCACGACTCCGGCTCGCTCGAACCCGAGCGACCTCGGCGCATCAACGCGTCGATTCCCCGCGACTTGGAAACGATCATCTTGAAGGCGATCGCCACCGAGCCCGACGCGCGATACCAAACATCGGCCGAGCTATCGGAAGACTTGCAACGCTTCCTCGAAGACCGCCCCATCCAGGCTCGCCGCGCCAACGTTGCTGAACGGCTACTTCGCTGGTCACGGCGCAATCCGGCGGTCGCAACACTGTCAGGATTGGCGATTTCGCTGCTCTTGTTAGTCGCCATCGTGTTCATCACCGCCTACGTTCGCACGAAGCACGCGAAAGACTTGGCGGAGAAGGCTGAAACCAGCGAGCGCGAACAGCGAGTCAAGGCCGAAGCCACTTCCGAGTTGGCTTGGGACGCACTCGACAAGATCTTCGATCGTTTGGCACCGCACCGTTACGTCTCGCCCGAGGACTTTGCCGTCGTCACCGAGGAGAGCGCCGACTTCAATGTCAACACGCAACCGGTGTTGTCGAACGAGGCGGCGGCACTGCTGGACGAGATGCTAGTCTTTTACCGCAAACTCGCGAAGCAAGGTGACGACACCGACGAGTTCCGCCAGCGAATTGCGGAGGCCAATCGGCGCGTCGGCGATATCCGCCAGCGACTCGGGCAATACGGCCAGGCCCAGCAGGCGTATCGGCAGGCGATCGCGATGTACTCGCAATTGGAGGATGGTGGAAAAACCGATCCCAAGCAAGCGGCGGCGTTGGCCGGCATTTACAACCAGCTGGGCGAAGTCCTTCGCAGTTCGTTTAAGTTCGACCAGGCGCGCGACGCCTTTGAGAACGCGCGAGCTATCTTGGAACCTGTCGCGACAAAGTCGTCGCCTCCGGAAGTGCGCTACGAATTGGCGCGGAGTTTCTATCTGCGAGTTCATCGGTTTGACGGTCCGGTCCCATCGCAAGGCCCCGGCTTTGGATCGCCCAACGGCAAGCGAGGCGGGTCACGACGCGACGGCAAGGGCGGACCACCGCCGTCTCCTGGTGAGGGCGTTCGCTCCGGTGAAGGCGCGCGTCCCCGTTCGAACTTTCGTCACGTTGACGACTTCGGGCGCGAGTCGGAAAACATCGAACGCGCCATCGCGTTGCTCGAAGAACTTACGGCGGAATACAAAGTGCCCGATTATCAGCAGCTTCTCGCACTTTGCTACGCCGAGCGTCCGCGGACTCTGCGATTCGAGGATCGCGACAAATCGGACCAGTCGATCACCAAGGCAATCAGCTTGCTGGAGGATCTGGTCGCGCGATACCCGGAGAACCCGGACTATCGATTCACGCTGAGTACGGTCTATACAACCGGATTGTATCGATTTTGGCAGCCGCCCTCCGAAGACGAATTGGCGAATATCGAGTCGCGAGCGTTGACCGCCGCCAAGTTGCTCGATGAGTTGCATCGCGATCACCCAGGCGTACCCGATTACGTGCAATCACAACTAGGCGTGCGAGGCGGGCTCGCCATGCTCTTCAGCTGCGCCGGTCGTTTTGAAGATGCGCAACTGCACTTTCAAGACGCGATTCGATTGTACGATTCGCTGAACGCGTCAGAAACGTCCATCTCAACCAGCATACGGGCAATCTTCACTCGGAATTCCTACGCCGATATGTTGCTCGGGCATTTTCGGAAAGTCAAAGAGGCCGGTGGCGAGATTCACCCGGAGTGGTTGCTACAAGCTCGCGAACAACTGCAAGCGTGTATCGACAAGACCAAGCCGCTCGCGGATGCGGGTGTGGACCCACGACATCAAGGCTATGTGGGTTATCTGTACAAACGGCTTGCTGCGGCAAATGCCGAACTCGGCGACGAAGAAGCAGCCGCGGCAGCGACGGAGAACATGAAGAAGTATCTGCCACAGGAAAAGTGGGGCGATTCCGAGCGACGCGAAGAATGGCGGCCTCCGGGCAGCGACCGAGGCCCCGGCAATCGTCCGCGTCCCCCGCAGCCAGAACCGCCATCAGGTGATGTCGAACGTGGTTCCTAATGGTCAGTTCGGTGAGTCAAATTCACCGACGGCGATCGGTGTCGTAGACCAAAGGTAACGGGCCTGTAACAGCGAACGTCTTTGTACTCCACCTCACCGAATGAACGACACGACGGGTCGATAATGGTTGAAAGACTTGCACGTGGCCGTTCGCTCCCGCGAACGAGCATATTTTCGCGGAGCGAAAATCCACGTATCCACGTGCCCGATTCTTCAAGATCGTCCGTTGACCCGAGTTTTCAACATTCCGTAGAATCTCTCGCTGCCCCGCCAGACTCTTTCCAAAGGTATTAACAGCATGAAACGGCTACCTCCGCCCGCTGCCGTCTTCGTCGCGTGTATCGTTGCGTTCATTAGCTCGATGATCTACGGCCAAGAATCTTCCGACTTACCGAAGCTGAGCATCGTCGACCAACTGGGAATCCCTGGTCTGGGCGGCGCGTCGGGTGGCGAGAAGGCAACATTTACGGCCGAGTACCGAGTTGCCGAGGGGACTCGCAACGCCCGCCTGTCGGTGACGGCAACGATGGAACCGACGTGGCATCTTTACTCGGTCACGCAGTTGCCAGGTGGCCCGCAGCGTTCGGTGATCAGGCTCGCGTCAACCGACCAGGCGAGCATCACGGGCGAATTCAAACCGGATGTCGCTCCTCATGTAAAGCAATACGAGTTCTTTGACGTTCCCGTTGAGGAGCATGACGATGCGGTCGTTTGGACGGCCCCGATCCAACTCGCGGAGGGCATCGATCCGGCGGCGGCCGAGTTGCAATTGAAATTCAACGGGCAGATTTGTGAGGTCGACGGTGTTTGCATCCCGATTGCGAACAAGTCCATCGTTGCCAAGTTCGCCGGGTACTACAAAGAAACGCCAGAAGTGACGGAGTATCGTACGACTTCGGCTCATATCACTTTACGCGGAACCATCGAGCCAGCGACGGTTCAGCCCGGTGGTTCAGTGACGCTAACGCTGACGGCAGAGCCTGATGCCACGTGGCATGTTTATGCCTACGCCAAGCAAGATCCCATGCTGATCTCGAAACCGACTTTGATCGCGATCAGCGAACCAAGCGATTGGAAAGCATCAGACGTCACTGCCTCCGTGGCACCGATCGAGCATGAGATGGGGCTCGAAGAAGAACCCGTCGTGTACTTCCACGAGGAGCCTGTAACTTGGTCGATGAAAGTCAACGTGCCCGAAGCGACTGCTCCAGGGACCTATGCCATCGCGGGACTCATTGGGTATCAAACATGCACGCTCAGCAGTTGCGATCTTCCATCCGCCGCAAACTTTCGCGGAACGATTGAAGTTGCCGCCGCCAGTGCGAGCGATGAAGTGAAGTTGAGTTTTACTCCGACAAACTACAAGGAAGCCGCCGATTTGACAAACCAGCACGCAACCGTTGCGCCAGAACAAATTGCGGTCGTCGGATTTAATAAGTCACAATTGGTTGTTAACGATGATGTAAAGAAAAAGCCTGTTGGTGCGATGATCGTAATTGCATTGGCTGCTGGATTCGTCTTGAATTTCATGCCGTGCGTTTTGCCGGTTATCGGTCTCAAGATCATGTCGTTCGTCCAACAAGCAGGCGAAAGTCGTTCTCGCGCTTTCACGCTCAACGTTTGGTACTCGTTAGGGCTGCTGTCGGTATTCATGGTGCTGGCGACGCTGGCCGCTGTTTGGAGTCTTGGTTGGGGACAGCAGAACCAATCGAGTCTGTTCAACATTATCATGGCGTCGGTCGTCTTCACGATGGGGTTGAGCTTTCTTGGCGTTTGGGAGATCCCGATTCCGGGATTCGTAGGCACTGGGAAGGCGAGCGAACTCACCGCCAAGGAAGGTGTCAGTGGAGCTTTTGCCAAGGGAGTTGTTACGACGATCCTGGCTGTTCCTTGCAGCGGGCCGCTGATCGGAACTGCGCTAACGTGGTGCGCTGGCAAACCACCGGTTTTGATCTATCTCATCTTCGCTTGCATGGGACTTGGGATGGCAGCTCCGTATTTGTTAATCGGGGCCTATCCCGCATTAATGCGGTTCATGCCAAAACCAGGCGCTTGGATGGATACCTTCAAGCAGGCGATGGGGTTTGTCCTACTGGGCACGGTCATCTGGATCATGAACTACCTCCCGTGGCCAATGCTATTACCTACGGTTGCGTTTCTGTTTGGATTGTGGGCAGCCTGCTGGTGGATCGGTCGCACCTCAATGACGGCAGACTTTCAGACGAAAGCCCGCGCCTGGATCTTCAGTTCGGCAATTGCAGCGGTGATTGGAATGTTCGCGTTCATGTGGCTTGAGGGCGTCATGGCACAACGATTTGCCAATGCGATTGTTGCGGCTGACGATTCTTCAGCGACCGACGCAGCAGTAACTGAAAAGCGAAACTCCACGAGCACGGATCATCATTTGCCGTGGCAGCCGTTTTCGGTCAGCCGGCTTGAAGAATTCACTTCCGAAGGGCAAACCGTGATGGTCGACTTCACCGCGGATTGGTGTCCCACCTGCAAAGTGCTTGAACTGAAGACGCTCAATACGGAACGGGTAAAGTCCGTTGTCGAGACGAACGGGGTCGTGCCGCTTCTTGCCGATTGGACTTCGCGAAACGCAGAGATCAGCGAAATGCTCGAGTTGCTCGGTAGTAAACAGATCCCCGTCCTGGCCATCTTCCCCGCGGATCGACCGAACGAGCCGATCGTGCTGCGAGGATGGTACTCGACTGACACGCTCGTCCAGAAGCTACAAGAGGCCGGGCCGTCGAAGATTGCAATTTCGCGGGCTGACACGGGCGCAATTAGTGCGGTCGTACGTGAGTAACCGTGTCCACCGTGATGACGCGATTATCAGCCTCGCCCTTGCGAAACGATCTTCAACTGGATCTTGCTGATCAGGTTGGCACACTGCGTTAGGAAGATCGAGAAACTGCGATCGCCGCGGAGTTCCTCTGCGGTGAACTCGTGCAGTGCTTTCAGCTTGATCCGTGTTACGTCGTCGAGATACGCCTGAAGCTGCGTGACGTCCGTCGTGTTCATTTGTGCCTCTTCAATCCGAAGTGTCTCTTCCAGGAACCGATCAAGGTGCTCCTTCTGACGGCTGATTGCTTCCTGATTCTCTCTGTCCCGCAGCCGCCGCCACCGGTGCCAAACCAGATAGATCCCGGCTCCCAGGGCGAAGAGCAGCTCTTTGCCGGCGGCCAATGTTTCCATCACGTTGGCCACAAACCCGATGTCGTCGGACGGATGGAAGTAGCGTTGAGCTTGTGGATGCAGGCGCGTCGAGACCCACCGCGATGCCTCATGGCGGGGAATGAGTGTCGGTACATGCAAGCGGAGGTTTTCCTCGTGAATCGCCACCAACGCCGCATCGACCAAATCTGGATGAGCATCCTCGCGTGCGACGAGATACGAGGTCGTCGCCAACGTTGGCGTCGCGCGCTCGGGCACGGCGGGCCGTTCGGAAAACAACCCTGGCGGAATCTCCATCCGGCGAAAATAAGGATCTCGCATTTCAATCGCGGTCGCGTCGAGAATTGGCAGCAGCTTGAATTCGTTCGTCGCGAGGACTTCGTTCACATCGTGATTCTCGATTCCCGTTGTCACGATGGCGGCGTCGAGTTCCGGCGTATCGAGCAAGTGCTTGAAGTACAGATCGTTATTGCCGAACTCCTCCGGTTTGATCTCGAAGCGGGCGAGCAAGCCGATCGCACTCGCCCGCATCCCCGAGCCTTCGCGTCCGAGTGCGACGTTCCGCCCCACGAGATCCGAGATCGTTTCGAGGTTGCGGTCTTTGCGGACAATTACCAACACCAACTCCGGATACAGCGGCGTGACGACGGTGAGTTCCTCCAAGGCAATCGATCCACCCTGAATGATCGCGAGATCGGCCTCTTCGCGTTTGAGCATGTCGACGTTCTGAACGGAGCCCGCCGTTGTGAGAATCTCCGGCATTCGACCGAGACGCCGGTGCAGCGATGCTTGAAGCTCGGTGCCAATCGCGTAGTACAAGCCGCCTTCCTCGCCGGTCGCCATCACGATCTTCCGCGGAAGTGTCTCACGACCAGCGAACCAAATAGTGACGGACGCGACAAGCACGGCGACCATCGACCATGTGAGCCACCTCCCCAGCGTCTTCGTCGCAATCAAAGGCATTTTACTCCAGCTC
This sequence comes from Planctomycetota bacterium, assembly GCA_027622275.1. Lineage (GTDB taxonomy): Bacteria > Planctomycetota > Planctomycetia > Pirellulales > Pirellulaceae. The sequence goes on along the minus strand of JAQBZB010000078.1, from coordinate 13,244 downwards.
CCGAGACCAGCTTAGCATTGGACGACAAAAAGTAGTGGTGGCTTCCAGCCGCCACGGAATTGTCAGCACGTGTACACGATTCCCGTGGCGGCTGGAAGCCACCACTACGACAGCCGGATGGTGCCAGGCTCGCCGCGCTATTCGATGATCTTGTTGATCGGATACTCGACGATGCCTTTCGCGCCGGCGGCCTTGAGCTGCGGGGCGATCGCGCGGACGAAACGCTCCTCGACGATCGTATTGATGTCGACCCATGCGGGGTCGGAGAGCGACGAGACGGTCGGCTTCTGTAACGCGGGAAGCAGCGCCAAGATGGTGTCGATGTTGGTACGTTCGACGTTCATCATCAGCCCAACTTTGCCTTCGGCGGCCAGGCATGACTGTAGCATCAACGCGATGTTGTCGAGCTTCTCTTTCTTCCAAGCATCGGCGTGAGCGGACTTGTTGGCGATGAAACGTGTCGTGCTCTGCATCACTTCGTCGAGAATCCGCAAGTCGTTAGCGCGGAGCGAGCTGCCGGTTTCGGTGACCTCAACGATCGCGTCGGCGAGCTGCGGTGGTTTTACTTCCGTGGCTCCCCACGAGAATTCCACCTTGGCATTCACGCCATGTTTGGCGAGATAACTCTTGGTCAGACCGACGGCTTCGGTGGCGATGCGTTTGCCTTCGAGATCTTTCACGCTCCGGATCGGCGAGTCGTTGGGAACACACAACACCCAGCGGACGGGACGGCGGCTGACTTTCGAGAAAACAAGCTCGCAGATCTCGATGACATCCGCTTCGGTTTCGACGACCCAGTCCCGGCCTGTGATGCCGGCGTCGAGAATGCCTTGTTCAACGTAGCGAGCCATCTCTTGGGCTCGGATCAGCAAGCACTCGATCTCGTCGTCGTCGATCGTCGGATAGTACGAGCGGGACGAAAACGTAATGTTGTATCCGGCCTTCTTGAACAACGCGGCGGTCGACTCTTGCAGGCTGCCGGCTGGAATGCCAAGCTTCAAAACTTTGTCGGCCATCATTCAACTCTTCTTGTAAACTACGGCGGGATCGAAGACACGTTCGCCAACCACTTCCGTCTCGCCGGTCGCGGGATCGACCTTGCGGAAGAAGCAACTCTTGTAACCTTCGTGACAGGCGGCTCCACCGACTTGTGTGACCTTCACGAGCAGTGTGTCCGCGTCGCAATCGTAGTAGATCGAGTGCAGTTTCTGAATGTTTCCGCTCTCTTCCCCCTTACGCCACAGCTTCTGCCGACTGCGGCTGTAATAGCAGACCCGGCCCGTTTTCAGGGTCTCGTCATACGACTCCTGGTTCATGTACGCAAGCATCAGCACGTCGCCCGACTCAACATCTTGAGCGATGGCTGGGATCAAGTCGGACTTGCTAAAGTCTGGACCGCTCACTGGCTTTCCTCTCTGAAAAGTGCGGCAGCCTTTCAAGGCTGACCGGTCTGCAGGATATATCTACGTTACCGTCACATCGTTTAACGCCCAGCCGGAGGCACCAGCTTAGCGGAACCATGCCGGTGCCTCCGGCTGGGCGTTAAACGACTAAGGACCGTTCGAGAAATACCTGTCCGAATTCAGGTGAGCGGCACGGCGCTAGCCGCCGGTGTTTCGCGGCGCACGAAGAACCGGTGGCTAGCGCCATTCCGCTCACTAATTCCTCGAACGGTGCTAAGGCTAACGTACCGAAGTAGCTACCGTATCATGAAGCTCGCGGTCTCGCTAGGCTCGGCGACAGGCCGGATCGCTTGTCGCGAGCGGTCGAACGTGTGGCCTGCACCAGGTGATCGGGGACTCTGCGAGATCAATATCTTCCCAACCAGGTTCTGAGTGGGAAACGATGCCAAAACATAAGTGTTCCGGCCGTCGAGAACTTCCACCGCGGTGGTATGAGCCGCCCCGATCGGCCGCCCGAGACGGGCCGGACGCAATGTCAGTTGATGCGTTCCGGCAGGCAGTTCAAGTCGCAGGACTTGAATTGTCTCCGGCAACAGGCCCCAGCAACGTGTATCGGCCTTCTCGGTCGCCTCCCAGACGACTCCTGCCGCATCGAAGGCCAAGTTCGTCAGCCCGTCGTTCACCGCCAGTGCATCTTTGGTCGCATATACCGCAGCCTTCTTTAAGACGCGGCGGACGATCGCGCGCGCGAGGATCTCCTGCTTCTCCGCCTCGAACTGGGCCACGGCAAGCCTGCCGACGTCGGTGACGGTTTGCGTGAGAGCTGCCGCACGGCCGTTCACGTCGACAGCGACAGAATCGATCGCATTTGCTGGCACGACGATCGCCGGGACTTTCACCGGAGCAATCGTCGGCGGCAGCGTGCGAGGCCCCACGGCACTCACGATGCGGTCGGCAATCAACAGCGCGTCACTCGTCGCCGCGGCGAGAACTTCTTCCTTGTACGGACCTCGTCCGACGAGCGCAAAAACATAAACGACGCCGTTTCCCGAGTCGGAATGGACGCCCGAGCGGGCTCGTGCCAAGTCAAGCTTCACAGGTTCGAATCGTGGTTCCCAAGAAGCGACCGTGGCGAACGCCCGCTCCGCATCGTCGTAGTGCAGGTGCGATTCCTCTTGCACGACGCCGCGCAAGTAGGCACCGACGGCGACATTCGCGATCGATGGCGGTTTTCCTCCCGGCGATGCGGCCGCTGCACGCTCGGAAATCTCCCGCTGCTTCTGATCGACTTGCAGACAATACGCGACCGCGTCCGACCCGTCCTGCATCAAATTACTAAGGGCGAGCATCGCGCGGATCATCACCTTCTCGTAATCTTCGCCCGCATAAGCCTTCGCCGTATCGTCCGTCAGCATCGCCAGGCTCGACTCAGCGACGTCCTTTTGCTCCAGGTGATCGAAGCGGTTGCGAACATCTCGCAGGAGGGATTCCGCATCGGCCGGCGCGCCTTGTGCCAGCGCGACCATCGCGCGGTCGAGGATCAAGCAATCACGCTCGCGAGGTCGATGGGATTCTGCCTCTTCGAGCAACGAGGTTGCGGCACTTAAGTCGTTTGAGAAGTAGGCGTGTCGCGCGTCGCGCACACGATGCGCGTGTGACGAACAACCGGCCAGCGCCACCACGATCACCGTGACGAAGACCGACCTCGTCGTGCTGGCCGATCCAGGCATAAAGCATCGCGTCCGCGTTGGATCGCTCAGGATTGACGCGTGAACGGGTTGTAGTTGAACCATTTGCCAACACGCGAGTGGTGATAGCCTTTGCGGACCTTCGCGGATTCCTTGTCGTACTGCCCGGTATGGACATTCACCATCTCGAGCGTCAACAGGTAGTCACGTTGAAAGTCGTGATTGTTCTCGGTCGTTCCAGAGGTGAGTTTGGCGTAGAGCAGATAGTCGAAAGGCTGCCCCTGCTGCTCGAGCGCAGCCATGAACAAGCGCATGTTCTCGGGGACAAAGAGCGAATCGGGACGCAACCGGGTTTCGTACAACGCGGCGTCAACGAAGCGACGGCTGACAGGATCGAATGTCGGCGATTGCAGTATCAGCGAGTCGATCTGTTCGTAGATCTGTTCTTTGAAGTCGCCCAGTTCCTCGATGCTGCGGTTCTCGACGCAGACGAAACAAATCCGCTTGGGTGCCGGCGGCCCACCGTCGTACGAAACGGGGTGGAACTGCGTTTCCTGACGAGCCAGCAGCTTGGCGACGCTTTCGTCGATCAACGGATTGAAGGTCTCGGCACCCGCCGCGTGGCTGCCCACCATGTCGGATTGATCGTCCTTGATCACGTGGCCAACCTGATGCGAGCGGCACCCCAGGGCGAAGCTGAGCGGAGCGGCTGCTAGCCCCAGCCGAAGAAAATCTCGTCGTTCCATCGCGCCCGGTCTCCATCCCTGGAAGTGAATTTTGTCTCCTTCCTTCTTCGGGCGTTGTGAGCCATTAACTCGACAGAACTAAGACGCAAAGGCAGGACTCGCCTATCGAGTGGAAAGTACGGCGAATCGCGTAGGGTGGGGGACGCTCAAGCTGCCGCGACGCTAGCGGAACAATCGCCGCGCATCATGCAAACGCACGAATTGCGACCGCGCCCGCTTGCCCCTGTGGCGAGATGTTCACGTTGATGAAACTGTTCCCGGGCGCGGCACCGCTCTGCGCCGCATTGATCGGGCAGTCAGCATCCGCTTCCTCGTAGTTGAGGATCGGGAAGAGTTCGCCATGTTGCATCGCGAGCAGACTCGCGACGATCTCGACGATTCCGCTACCGGCTCCCAGATTGCCGAAGTAGCTTTTCGCTGCCGTCACGGGAACAGGCGATGTCCGCTCCGCAAAGGTCGCTTGGATCGCAGCGGCCTCGGCCGCGTCGCATTGCTTTGTTGACAGGCCGTGCGCGTGAACGTGACCCACCTCATCGAGGCTCAGTCCCGAGGTGCGGAGCGATTGCCGCAACACGTTTCGTATGGCGACTTCGGTCTGCGGCACACCGAAGCGATCCGTGACGGTCGACGAACCGTAGCCGACGACTTCGCCGAGAATGTTGGCGCCGCGGGCCTTCGCCGTTTCTAGCTCTTCCAGCATGATGGCACCGGCCCCTTCACCAAGTACCAACCCGGTTCGATGGCGATCGAAGGGGCGGCTCAATTTGGTAGGGTCGTCGCTGCCGTTGGCGATAGGCTCTTGTAGTACGACGTGGATTGAACGCAGTGGATGGACGCGCGTGCCGGTCGCGCCGGCGATAATCGCGTCGGCACTTCCGCGGGCGATCGTCGTATACGCTTCGGCCACGGCCAGATTGGCCGAGGCTTCGCGGAGCGTGATGGAGTTGTTCGGGCCGCGCATCTCGTTGTAAATCGCGATGTGGCTAGCCGGCATGTTGGGAAGATATTTCAGCAGCCACAGCGGTGTCACCTTGGGCAAGCCGTCTTGCGCCCAGCGTTCAAACTCAAAACGACCTTGTTCGTCGAGACAGTTCTTGACGCCCTGCGTGAACTCCTCCGGCAAGGTCATGATATAATCCGAGCCGTAGACGATGCCGGTTCGATCGCAGTCATAACCGCCCGGCTCAAGTCCGGCATCCGTCATGGCGAGTTGCGCCACGGCAACGCCCATCTGAATCTCGCGGCACATCACTTTCAGGCCCTTGCGAATCGCCTTCTTGCGGCCTGGATCGAGAGGCCCAAAGTTGTCGATGTCACCCGTGAACTCGCGGGCTTCGGCCCCGAAGCGCGTGGGAAGATTCTCGGTCGAGATCGATTGCAGTTCGCCGACGCCGCTTTGCCTGCTCTGTAGGGCATTCCAAAGGCTTTCCTTGGAACTCCCTAGCGGGCTGACAATGCCGACACCCGTAATCACGACGCGACGATTCGACTCGACAGACATGTTCGGCAACACAAAGGAAGGAAGATCAAGTGGACGACCGCCAACCATCCTACATTGCAAATGCCCAAGCAGGCAGCGGGCATTCATCCGAGCTGGAGCAGGCGGCAGATCGCATTCTAAAGGCCGTCCAATGCGGCGTCGAGATGCAGTCGCCTAGTGGCGGACACGCCCAGCATATTGAGGACGAGGTATCGGTGGGCTCGTGCGCTGGCAGCTCTCAATATCGCCCGCGATAGTTGGGGCTCGATCGATCTGCCGATCGTTGATCGCCTAGCAAGGTTTGGCTCGCCTTTCCATTGCTCTCGATAAAGAGCAAGGCATCCGCTCGTCCGGGGTCACCGCCGAGCAGCTTGGGTAGCCCAAGCGGAGACCGTTCGGCGGTCGGTGTTGCGACCACGCCACAGCTGAGCAGCAGCACTTGATCCGTCGGCCAGCGAAATCGTTCGTGTAACCGCCAACTGACCAACTGCGGAACCTGAACCTGGACGCTTTGCCGTGCCGCGGAAACGGTTGGGACGTCGATGCTCACCGGGAGCAGCTTCTCGACCTGATCGATCTGGCACTTCAAGACGGCGTCGATGCTGCGCTCGTCAAGAGCGAGCAGCGGACTGATCTGTAGCGAATAACCTTCTTGGATTTGTCCCATTTCCATCTCGTAGGCCGGGAACGCGTTTTCTCGCAACCGTACCGAACGCGTGTAGTTGCGGGGATGCATCGCAGAAATGGTTTGTGATTGCCCATTGTGGATCATGAGATTTGGCGAGTTGTGTTCGCGGAAGTCGACTCGCTTGCGAAGTTCGCTGATCAAGATAGCGGCGTTTTCTTTTGACAAGAGCCAGGCATCTACGCCGGGAGATTGGACGGTTACGCTCCGCATCAAAGGAAGCGCCTTAGCTCGCCAATTTGGATTGGCAACGGTCACCAAGCGGACACCGAATGCGTGGGATTCAGCTTGACTGCTAACAAGGCGGTCGACGATGTCGCACACCACCGAATGCATTTCGTCGGTGTGATAGACTCGCAGGGTATCTTTGCCGGCGTTCAAGATTCCGAAAGGTTCGGTGAACCAGACCTCGGTACCCGTCTCTCGTAGAATCCAGTCGATGACAGCTTGCTCTGGACGCTCGGTGGTGGTGACTCGCGAAGTGTATGGCCGGATGTCGTACTCGCGCCATTTTTGGTTGTGATCGCGTGGCAGGACGCCATTGCCGTCGGATACCTTCGTCAGTGTGATGCCGCGCGGTTCAAGCTTTGGTCCAGCGGTGTTAGTGATCTCTTCCGATTTGGCGACGGGCTCGCCCGCCGGCGATTCGTTACTGACGGGTCGCACGGAACCAACTTCGCGGAACTTCAATTGGCCAGCCGCCGAACCGGTGAACGAGCAGGCAACGCAGAGGCTAATGCAGCAGGGCAGCCAGTGAAGTCTTGGAGACATCCTGATTTCTCCGTGGGATGAGACGCGACGGCACGAATTCGGAACGAGTAGGCTCGGTGCGACGAGTGCCGCGAATTGCCGGACAAGCGGCGAGGAGTATAGGTCCACCTCAAGCAAGCAACAAGAGAGATTCGGTGAAATCGGTGGCTTGCTGGCAAATAAAAAACGCCCGCGCGACCGGTTGGTCGGCGGGCGGATGTATCAGCGATTTCGACCAAGCCCGATCACTCGCCGAGCGGATCTTTCTTCTCTGTAATAACCGGAAGTGTCGGACATAACTCCGCGTTGAGTGCTGTGAACTCAGCCCATTCTTCCGGGAGGTTATCTTCGTGGAAGATCGCTTCTACCGGGCATTCCGGAACGCATGCTTCGCAATCAATACACTCATCAGGATGAATGTAGAGCATCTGCTCGCCTTCGTAGAAACATTCCACCGGGCACACCACTACGCAATCGGTGTACTTGCATGCAAAGCAAGGTGCGGCAACCACGTGAGTCATGAATCTAGTCTCCTGATGCGTCGTTCGTAGAAGTCGCCAGCACGGGTGGTGCTGGCGCCAAGAGAAAAAGTCGGTACGGTGTCTAGCGTTTCCTCATCGAAACTGTCGAGATTCTGCCGTTCCGCAGAAGTCGTCTTCGATAACTCGATCAGCAACGCTTGCCATAGTGATCGGGAGCGTGTTGCAATCGCGACAAGTTCTTGTCTGCGCAACACTTTTGCCAAATCACCGAGGCAATGCTTCGCGAATCGTAGTACTGTCACTGGTGACTGTCAAGCCATTGCGGAGTTTGCCGCTGGCTGGCCCAAAAATATCAGACTTGCTTCACGTTCTAACCGCATCTAAAATCAATAATATATTGAGCTTTCGATCATCTTCGACGGCAAGGCTTTACAATCGCTAGGCTGATACCGTGTACATGGCGGAGAAGTGGCCGTGTCGCTATCTGACATCGACCGAGACCTGTTGCAGCGCTGCTTGTGTAATGGTTTGCGCGCGTGGGAAGATTTCGTCGATCGCTTCCTGGGCTTGGTTGTTCACGTGATCAACCACACGGCTCAATCTCGCTCGATTCGCCTGTCCCCTCAAGACAGGGAGGATCTTGCCGCCGAAGTGATGCTTGCCATTGTCAGCGATGACTTTGCGGTTCTGAGGCGATTTCGCGGGGACAGTAGCCTTGCGACCTATTTGACGGTGATCGCCCGGCGTGTTGTCGTTCGCGAGTTGCTGAAGCGGAAGACGAATTCATCCAGTCTCGCCGGAGTCGCAGACCGCGCCGACCCACGGGCTCGCCACGTCCCCGCCCCCGAGGAGCGAATCAATGACCGCGACGAGGTTGAGCAGCTTCTGCTCAGCCTGCATGGTCCCGAGGCCGACGTGATTCGGATGTATCACCTTGAAGGCAAGAGCTATCAAGAGATCAGCTCGTCGGTTGGCATGCCAGAAAACAGCATCGGACCAACGCTCAGCCGCGCACGGGAAAAAATGCGACAGGCCAGAGCTGAGTAGCTGAGCAATCGCCTCTTGCGCCGCCACTAGCCCGGCAAATTGCCGGGAAGGCCCTTCACGAAATCGCGAATTTCGTCCCGAACTCGCCGGAAATGGTCGAGTGCCTCGTCTTCGCTCGCCGCGTCGATTGCGAGCTTAGGCGGATCGTCAAAACCAACGTGGACCACTCGTGGAGCACCGGCGAACGCAGGACAATGTTCGTCTGCGTGGCCACAAACCGTGATGACAAGGTCGAATTGAAGGTCGCCCAGTTCCTCGACCGTCTTGGATTGCTGGCCGGTGATGTCGACGCCGACCTCCTGCATCACGCGAACCGCCCGAGGATTGAGACCATGTTTCACGATGCCAGCCGAAAAGGGCTCGATCGAGTCTGATCGAAGCGTGTGTGCCCAGCCCTCTGCCATCTGGCTGCGACACGAGTTACCGGTGCAAAGAAACAGCAGTTTGAGGCGGGGGGGGGGGGCTGGCATCGAGTATCTCCTGCAAAGTCGTTGGTTTTCTGAAGGGTATCCGCATCCTCGTCGATTCACGTGGTCCCAACAAGGGAGTCGCGCGAATTGGCGTAAATCACGATCTATGAACGCTCTGCGAACGATCCGCGATTGTTAAACAGGGATAAATATGGACGAGGTGGTGGTGTAGGAAGACCTTTCCGACGGTACCAATTGCTCTCGATTTGCCGCTTACACCGGTCGATTGGATTATCAGACAAATTCACATTGGGGGAATGTTTCCATGAACACACGTTTCTTATTCTCGCTGGCTGCGGCCGCCGCCATTTGCTTCGGCGGTCAAACCGTGAACGCACAGTATCCTCAGCAGTATCCTGGGCAATTCGCGCCTGGATACGGTTACCAAAATCCTGGCGGCATGATGCCGATGGGGCAACCGGTGATGATGCCTGGCATGATGCCGAGTTCACCACTGGCTCCTGCTGCATTCGCCCAGCCCTCGCCGTTTGGGGCTCCGGCCGCATTTATTCCCGCTTCGCCTGCGATGGCACCACCTTCGCAAGTGATGCCGGTTGGCTTTCAAGCCGACTGTGGCGGGAAAGGTTGCGGTGGCTGCGACAACTGCTCGAAGGGAGGCAAGGGATCAGGTGCCGGTCATACTTGGGAGTTTTACGGCGAGTTCCTTTACTTGCGGGCACGCGACTCAGAAGTCGCGTATGCCGTACCATTCAACGGGCCAGTGGTTCCTCCGAACACGCCTCGGGTTGAGGTCGGTCCAGTCGGTGTGCTCGACATGGACTTCCAGCCTTCGTTCCGAGTTGGCATCAACAGGATTATTGACGACTATACTCAACTCTCTGTCGAGTACACCATGTACGAGAGCGGTACTACCAGCCAAACATTGCGAGGGAGCAATCCCATGTGGGTAGTCCACTCGTTGGTTTCACATCCATCTACGGGGTCAGCCGGGAACAGCTACGACCAAGCGGATGGGCAATACGACATCTCGATGGATATTTTCGATGTCGAAATGCGACGGTTGTTCTACAACGACTGCGACCTGAAGATCGGTTGGGTTCTGGGTGTCCGTGCTGCACAGCAAGAGCAACAGATGCAGGTCGACTTTACCGGAAACGGGACCGAGACTGTCACGACGGACATCGACTTTACCGGTGTGGGCGTAAAGTTCGGGCTCGACGGTGAAGCGAGTTTGGGTAATCAATGGCTGGCCTATGCGAACTTTAGCGGTAGCCTCATGCCTGGCGTGTTTAACGCTGATTTCGATCAAAGCCGAAATCTCGTCTCCGAAGTCGATACCGGCTGGGAAGCCGGGCGGATCGTGACGATCTGGGATCTCGAACTTGGCGTCTCGCGGATTAGCCGCTGTGGCAACTATCGCTGGAATGCCGGTTACATGTTCAGTGCCTGGACGAACACGCTGCAGACGGACGAGTGGATCGATGCGGTTCACACGAATAATTTCATCGGCATGGACTCGACCATGACCTTCGATGGACTCGTGGCCCGTTTCGAGGCTCGCTACTAAAGCATCGCCTACACCCTAGTGTCGGATTTTGTCGCCGGGTCAGCGATTACGCTGGCCCGGTTTCGTTTCTTGTGGGGTCGTCTTCCGCGGATCGAGTTGCAGGTAACGCTCGATCGCCAGTCCCAGTTGCTTGCCGACTGTCTTGTATCCGGCGACCGTGCTGTCGGGAGTGTTCCAAGCGGTTTCTAGGGTAGTGGCAACAACATGGTCATGCGTGTTCAACGTCACCCAGTTTTTGCTGATCTGCTTCCAACCCTTATCGTACTCCGGCCCAGACTCCCGAGTCTCGCCGACAAATTGCAGGGGGCCCGTCATTTCGATTCGGCTTGCGGCGAGAAAGCGATCCAAGTTGCGCTGCCGCAAGCCGGTCATCAGTTCGCGAGGTGCGACATAGTAAAATGGCCGTATCGTACTGGCGCCAGGATTATGCAAGTCGACAAACAAATCCAGTTGGCCGGCCTCGTTCAGCCGACGCAACTCCTGCATCGCTCCAGCGACGGCCGGCCAATGCGGATGCTCGCTCCAGTCCCGATTGTGATCGTGTGGCGTTTGGTTCTTGCCGCCGGCACCGATCGCGACATTATCAACGTCCATGATGGGCACGACGGTGACAATTGCATCGGTCCTCAGTCTCTCGGCACGCGGGTCGTCGGAAACAAGCCACTCCACAAAACCTCGACAAACCCAACTTGATCCCGATTCCCAGGCGTGTTGCCTTGCCTGGACCCAGATGGCGGACGTCGGCATTGCTGTCGGAGGCTGGCTTCGCAATGCGGGAACCGTTCTTCCGCCACGAGTTTCGCACAACGTGAAGTCACGGACCTCATGACAGGACTGTCCAGCCCAACGCACGAGTTCCGTGGCGTCAGCGACCGTAAAAGGTGGGCCCCAGGCGAACCAGGCGACCGGTGCATCGACCACGTGTTGATATTTAATGAAACGTCCGACACGCTCGCCTGGAGCGGTTTGCCGCCACGACCGGTTGTCGGTGCTGAACATGGCTTGACTGGGCGTCGCCCAGGGTTCTGGTCCCACTTCAAGCGTGAGCACTTCCCCCGGTTCAATCCCTGTCACGCGGATGTACCACCAGCACGCCCATCCGCGCGACTCGTGTGAAGTGGGCTCGATCCTGATGTGGCGCGTGGCTTGATCGATTTCGATCACCTTGCCGCTACCGCTTGGGAAGCTGGTCTCGACGACCAATTGTGATCGGCTGGCTGGCGGCGAGTCCGCTTCGGCGTGGATCTGGTCACTCGCCATCATCACGGCGATTACTGTACTTGCAGCAGCAAAGGCGGCTTGCTGGTAGCTGAGGATGAAACGCATGTCCAATACTGTACCGTGTTTGGCCGACTGCCACTGCTCCCCGCCCGACAAACACAACAGTTTCTGAGCGGCAGGCGTCCCGCCAGCGGTTTGTCTCTCGCGACGATCTGAATCGGCCGCTGATAGTTACGAACGGGCAAATGTCGATTCCCGCGGGGCTTGGTAGCGGACGGCCAGATGTGGTGTTTCCAGTCGCTTTTGCCCCGTGCCGAGCGACCGCACACCAGCTTCGACCAGACCGGTCGTCAGCAGCGTCCGTTCGACCGGATACGGCGACTTGCCGGTCATGAACGTCTCCTCGGCCTGCGACATCAGTGCCGCCGAGTAGGTGACGTTCGGAGTCGGCGGCAGGTAGAACAGCGTCGACAATGGTTCGGACTCGCCCTTCAGCCGCGCGGCAAACGTGAAGTCGCCGATCAGTCCATTCATCATCAGCATGGTCGCCTTCACGCCGTCGGCATACTCGAAGCGGTACGCGATCGGATCCTTGACCCACTCGCGGATTTGAGCCGGTGTCGGATAGCGATGACTGAACGTATCGGGCTGAGCCAGCGTCTGGCTACGGGAAAGACACGCCTGGAAGAGCCGTGGATCCCAGCCGCCAGCGGCCCAACCGCCCGCCTCCATCGCCTTCCAGACGGCGTCGCCGCGCAGGGCCTGCATCGCGACCACTCCGGTCTCGCCCCCGCGACGCCGTTCGGCCATGCACTGGATCGCTTCCAGCGCGTGGAAGTCGTAGCTGTCGACACTGCCGATCGAGACGCTCAAGAGTTCTTCGACCTCCGCCCCGTACGGCATGTCGATGGCTGGCATCCGCCAGGTGACTGGCAGCGACGAACCGGCCGTGAAGGCGAACTTCAGCTCGCGCGCGATATCGACCATCTCCCGAGCCCACTCCCACTTCCACGACAGATGCTTGTCGTTGAAGACCGGGACCGCGCGGCCGTCCTGGCGAAAGACGTCCGTCGTCTGCTTGAAGAACTCGTACCGCGGATACTTCGTCTGCCCGTACTCGCTCTGCGGGTAGTTGCCGTGCTCGCCAATGATCAGCACCGCATCGACCGCCAGCTTGTCGCCGCCGCAACGCAGCGCCTCGGCGATCGTGGGATAGATCGGGAAGCCGAACTCCGCGGCACGCTGGCGGCTCAAATCACTGTCCGGCTGCTGATCGACATACGCCGCAACCACATCCAGCGGCGGCCGATGCCAGCGGCCATTGATCGGATAGCCGACTAGAAACCGCTCGGCCATGTGCCAGGCGTGGGAGTGGAATCTCCACTCGGTCGTGACGACGGCGAGACGTTTGCGTTTGCCTTTGTCGGTCTCCGCCGCCAACGCCTGCGGTCCGATCACAAGTCCAGCGCCAACCGTGCCGAGAAACGATCTTCGTGTGAACATGCTTCGTCATCCTTCAGGCCTGAGGCGTGAAACAAAAAACCGAGGAGATTCTTGGGAGGGCGAGGCTCCTGCCGCGCCGCGGACTCCGGCACACGTGGCTCGGCCGGAGCCTTGCCCTCCCACGGTTTGAACAGCTAACCCGGATTATTCATCAGCCGCCTGGCGCTAGCCAGCGGTTCTCGCGAACTTCGAGAGAACCGCACGCTAGCGCGTGGCGGCTGATTTGCGCGGTGTTTTGGGC
>JAQBZB010000443.1 GCA_027622275.1 Planctomycetota bacterium | reverse complement strand
CAGGCTGGTCGAGGCGTTGTCGGTGTTCGATAGGAACGTGTTCTTGATGACCACGCCGCCCCGCCCGCCTTGATCATCTTGATGAAGTGCTGAAGGAACAGGAACGCCGTCTCGCCGGTGCGAATGGGAAAATTCTGCTGGCGTTCCTTGCCGCCGAAGGGCGGATTGGCCAGCACGATGTCGTAGCGGTCCTTGTCCTGGATGTCTGCCAGGTTCTCGGTCAGCGTGTTGGTGTGGATGATGTTCGGCGCTTCGATGCCGTGCAGGATCATGTTCATGATCGCGATGACGTAGGCCAGCGACTTCTTTTCTTTTCCAAAGAAGGTGTTGGTTTGCAAGGTTTGCAGGTTTTTCGTCGTGAGATGGGATTTATGGGAAGCATGGGAATCATGATTTACGTTCTTCCCATCACTCCCATTCATTAAATGATCAAACGCTTCGCACAAGAAGCCGGCCGAACCGCACGCTCCGTCGTAAATCCGCTCCCCGATCTGCGGGCTGACAACTTGCACCATCTCGCGAATCAACGGACGTGGCGTGTAATACTCGCCACCGTTGCGCCCGGCGTTCCCCATGTTCCTGATCTTGGCTTCGTACAGGTGCGATAGCTCGTGCTTCTCGGTCTGCGAACGGAACCGCAGCTGGTCGATGTGGTCGATGATCTCGCGGAGGTTGTAGCCGCTGGAAATCTTGTTTTTGATCTCGCCGAAAATCTGCCCGATCTTGTACTCGATGGTATTCGGCCCGGTCGCCTTCAGTTTGAAGCCGTGCAGGTACGGGAAGAGCCGCATGTTGACGAAGTCGCGCAGGTCGTCGCCGGTCATCGCCTTGTTGTGGTCTAGCTTGCCGTCCTTGCCCTTCGGCGCGGCCCAGCTTTCCCAGCGATACTGCCTTTCGAGGATGTAGGCGTATTTCTTCCCTTCCAAACCAGCCTCATCGGCCTTGTCTTGTTCCAGCCCATCCAGATACTTCAGGAACAGCAGCCAAGACGTTTGCTCGGTGTAATCCAGCTCGGTCGTACAGCCGGCCTCTTTCCAAAGCACGTCGTCGATATTTTTGAATGCTTGCTCAAACATCGTCACCTAGTTTCTTTGTGAACTCTGCCAGTCGTCGAATCGTGCGCACGGATATTCGTCCTGTCAACCAGGTCTTTTGACCAACTGTTCGCCTCTTCATTGTGTTACGCCTCGCCGTTTGCGCCGTTTGGCGTGTCAATCTTACATCGCGATCGGTTCCACGACGGTGATCTCGTCGGACGCATTCGGGACAACGAGGTTTCGACCGTTGGCGTACCATTCGGCAATCAGGCGGTCGTATTCGCGTTTGCTGGCCGCTGAACCGTGCGGACCGAGATAGAAATCCTTGCCTTGGATTCTGACGACAGCCTGACAAGTTGGCTTGTGCTTACGATACTTCGGAGGGTTAGAAGAGGGGCATCTCGGCATCGTGCGTGTCTCCTAAAAGTGGTAATTACCACTTTTGTTTTCGGAAAAACACCGCACTGCCTTACGCCGGCAGGTATCGTAACAGTCGATTCGGTAATGCTTTAATGCAAGAGGTGCCGGCCGGATTCGAACCGGCGAATAACGGATTTGCAATCCGCAGAGAATGGCGAGTTTCCCAGGGAAACTGACGAATCGCCGACGCTAGTTGCACAGCAAGTGCGTCATTCGGATGGTTTGCCGTGTCCGTCCCTGGCACCTGACGATGCGAAGATCATGGCGAGCATCGACAAGTATCGTCGACTCACAATCGCCGCGCGCAAGCTGGTTGATGACCTGATGGATCACTTCTTGGCGTCGCAGGAAAACGCCGACGGCGAGAGCGGAGCAGGCCCGCGTGGTCGACCAGCGTGACCGCGATCGTCAGGGCCGGCTCTGCCGCTGCTCTCGACGTCGATCATTCACGCTGGCCACGACGTTCACGGCCGCCGGCTGGATTCCAGGAGCAGGCCCGTGTGGTCGACCAGCGTGACCGAGATGGTATCGGGAGGCGAACGAACGCGGATTGTGGGTTCCGTGGCGATTCTTGCCAAGTTGCCGGAATTCGACCGCACAGAATGCCGCCTGACGCACGATCCGTAGGCTGGTTGACATCCAACACCTACCACTCAGCAGCATTTCCGGGGAAATGTTCGCCGCCGGCCTTGGGTGTCCGGGGAGGCATGGTCGCCTGGCGCGACTATCAAGGCTTGCGGGTCCTTCCCGAGCCGATTCTCAGGGGTGACCGTAGGGAACAATCGGGCCAAACGACTCACTTTCTTTCCCGGCGTGGTCGACCTGCTCCCACGCGTTTCTGTAGACCGCATGTCCGGCTTGCCAACTCGTCGGATGATCTTACTTGAGGCCAAACTGCGCTTTGGCAACCACCTTGCCTCCCTGAAATGTGACGTTGCAGTTTCCGATACTGAAGCCGCCTTGCTTCCAGGAAAACATGACCGTTGTCGGCGCGCCGGGGACATCGACGCGTGATAACTCTTCGTAATTCGCGCCCAGAACTTCTACGACTTCCTTGAACGTCATTCCGTTGGTCACGCTGACGTAACCCGCATAAGTCAATCTGATGTTCGCGAGTCGCCGTGTCTCTTCTTGTTGTGCAAGTTCCTGGTTATGTCGCTCGACTTCCTCGCGATCGCGAACAGCGTCGTTGTATGCTTGAAAGTCTTTCTGAAAGGTAGCCATCGTGGTCTACTTCTCTCGTGACGCGTTAGTGCTAGGCTACTCGATCTACCCTATCGAACGACTCCGGCTGTACGGCGAAACGGGCTGGGCGTTTCGGAGTGACGACAACGGCTTCTGGGAATTCCAGTTCGGCATCGAGTATGCTCCGATGCGACCAACGGGAAATCGAGGCGAACCGTTCTTCGCCGTGAACGGGCATCTGCGCGAAGAAGTCAACTTCGGAGGAGCGTTAACGGCACAGGCGGGTTGGGCGTGGCGCGGCGACGATCCGTCCGGAAGGCTGTTTCGTATCGGCCTGCATTACTACAACGGCGAGAGTTCACAGTTCTCGTTCTTCGACGATTTCGAACATCAAATCGGGCTTGGAGTCTGGTACGACTACTGATCGGAAGTAGCGGATCGACGCTACCTTGGCCGGTTACTGACTGCCAATGCAGTACAGCATTTCTTGGCGCTGATCACCTTGCTGCTGCACGACTCGCATGTAGATGCGGCTTCCGCAAAACGTCGGCGTCGCCATGACTTGATTGCCAAGTTGATTGTTTGCGACGAGTTTGAATTGCGCCGGATCTGCGTTGAACACGAAGGTCTCGCCTGTTTCGTTCGTTACGAAGATGTGTTTTCCAACCATCACCGGCGAGGAGCTGAACACTCCTCCGAGCCGCCCCTTCCACAGCTCCGCGCCCGTCGCCGCCTCCCAGCATCTGGCAACGCCGTCATCGGTAACGCCGTAGATCGTTCCGTCGTGGATCAGCATCGAGGGGACGTACACGCGAACGTTGTTCTCCCACACAATCTCGCCCGACCCATCAGCGCGGACGGCAGACACGTGATTCTTCGGATAGCCGCCACTGGTCAGAATGATGTTTCCGTCAGTAACGGTCGACGTCACACACTCGGTTGTCGCACCTTCGATCTCCCACAGCTTTTCGCCAGTGAGCGGTGCGAAGCTCGAAACCAGATCACACCCTGTCAACAGCACTTGATCGCGACCAGCCGCCTTCAAGATGATCGGCGACGGATAGTTGGGCGTCGCGGGCCGGCTGTGTCGCCAGACGACTTGCCCAGTCGCGCGATTCAACGCGGCAACCGCACCGCCGCTTTGTCCTTTGTTGTCCGCCGACACGATGACCAGTCTGTCGTAGATCGCCGGTGACGATCCGTAACCTTGATGAACGACGTAGTCCGTGATCTTCGTCTGCCAGATCTTCTCGCCACCGCGACTGAGGGCCGTCGTGTAAACAGCTCCTCGGTTCAGGAAACTGATGAACAGCCGCTCGCCATCGCACGCGATCGTACTCGAGGCCTGTGACGCCTTCTTGTTTCCCTTACGCTCGATCCCACCGTCATGAACGACCGTCTGCCATATTTGCTTGCCAGTGTTTCGATCGTAGCACAGCACGATTTGCTGATCGGCTTGCTCGTCGGCCGTGGCGAGAAACGTCTGGTCACCAACGACCGTAACCGAACCGTGACCGCGACCAGGCACTGGGGCCTTCCATAATACATTCTCGGTCCGACTCCACTTCACTGGCGGATTCTGGTCCGCGACCGCGATCCCGTTGCGGTCTGGCCCCCGCCACCAGGGCCAATCGGTCGATTCAATTCGGATTGGACTCGGCGTCGCCTCGTCGGCGGGCAGGTTCGATGCGAGCGCGCCGGTAACCAATCCCACAACCGCGACTAACTGAAGGTATCGATACATAGAATCTCTTTCTTGGTGGATGAAACGTCGACCGAGGACCATTGCGATTGTACTTAAGCCAAACGTGGCTGTCGCCTCGTCGGGGGCGTGTCGGAATTGCGGTCGCCGCTCCGCGGCTGTGGTCGTATTCCCCCTCGAAAACCCCATGCTGGCGCATATTGAAGTTGCGCTTTTTGGTAGTCCCGAAGGGACGACAGCCTATAGCCTGGGGCGTAAGCCCCAGGAAAACAGTTCGGCGGCGTCATTGCTTTCCGCGATCGCCTCGATTCTTCTGGTTTATCCATAAGACAACGGCGACAATGATGGTCGGCACTCCGACCATCATCAAACACAGCAGGCCGAGGATGAGCAGTTCGAGATGACCGGGCATTCCAAACATGGCGAGCATTGGTATAACCTCCGGAACGATTGTCCTCGATTCGCAGGCGAAAGAAAAGTAAAGAAAGTGAAATGGCAGCGACGAAGTATTGGCTGATGAAGACGGAACCGAGCAGCTATTCGATTCAAGATCTGGCTGCAGAAAAGAAGCAAACGACCTTCTGGGACGGCGTGCGGAACTACCAGGCCAGAAACTATATGCGCGACGAGATGAAGCTCAGTGACAAAGTGCTGTTCTATCATTCGAACGCCGACCCGCCCGCGATCACGGGCGTCGCCACGATCGTCCGTGAAAGCTATCCGGATCATACGTCATGGGACGTGGACAATAAGCACTACGATCCCAAATCGACGGCACAGAGCCCGCGCTGGTTCATGGTTGATATCAAGCTCGAACAGATCTTTGCTGAGCCAATCGGACTGGACCAATTACGAGGCGTCGCGGCGTTGCGAGACATGGAGCTACTTCGAAAGGGATCTCGCTTGTCCGTCCAAGTGGTTCGCAAACCAGAATTCGATGCGATTCTCAAGCTCGCGAAGAAGCAGCGATAACTCACACATCGTCGCGCTGCGAGAATCGATGTGCCTGTTTCGCAACTGATAGTAATTTTGATTTCACTCAGTCTACAAGGAAGACTCGCTCATGCAAGG
>JAQBZB010000442.1 GCA_027622275.1 Planctomycetota bacterium | reverse complement strand
ACCTTAAGACCTTCGTTCTCGTACAAGGGACTTTCACCCTACAAGTCAATCGCCATGCCAGGCGTACCAAAACGATCCACGGGAGCGGCCGTCGTCGTCGGTCTTGAATGGAAAGTCGATCGCGGCCGCCCCGTGATCTTGGTCGTTCTGCACAAAAGAGACACGCCATCATGGACCTTGTATTCGAATGGGACGAAGAGAAGGCCAACCGCAACGAGACGAAGCACGGTGTCACTTTCGAGGAAGCAAAGACTATATTCAACGATCCCTTCTCGATGACGATTCCCGATCCAGACCACGCAGAAGAGGAGGAACGTTGGCTGGACATCGGGCTATCCGCTGATGGCAGGCTTCTGGTGGTATGGTATACTGAACGAAACGAGAGAATACGAATAATCGGTTCCCGCAAAGCCACGAAATCGGAAGAGAGAGCATACGCACATGAGCGAAACTGATCACAACACCGACGAAATGAGAGACGAGTACGACTTCTCACACGGGGTCAGGGGTAAGCACCACCAGGCCTACCGGGCCGGCCACGTCGTTCGAGTGGGGAAATCTGATGGGAGCGTCGAGGAACGTTATTTCACTCTACAGGATGGCGCCGTCATGCTGGACCCCGACCTTAAGGTTCAATTTCCAGATTCGGAATCCGTGAACCGGGCACTCCGATCACTGGTTGCACCGGGATGATCGGAGTGCAGAACCATCGCATCCACCGGAGCCGCCGGTCCGGTCGGTTTTGAATGGAGCGTCACTTGGCGGCGGCCCGGTGATGCTGGTCGTTATTTTGAGGAGCCAAGGGCAATGCTACTTTCTGTTCTTTGGGAACACGCGGTTGAGACCTACCGTGAGTCCACCTTGTTACTTAAGCGTTTGGCCGACGCCGAAGGCGCGACTCACTATGAGTTCGTCGAATTCCCACAAGCAGTGCGGGAATTTTACACGACCCTCATCGCTGTCCGGCCTGAATTGACAGAACAACAATACAAGCAGATTGTTGGCAACGTTCTTGAACGCCAAGAAAGATACAATGCGTTCTTGGCCCTCCTAAATAAGGAAGCGTCCTCCGGAGCGCGTCTTGAAGGCGAGCGTTTCGCAAGGTTAATTGACTACCAAAAGACTCAGCTCGTAAATTGGATTGAGACCAATTTGTTGGAGCCAATTGCCGGCTGCATACGAGACGTCAAATGCACGCAACAAAAAAACGAGCATCTGCTTGAAACAACTCAGAAACTCTTTGAACTCAAGCCGAAAAGAGGGGCCAAGAGGGACACCCAGACTTTCCCCTCCGTCCCGATGTCCGATGATCACACGGCGACCACTGCATGATCGTTGATGTTTGTCGTGATAGAATACTGCGATGGATACTGTCTACATCGAAACCTCGATCGTGAGCCATGCCACCGCATGGCCGAGTCCGGACCCTGCGACGGCGGTTCTTCAAGACCAAGCGAAACGCTGGATGGTCAAGCAGCGGCCGCTTTACGATGTGGTTACGTCGCAGTTGGTGTTCGACGAGGCCGGCATGGGCGATTCGGACGCTGCTGCGCGACGATTGAAGATGCTTGATGGCATACCAGTGTTGTAATGATATACTTGATGAACTTCACGCCGCCCGCCGACAACTTCTTACGGAGTACAACGGCGACACGGCCGCCTATCTCGGCGACGCGAAGGCGAGATTAGAAGCGTCCGGCCGTCCAATCGCCCACCTCAAGCAACGAACGATCCGACGTAGCGGCACGGCGAAGTCAGACAAATCTGCAATGGAAACTCAGTCGTCGCCTCCTGGTGATCGGTGACTTTCGTCGGATCAGTCTAAACTTAGTTCCTTCTTCGCGTCGTCGATGTGCAATACGCGTTGTTGTTCCAACAGGCCCGTGCCCAGCAACGGAAATCGCCCCTCGTTTGCGATGACTTGAAGCAGAATTCGATTTCCGAACCAATCGACAAAACAGATGAACGTATCCAATGTCACTTTGGACCCGTCTGCCAATATCGCCTCGGTTTCGACCAACGATTCTAAATTGAGCGTTTCAATTAACTCATGTGGAAAACCCCAGACCGTCGAACGCCGTATCGATCCACGCCGTCACTGGCGTGTACTCGCCATCCAATTTGTCGCTGACGAAAATATCCAGTAACGCTCGGCCCTGGTCATCCACAGTTCCAATCACGATGCGCCTGCTCCAATGTGAAATGCCGCGTCGTGGCCGATACGAATCACAAATGATTTGCGGTCGGGATGCGCCTGCTTCGCCGCCAGAGCGGCGTCGATAAAGGTGTCGCCGAGAAAACACGACTTCGATTCCGGTTCGATCGCGACGAATTCGTCGCGATGATCTGCTTCCAAATGGGCCTTGAATTCGCTCTCGTAAACTTGTTTCGCTTTCTCCGCAATCGACATTTGACCGTCTCCCGATTCAATTCTGGTTGCCGAGACACTGACGACAAGACACAGATAAGTTAGCACTTTCAACACCCGTTTGCTGACTCGCGTAAAGCCGCTCGCGGGTACTACGTCGATCAGCATGTCAGAATGTTGGGCGCGGGGCGAATGTCGGCACTCCGTTTTAACCGCGAAGTGGCCCCGCGTGCGTGTTCTGCGCCCCGCGGAAAGCTCGGCCTCTGGCAACGCAAACCCTATCTGAATCCTTGCCACTACTGACCGCACGGGGTAAACTCCACCCGCGAAAAGACGCGGAGGCACCGTCATGCCTTTCAAGATTACCATTTCAGACGATGCGGACAGACAGTTACGATTTCTGCCGGTGCGCGACCAGCGGAACCTGGAGGCAGCGATCCTGGCCAGGCTGGAGCACCAGCCCACAACGCCAACGAAGGTGAGCAAGCGTTTGCGTCCAAATCCTCTGGCGGAATTCGAACTGCGGGCGGGCGAACTGCGGGCCTTGTATAATATTGAGGGAGACGAGGTTGTCATTCTGATCGTCGGACGCAAAGTGGGTAACAAACTGATCGTGGAAGGAGAGGAGTTTCATGGCCATCAAGACCATCCCGTTGAGCCGCCTGGAAACGGACCTGAAAAAGACCCTCAATGAGTGCGCCGACTCGGGTGAGACTGTCGTCGTCGAAATGCCGGATCACCGGCTCTTGACAATTCAGTCGCTGGATCTCCACGAGGAGGACAGCCTCATTGATGAACTGCTGGAATCCAATCCCAAGTTCCAGGCATTAGTAGCGAAATCCAAAGCCAGCCCGCGCAAACCGTTCACCGTAGGGGAGCGGGGCTAACTAGCTTTGCCAGCGAACCCACGTGGGGTTGGTCTGGAAATCAAAGCCGGCAGAGGTTCGGCGTGATTGATCGGGCAAGGCGGGCGACGCGGGCGCGTTGCTTGTTACAATCAACGCTACGGCACGCCTCGACAACCAAGGTTCAGCACCCCGCAAATCCGGCGCTTCGCATTGTCTAATCCCGTTCGCACGCTGGTCGCGGTTGCGACCTACAACGAAATCGAGAATCTGCCGCGTCTGGTCGACGAGATCTTCCAGCACGCGCCCGACGTTGATCTGCTGGTCATCGATGACAACTCGCCGGACGGAACGGGACGCTGGTGCGACGAACACGTCCAACAAGAACCGCGGCTCGCCTGCCTGCACCGTGCGGGAAAGCTGGGTTTAGGCAGTGCCACGATCGCGGGTTTCAAATACGCGATCGAGCGCGGTTACGATTTCGTCCTGACGATGGACGCGGACTTTAGCCACCAACCGAAGCATTTGCCGGCGTTGCGGGCCGGCGTCGAGGGCGAGGCCGCCGAATTCGATGTCATGATCGGATCGCGGTATGTGCCAAGAGGCGGCATCGAAGGATGGCCGCTACATCGCCGTTTGATGAGTCGCACGATCAATACCTACGCGCGTTGGATGCTCGGCCTTCGCGTGAATGACTGCAGCGGTGCGTTTCGCTGCTACCGAGTCTCCAAGCTCCGCGAACTCGACTTCGACAGATTCCGCTCACACGGCTACTCGTACGTCGAAGAGATCCTCTGGCGGCTCCATCGCCAACACACGCGCTTCGGTGAGACACCGATCACCTTCATCGATCGCGAGCTTGGTCAAACGAAACTCAACGCGCGCGAGGCAGTGCTGGCAGTCTTGCTGATCCTCCGTTTTGGTGCGCAACAGTGGCTCGGCATGTAGTCACGCCGATCGCGCGTAGGAGTCTTCTCGAAACTAACGCGACGCGGAGTCGTCTTTCAACCACACGATTTCCGCATCCATCGGATCGGTATCCAAGATCACGATTGACGGTTTTCCATACGTCCAACCACTTGTCTCGCCGGGATTGATCCAGAGACGGTCGGCTTCGTCGCGGTGGATGCGGGGCTTGTGCGTGTGGGCATAGACGATAAGGTCCGCGCCATCCACCGCTCCGCGGATCAGCTCGCGTTGATGCGTGAGCAACACTCGCGTTCCATCACCCAGCCGAAAGCAAAAGGGCGGATCGCCGATCTCGCCGATGATCGTCATGCCGCCGCGGATGCCCACCTTGTTCCCTTCGTTGTCGCCAAAGCTGGCGATCATCCGACAATTCAGCTTGCGCAGCGGTGGAATCGCAAAGGTCGAAACCAGATCGCCGGCGAAGATCACCACTTCGCATCCGCGACGGTTGAACTCAGCGACCGCCAGGCGAATGTTGTCGAGATGGTCGTGGGTATCGGCGAAGATTCCAACTCGCATGAAGTGCAGAGCTCAGTGGGGGGTTCTCATTCGCTCAGCGTCCCCTTGGTGCTGGGTACTCCCGGCATCCGCGGATCGGGCTCGACGGCCATTCGCAAGGCGCGGGCCGCGCTTTTGAAGATGGCTTCGCTGATGTGATGACTGTTGCGGCCGTGATGCAGAACAACGTGCAGATTCGCCAACGCATTGGCGGCGGTGGCTTGCCAGAAGTCTTCGACTAGCTCGCTGTCAAAGTCGCCGATCTTGTGCGACGGAAAGTCCGCGTCGAAGACCATGAAGTACCGTCCGCTCAGGTCGATGGCGGTCGTGACCAACGTCTCTTCCATCGGCAGCGTGAAATGGCCGTAGCGGCGAATCCCGGCCTTGTCGCCCAGCGCTTGTTTGATGGCTTGTCCGAAACAGATGCCAACATCTTCGACCGTATGATGTTGGTCGACTTGCAGATCGCCTTTGGCCGTGACGCTCAGGTCGATGGCCGCGTGACGGGTCGTCAGCTCGAGCATGTGATCGAAGAAGCCGACGCCCGTTTGAATCTGCGCGGTGCCGCTGCCGTCGAGGTTCAGTTCGAGCGAGATCTCCGTTTCGTTCGTCTTGCGGTTAATCTTCGCGGTGCGCGACATGACGCGTCTGCTTTCTCGTGGAAGGGCTATTCAACATCCCTTTCCGAACACACGCTTGTGCATCGTTCCAGCTAAAAGTTCGGATAACACACTAAGAGACTGTAGACAAACTAATTCCTGGCGGGCGAATTGGGAGGGCGAGGCTCCCGCCGA
>JAQBZB010000441.1 GCA_027622275.1 Planctomycetota bacterium | reverse complement strand
TCAACAACTTCCCGATTTGAGTTTCGGGAGGGCGAGGCTCCTGCCGAGCCATACGGGGAAAGGCTCGGCGGGAGCCTCGCCCTCCCAAATCGCCCTCCAGGAGTTAGTTTGTCCACAGTTTCTAAGGCAGCTTTGGCGGCCGGCGGTTATAGATGCTGAGACGGCTTTCAGGGACGGACAGCAGGAGTGTGGCGAAGGCCGTGCCGTATGCCTCGCCTTCGCTGGAGGCGACCCAGCCCTTCGGTGGCCACGCACCATCCTCCTGCTGCCAGGACAGCATGTCCTTGTGCGCCGCCGCGATGTACTGGCTGGTGTTCTCGCGATAAGCCTCGTCGCCCCCAAACTCTTGTCGCAGCAAGTGCATTCCCATGCACCCGTAAAACTGCCCGTAGTAAGGGAACTGGCCTTGGCTGATCGTCGCTGGCGTGATCTTCAACAAGAAGTTGTACCCTTTGATCATCACCGAGTAGTCGAACTTCTTCATCAGGCCCAACGTGGCGACACCACCGGCGGTTCCTTCCTTCATGCTCTGGGCATCGCCGAGCTTGTAGTCGAAGCCGCCGTCCTCGTTCTGGCATCGCTTCAAGTATTCGAACCCGCGGGCCAAGACACTCTTGTCGATCTCGAGGCCGTAATTGCTCGCCGACACCAACGCCTGGACCGCGCAAACGGTCGTCGAGCCTTCATGACTGCCGGGCGAACCGGGCGTGTACCACCAACCTCCCGAAGTCGATTGGTTGTTGGCGATGACTTGCACGGCCTGGCCGGCGATGTCGCGGATTTGCTGCGTGTCGATATCCGGCTTGGTCTTGGCGAACAACGAGCGACCGTAGGCCTCGGACAAGGCCAGCGTGGCAAAGCCTTG
Organism: Planctomycetota bacterium; assembly: GCA_027622275.1. Classification (GTDB taxonomy): domain Bacteria; phylum Planctomycetota; class Planctomycetia; order Pirellulales; family Pirellulaceae. Next base: position 4,619 of record JAQBZB010000441.1, on the reverse strand, counting down.
GCCGTGAATCCACGTGTGCCCTTGGGCAGTGAATTGACCATCGCGCTGGTTGGCGATGAGGAACTGCAAGCCCTTCACCAATCCGCGACCGCGCGCGCCGATGTAAGGCTCGTCCGAGGCACCGAGATACGATAGGCAGGCGAAGCTCGTCACCGCAATGGTATACGACTTACCCCACGAGCCGTCGGGTGCCTGGTTCTTGGTCAGCCAATCGAGTCCTTGTTCGCGGGCTGCTGCGAGGATCTCGGACTCGGTTTGCAGTTCATTGGCCTTCGAGGGCTCATCCGCCAAGGCGTGCGTCCCCACGAGGAGAACACACAGCGTTACTAGAAGTACCGTTCGACTGCTCATGATTTCCTCTACTTCACCCAATAGGTTTGACCGCGCAGTTCGACCAACAGTTCTTCGCCTTCGTTCTGGCTGCAAAGCAGTTGATTTTGAACCGCGTTGTTTTCTTTAACCAGCTTAAAGTAGTCGTCGCTGAACCGCATGATGACTTTGATCTTGTCCATGTCTTTCGTCACATCCAGCTTGGCGGTTGCGGGCATGCACCAGAGTTTGCCGCGACTGTAGAGCGAATAGTTGCCGATGTTCCGCAGTCCTGACGCATAGACTTCTTCGTCACTGTCGATGTCGCGGAATTTAGCTCCGCCACCGAAGCCGCCGCCGCCAGCGGCAGCAGACGCTGCATCGTATGTGAGCAGGTCGGACGGCTGCGCCGCTTCCTGCAGAGCCTTCTTTGCGAAGCGCTGCGCGAACGCGGCTTGTCCGTCGGACTCTTGGAGCCTGCCGAGCAGTCTTCGAGCGTTGACTGTCGACGTCGACAGCGCCAGATCAGCCCGCGCGGTTTCGTCGGCCAGGAACGACGTGTAAGGAGTCAGAATCCCATGCTTGGTTGACAGGGCGACCAACTCCTTGACAAGTTCATCGTTGGTGCCGACCAAGTCCAGTTCGTCAATGATCTCGCCGATGCGGCGCATGGCCCAAAGCTTTTCGACAAAGGCGTACGACTCGTCCGGGCTGCTGTCCACCAGCTTCGCGGGGAAATCGAAGGTCTGTTTCGTGTCGCCGACCACTCCCGTAATCGTGACCTTGGCAAGTCCCGTCTTTCGGTAGCGGCCGACCAGCACCAACTGCTCGCCCTCGAAGACGTCGTTGACTTGTTTGGGAAAAACGCGGCTGATCGGATCGCCTTCTTCGGCACGCAGCTGGTCGAAGTCGAATTTCACCGCCACGTCCGTCATCACCGGCGAGCTGATCTTTGAATAGAGCCGGCTGACGTAGACTTCGATGTCCTCGTCAGGGCGGACGTACTCCGTTTGGCCGTGGTTCTCGCGCGAGACGCGGTCGAGCAAGCGGCTGTTCACGTCATAGCCGACACCGAAGCTGACGATACGAGCATGTAGCTCGTTGCGCTTCGTCGCAGTTGTCACGATTTTCGATTCGTTTGTCTCGCCGACCGTGGGTTGGCCGTCGGTCAAGAACAGCACAAAGTTCGGTCGGCTGCGATCCTTCAGCTGGGACAAGGCCGTGCTGAGAGCACCGTCGATGTTCGTTCCGCCACCGGCGTACAGGCCCTGGATAAATCCCAGCGCCTCCTGGCGAGTTTGATCGTTGTACAATTGCAAGTCCGGCCGGAAGGATTCGACGACCGAATCGTAGGCCACGATGTTAAACAGGTCGCCGTCGCGCAGGTGCTCCAACACGTACTTGACCGCCGCGCGAGCTTGCTCGATCTTCTCGCCCTCCATGCTGCCCGATCGGTCGACGACGAAGACAACCGTTTTTTTCGCACGCTCGGCAGCGGGCGTTTTGAACTGTGGGCTGGCCAGCAACAACAGGTAACCGTCCTCGCCGGCATCGGGGCGATAACTCACGACGCTCGTCCCGAACTTGCCCTTGCCCACATCGAAGAACAGCCGGAAGTCGCCCGTTGGGATGACGTTCTGGACGGTGAAGCTCACTGCGGCGTGGTGGGCGTCGCGACGTTGGATGTCGATCGAATGCGTCGGGCTGTAGACGTTCTTGATCTCGATCCCGCTCTCGATCGAAACTTGGAAATCGACCTTCTCGACCGGATGCGACGTGTATTTGGCCGTGGAGAGCGGAAAGAGAAAGTCGGTCAGGCCATGATCGGTGCGCAGCAGCTGGCTATAGTTCAGCGTCACCTTCCGCTCGTCACCAGGCGGAACCGGGAACACGCTCGTCTGGAACATCCCCGTCCCCATCCATTCCAGCAGAGCCGGATCCTTGTTCTTGCGGACAATCGACTCATAAACACTGCGGGCTTGTTTGGCCGGTAACAACTTCGCGGGGATTTCCTTGCCGTCAACCATTAACGTCAGCCGATCAATCGCGCCGTCATAGGGCAGCGGGAAGATGAAACTGACCTCCAATTGCTGGCTGCCGGTGTTGACGAACGATTGTGACACCTGCACGCGGGCTACTTGGTCTACCAGCTTTGCCTGGACTGCCAATTCTTTGATCTTGTATGCAGTCGGCGGAAGTGTCTGTCGGGGTTCGACGATTGGGCGTGGCAACGGCACTGGCTGGTCGGGATCGATGACCACCAACAATCCCTGGGCGTGAACCGCCGTGGCACACAATCCCAAGACTAGACCCAAGGCGATTGAATTGAGATGTCGCGTCATTTGATTCCTCCCCGACTTTGGATTGGCTCTGAACCGAAGATCTCTTGTTAGAGCAGACGATGATGGACCGGTGTCGGTTTCCAAGTTGTTTGCGAATGTCGTTACTTTCGGCGAACTCACTGATTTTAGCGAGTTGCGGTCTCACCGTACGTAAAGAGTTCGTAACGAGTTGGCGGCACGACCATCGGGGCGTGCGTGATCGTCTATCCAGAGGTTCGTCCCGAATCGGACGAAGCACTCGCCGCCACGATTTCGCACAATCGCTGGTTTGATAGGACAATTCAGCCTCTTTCACGCGATAACACCGAGCATGCTTGAGACCGGCAGGTCGCTGACCTGTTACAATCGGCGACGGATAGAGAACGTCAACTAAGAAGAATTCCCGGAGGCCGAATTGCGAGGGCGAATTGCGAGGGCGAATTGCGAGGCCGAGTTGGGAGGTCGAGTTGGGAGGGCGAGGCTCCTGCCGAGCCTTTCCCCGGCTAGCTCGGCGGGAGCCTCGCCCTCCCGAAACTCAAATCGGGAAGTTGTTGATCATCACTTTCTAAATGCCACGGAGAAGCGACTGGCATGTCCGAGACCGACGACACAGCGCTGGCCGCGATGCGGAATCTTTCCCCGCGGCGCAATACGACGGCGGCCGACAACGCCGATCAACTCGTGGCGGAACAACTTGCGCACTTCGGGATCAATCCGGCGACGGACCACGGCCGCGCGCTCGCCAGCATCGCCCACCGGCTGTACGAAGCCAGCGCCGATGCGGAAGCCCTGTGGCGTTTGACGCAGCAGTCCATCGGCAGCCTCGATCGCTCCGACCGGATTGCTTACTTCAACGCCAAGAAGTTTCTCTCGTTTCAAACGGCCAAGCTGCTCGACACGTTGCAAACCCCGTTTCGCCGCAGCTATCAGGCGCTGGAACTGAATTACCAGACACAATCGGCCAAGGGACCGTATGCGGTTTTCGATAACGTTACGGCGATCTTTTCCGCCACGCCCGTTATTGCTCGCACCGCGACCTACGTCTATGCCTGTGCCGAATGGATCGCCGACGCTTTTCAGGGCAAAGAACTGCTGCTGGAAATCTATTCGCGGCTGCTCAATCCGACGTCCGTGTCGCTGGCTAATTTCATTGTGGACATCGAAGCCGGCCCGTACGCCACCGAATACTTCGCCTGGAACTTCAACAGCGGGATGGCGGCCATCGACGGCGTGCTGGCCCATGTCCTGGGCCGCGACGACGTTTTGATCAGCAGCCGCCATGTCTACGGCGGTGCCCATCAGCTGATTCACGATTGGTACGCCAAACCTTCCAACTTGAGAATCGGTGTCGAGACGTTTGCCGGATACGGCGCAAGCGATTTCGAACAGTGCTGGCAGCGAGCCGAGCAGAAGTACGCCGATCGCTTCGCCGAAGGTCGCAAGGCGTACGTGTACATCGAGTCGCCCTGCAACCCACACGGCTACACACTCGACGTGCCGGGGATCTGCCGAGCGGCACATGCCAGTGGGCTGCGCGTGATTCTCGACGCCACGGTCGGCACGCCCTTTCTGATCCAGCCGCTACAACGGGACGATCCGAACGAACGCCCCGATTTCGTGATCCACAGCTACACCAAAGACCTGTCCGGAACAGGCTCGACAATTGCCGGAGTGGTGATTGGCCGGACGGATCAAAGGGGTCGGACGGATCAAAGGGGTCAGGCGTCTTTGACGTTAAAGACGCCTGACCCCCTTGATCCGTTCTTGATCCGTTCAGCGATCGATCGGTCAGGAGTGCGGGATGCCAGCGGCGTCGACGATGGTGCTGCACACTTGGAATCAGCGATTGGGACATCATGCACATGTCCATGCGTTGGTTCCCGGCAGCGGCCCGTCGCTGGATGGCACGCGGTGGGTACTATGTCGGTACACCCAAGCCACGCGTCAGAAACCAGCTCGGCCGTTCTTGGTGGACAACAAAGAATTGGG
>JAQBZB010000440.1 GCA_027622275.1 Planctomycetota bacterium | reverse complement strand
CGCCACGTGATTTCACGGGAATTTGTGGCGGCTGGAAGCCACCACTACGTCCGATTGCTTCGCGAACTGAGTGGAATTGGGCTCGCGCCCACCGCTCGCCAAAGAGCTGCCAAGTTCGCCCGCGTCGAGTATAGTAGTCTCCTGTCGGTCTTGATCAGCAAGTTCGTTGCCTACGGGAGTCCTACTTATGCCACGTATTTCGAATCGGTTCGCGTTCGGATGGCGATGTTCGCTGCTTCTCGTTGCTGTTCAATGCGTCTCGGGAAGGCTGGCAGCCGCCGAAGATTCGTTGCAGTTGTCGGACGAACTGCGCGCCCGCTGCCTGAAGACGCTGCGTGACGGCATGACGAGCGACGAGTTTTGGCCATCCATTCACGCGGCGGAAGGTCTGACACTGGCCGGACACGGCGACGAAGTGCGAGCGCATCTCGAGCCGAAACTGCCGCTGGAGAAAGACGACCAGCGAAGATGCGGCTTGGCGCGAGAACTCGTCCGAGCCGGCGATCGCGCCAAGGCGCAAATCATGCTCGACGTCCTGGCCGGCGATGATCCCTACGGCCACGTTCATGCTGCCGAGAGCCTGTACAAGGTCAACGAGATTGGAGACGGGAAGGCGTTGAAGCGTGCCGCCATGCAGACCGACAACATGAATCTGCACTTGATGGCTGCGGCCGCGTTGGCGCGTGGCGGAAACAAGAAAGCGATGAAGCAACTGCGCGTGAGGTTGTCCGACGCCGATCCAGAGACGAGAAAGATTGCGGCCTGGATCTTGGGACGAATCGGCGACGCGTCGGATATCCCGCAACTCCGCCAGAATGTCGAGTCGGCTCCCGACGCAATATCGCGAGCCTACAACGAACACTCGCTCGCTTCGCTTGGCGACGCGGCAGGACTTCGCGCACTGGTCGCGAATCTGAATGACGATGATCCGGCAATTCGAACTTACGCCGCAACATTTGCTGGCGATGCGAAAGCAATTAGTGCGGGACCGGCGTTGATTTCGCTGTTGGATCACGAAAACATCGATGTCCGCGTGAGAGCGGCCCAATCGCTGTTGGTCCTATCACAGCTTGGGTCGAAGCTGAAGGATCGCCGCTAATAAGCTCAGGTCGACGCAGCGAGTTGCTCCAGCTCTTCCCACCGCGCGCACGCCGCCGCCAGTTTCCCCTCCAGCTCTTTCAGTTCCGATTGCTTATCCGCGATTCGGTCGCCCGGTTTTTGATAGAACGTCGGGTCGGCCAATTGCTGATGGACTTCGGAAACTTCAGCTTCGAGTTGCTCGATCGCCGCTGGCATTCCGTCGAGTTCTCGCTGCTCTTTGTAACTCAGGCGCCGCTTGCCCGACTTGCTCCCGTTGGATGAATCCTTGCCCGTCGCCGCCAGCTTGGCATCTTTCGCCTTCGCGTCGCGTGGTGAGCCACTTGCCTCCGCCAACGCCCGTTGCCGCAACCAGTCGTCGTAGCCGCCGACGTACTCCCTCGCGCCACCGGCCTCAAAGACAATCGTGCTGGTCACAACATTGTTTAAGAACGCCCGATCGTGACTGACCAGCAGCACAGTTCCTGGGAACTCGACCAAACGCTCTTCAAGCATCTCGAGCGTTTCGGTGTCTAAGTCGTTCGTCGGTTCGTCGAGGACAATGACGTTGGCGGGTTTGCAAAACAGTTTCGCCAGCAGCACGCGATTGCGTTCACCACCCGACAGAAATCGAATCGGCGTGCGAGCCCGCTCCGGGGTAAACAGGAACTTTTGCAGGTATCCGATGACATGCTGCTTGCTTTCGCCAACGCCGACCGAGTCGCTTCCCTCGCCGACATCCTGCAGCACCGTTTTCTCTTCGTCCAACTGTTCGCGCAGCTGATCGAAGTAAGCGATCTCGACGTTCGTCCCGGTCCGAACAGAACCCTGTTGCGGCGCGAGCTGACCGAGCAAGATGCGTAACAGCGTTGTCTTGCCCACTCCGTTCGGTCCCATCAGCCCGACCTTGTCACCGCGCATAATCGTTGTCGAGAAGTCACGGACAATCACTTTGTCGTCGTAAGCGAATGAGACGCCCTCCACCTCGGCGATCAGGTTACCACTCCGTTTCCCCTCTTGGATCTTCAAGTTCACTTTGCCGACGACGGAACGCCGTTCACTTCGCTCGACGCGCAACTCCTTCAATGCCCGCACACGTCCCTCGTTGCGAGTGCGACGCGCCTTGATGCCTTGCCGGATCCAAACTTCTTCTTCCGCAAGCCGTTTGTCAAAGAGTGCGTTTTGCTTCTCTTCCGCGGCGAGTGATTCTTCTTTGCGGCGCAGAAACGTATCGTAGTCACACGACCAATCGAACAACCGGCCACGATCGATTTCCAAGATCCGAGTCGCCAACTTGCGGAGAAACATCCGGTCGTGCGTAACAAACAGCAGCGTGGCATTCCAACGACTGAGGAAGTCCTCGAGCCAGCCAATCGCTTCGATGTCCAAGTGGTTCGTCGGCTCGTCAAGCAGCAGCAGATCGGGGTTGGACACGAGCGATCGAGCCAACAACACGCGGCGTTTCATGCCGGAAGACAGCAGCTCGAAATCCGCATCGGGATCAAGTTCCATTCGAGAGAGAATCTGATCGACCTGGTGCTGTGAACGCCATTGGGCACCATGTTCATCGTCGTCTGGCTCCAAGTCGATTCCCTCGGCAACAACCGATGCGACGCTACCTCGAACAGTTTGTGGAACGTCTTGCGGCAACAGCGAGACTTTTGTTCCGGGGGCGAACATGATCTGCCCGCTGTCCGGCTGGACGTCGCCCCGCAGCATCCGCATGAACGTTGTCTTGCCCGCCCCGTTTCGACCTAGCAAACCAATCCGTTGGCCCGGTTCGATCGTGCAATCAACGCCGTCGAGCAGAGCGGGGCCGCGAAAGCGAATACTCAGGTCGCGGATCGTGATCAGTGGCATCGAGGAAACAGCCGAGGGCGTGTGCGGTTCTGCCGGAAGGAAGTGAATTATCTACGATAAATGGGTTTAGCAGAAGCGGTCCCATGCCAGGGCGACGGAACCAGTGTAAGATGCTGACTGGCGCAGCAGGCGACATGTCTGTGTGCTATCGCAGCTCCACAAACATCCCACAAAGCAGAGTAACTCGCCGCATGAAAACTGCCCTCCACCGAGCGGTAACCGTTGGCCTCTTGTACGCCGTCCAGTCGTTGCTGCTCCCGCACACCACCACGCAGGCGCAAGACGCAGACGCGTTTGGCAAACAAGTCAGTGACGGCGGCATCCAACACTCGTTCCTCGTCACCGGCTCGATGACGGCCATCATCGGCGAGGACAGCAGCATCGTCTGGCAGACGCCGGGCCGCTCGCGGGACGGTTTCGTTCTGCCCAGCGGCAACATTCTGGTTTCGGATGGCCGCGAGGGCAAGGAGTACACACGCGACGGCAAGGTGGTCTTTCAGTACACGCTCAGTTCGATCAACAAAGAACTCGGCACGGTTGTTCGTCTGCCAAATGGCAACACGATGATCGTCGAGCGAGGCCCCCAACCGCGCTTGTTGGAAGTGACGCACGACGGCACGGTCGTCGTTGACGTGCCTTTGCAGCCGGACTCGGATAACGCGCACATGCAAACACGGATGGCTCGCAAGCTTCCCAACGACAACTACATTGTGCCCCATCTGCTCGCGTTCGCCGTCAAGGAGTATGCACCGGACGGGAAGGTCGTGCGGATCATCAAGACCGACTTGGAAGAGTTGGGAGGGCGCAAGGCTGAGAATTGGCCGTTCACGGCGATCGAACTTGCTTCCGGCAATCTCCTCGTCAATCTGACGCACGGCGACAAGACCGTCGAGTTCAACAAGGCGGGCGAAGTTGTTTGGCGAGTCGACAATGCCGACGTCGGCGGCCGGTTCGCCGACCTCTGCGGCGGCCAGCGATTGGCCTACGGCAACACGATCATCTGTAGTTACGGTCAGCGAAATCCTGAGATGGCCAAGGTCTTCGAAGTGACCCGCGACAAGCAAGTCGTCTGGGAGTACGTCAATCCGAAGCTCAGCGGCATCCACGAGATTCATGTCTTGACGACAAACGGCGAGCCGACGGCTTGGCCACCGCTTAAGTAACGAACGGTCGCTCGCCGGCACACCACGTCGTCAACCCAGGAAATCGAACATGCGTTGGGACGTGATCGTGGTAGGCGCGGGAGCGGCGGGATTATTGGGAGCGATCCGAGCGGCAGAGCGCGGGCGACGAACGCTGCTGCTCGAAAAGAACCGCAAACCCGGTGCCAAGATCTTGATGTCGGGCGGCACACGCTGCAACATCACACACCACACCGATGCGCGCGGGATCGTCGCAGCCTACGGTCACCAAGGCCGCTTTCTGCATTCATCGCTCGCCGCGTTGAGCCCCGCGGATCTAGTCGCGTTGTTCGAGGCCGAAGGCGTTGCGACGAAGGTCGAAGAGACAGGCAAGGTCTTTCCCGAAAGCGATCGCGCGACGGATGTCCTGGCGGCGCTAGTGCGACGACTCGATCGCAGCGGCTGCGAACTGCGTCTTGGTGAACCGCTCGTCGGTCTTTCAAAGACAGACGATGGCTTCCGGCTGGTCACACCGACGAGCGAGTACGACGCGAACGCCATCATCATCACAACCGGCGGGCAGTCATATCCTGGCTGTGGCACAACTGGTGACGCTTACCGCTGGCTGGCCGAACTGGGACACACGATCGTGCCGCCCCGGCCAGCCCTCACACCGATTACTACCAACTCCACATGGGTCACCGGTTTGAAAGGCATGACCATTGCTGATGTCATCTTGCGAGTCGTCGTTAGCGACCGAGCATTGGTTTCCGGCGGAACGAAACAGAAGCACAAGAACAAGCCCTTGGACCAGCGCCGTGGATCATTTCTGTTCACGCACTTTGGGTTATCGGGCCCGGTGGCGCTGGATGCCAGCCGCACCATCACCGGTCATCCCGAACCGACATCACTCGATCTCGAATGCGACTTCCTGCCCACCAAGAGTGCCGATGAAATCGAAGCCGAGTTGGCGAGCGAGGCGGCAAGTGATGGAAAGAAGCAGCTGCTCGGAATGCTCTCGCGATTCGTACCACGCCGGCTAGGCGAGGCATTACTTGAACAGGCGGGCGTCAACGCCGAGCTGAAAGCCGCCGAACTGTCGAAGCAACTTCGACGTCAAATCGTCGAGGCCATCAAGCGCATCCGCATTCCCGTCAGCGGAACTCGCGGCTTTAAGAAGGCGGAAGTGACCGCTGGCGGTGTCTCGCTCCGCGAAGTCGATTCCCGCACGATGGAAAGCAAACTCGTGCCGAATCTATTTCTAGCTGGCGAAGTCCTCGATCTCGACGGCCCCATCGGCGGCTACAACTTCCAAGCCGCCTTCAGCACCGCTTGGCTCGCCGGGTCGAATGTCTGACCGAGAGTCGATGTGGCGAGCGGTGGGCGTGAGCCCAATGTCACTCAGTTGGCGAAACAATCGGACGTAGTGGTGGCTTCCAGCCGCCACAAATTCCCGTG
>JAQBZB010000439.1 GCA_027622275.1 Planctomycetota bacterium | reverse complement strand
GAAATAACGGTAAAAGCTGAAGAAGTTGATCCTCTGCCGATCCTTCACTGGTATGACCCCGAAACGTGGACTCTTGTAACAAGTGAGTGAGCAACTGTGATTGATTCTCCTTTGCAATCTTTATTCCCCAAGCTTCGTCCCGATCGCCACTGAAGTCGTACAATTCTGCGACCAGCGTTCCATCTGGCGAAATCTGGATGGAGTTTGCCGAATGTTTCCATGCACCCGGTAGATTCACACGTCTTGATTGGTCTCCCATATCTCAGTCCCCCCAATGCACGCCTGAAAGTACATGACGCCGCTCACCCTCTAACTATTCCCTCCATCGCCGCTTCCAGCATATCCATCCGTGCCAGACCCGCCCTGAGCGATTCCGAGATGCCAGACTCGCCCCAACATGCTCCGGCCAATTGCCCGCAGATGGCCCCGGTTGTATCGGCGTCGTCGCCCAAGTTCACGGCCTTCAACACGGCATCCTCAAACGACTCGGCATTGTGGAAGGCCCACAACGAAGCCTCCAGACTCTTGACCACCCAACCCGATCCTTGGATCGCCGGTGGCTGCTTCTGGCGATAACTCCCCTGAGCAATCTCTTGAATCGGGAAACGCCGTGCGGTAAACGTCCAGCGGCCCGCGCGAGACGTCGTGCATGATCTGCCAGTCCATGTCGGAAGATTCCGTCGACTGGTTGCGTTCGAGCGTCTCCAGGGTGATGCGTTCCATCTCGTCGATGGACAAGCCGCAATCGATTTCCAACAACTTGAGCGAACCGTACAGCCGATCGAGATGCTCGCGCAACTTGAATGGCCGACGGTTGTAGGTGCGTGTTACCTCGAAGGCCATGTCGCCGTACATGAGGGCGGAATCAAAGATCGAAACCCGGGCCTCGGCTTCCGGCACGAATTGACCATTGAAATAGACGACTCTCGATGACATGGAAAACTCCAATGAATGACTTCAGGAGATGACTTTTTCCGTTGGTATTGCTCGTGGCGAAATCAGGCTGACGCCGGCGCCCACCACAATTCCCGCCAGCAGCGAAGCTGGGGCCGTCCAGAGAAACTCCAGTCCGCCCCATTTATAGAAAGAAATTCCCACGGCCACGGTGATACTGGCGATCGTCGCGGCGATGCCCCCGAGTGGCGTGGACCACCGCACAAACAGCGCCAGGAAGAACAGTACGAACAGCGGCGCCGTCAGTAGATTGACGACCTTGATGCACAGTTCCAGCAAGTTGGTCGCCAATTGGCCGACGTACATGCTCAGAAGCACCGCTAAAATTCCGATGCCGATAGACGCCCAGCGGGCCACGCGAATTTCCTCGTGCGGCGTCCACTTGACCGACCGGAACCGGCCGATGAAGTCGCTGGTGATGACCGCGCTCGCCGAGTTCATCCCCGACGACAGGCTCGACATGGCGGCCGACAGCATCGCGGCGATCACCAAACCTGCCAGTCCGCCCGGCAACATCGTCACCACAAACCGCGGCAACAATTCATCGGCTTGTTCGACCAGGGCCGCCGGATTTCCAAGTCCTTCCGGATGAGCGGTGAAATAGCCGAGCACCGCCAGGCCGACGAGGGCCAACAGTGCGGCCATCAAGACTTCGGTCAGCAGATGAATGCCGAACGACTGTCGCGCTGCTTTGGCGTCGCGTGTCGACAGGTAGCGCTGGATGGCCATCTGGTCGGCCCCGCAGGTGCAGATCGTCCAGACGACCATATTCAGAAACGCCCCCATGAACGTCACACGCATGTCGGCCTGAAACCAGAAGACCGGCTCCTGCCAGTGAGCCGCCCACGTGGTCGGCCACCAGGCGGCGACGCTTCCCAGATTGGTGGTGACGATGGCCACCACGACTACCGCTCCGGCACACATAATGAGCGATTGCATGGCATCGGTCACCACGACGGCTCGCATGCCCCCTTCCGCCGAATAAACCAGCGCGATGAGACCCATTGCCGCCGAGATGTACGGCGACCAGGACGGATCCAGCCCCAACAGCGGCACGAGGACTTTGTTCGTCGTCGCATACAGAATGGCCGCCATCCAGACGATGCGGAGCGTCATGAACATCGTCGCGCCGAGCATGCGGCCGCAAAGCCCCAAGCGCTTTTCAAGCAACTCGTAACCACTGGTGACATCCTGCTGCCGCATGAACCGCGGTATCAACACCCAACCGACGATGAGGTACGCGACGGGAAAACCCGCTGCCTGGGCGAACATCATCGGCCCGTTCTTGATCATCTCGCCGGGCAGCGCCAGGTACGACAGCGTGCTGGTCAACGTGGCGAACAGCGATAGCCCGATCATCAGCGGGCTCATCGTGCGGCCGCCGAGCAGATAGTCGTCCGCCGTCTGCACGCGCAGCTTGTAATACCTCCCGATCGCCAGCATGGTGAGTGCGTACAACCCGATCACGGCCAGATCAAGACTTCGCATGGAGAGAACTCGCAGGTACGCATCGTCAGGGGTTTAGGGCTCGCCGCCGAAGCGGACCGTCGTTGAGCGATTGATCTCGACGTTTTCAACTGACTGCAGCTTGCCGTTCGGCCACCGGATTTCCAGACGCACCGGCTGGGCGTGATCGCCGAGTCCGAAATGCAGCAGCAGATCGTTTTGGTTTCCTTCGCCGGTTCCAGCTTCAACCTGCCGCGCGAGCGTTTGGTTTGGCAATGAGATGCGGGCTTGAGCTCCGATTGCGGATCGGTTGACGGCGTTCCCGTCCCCTTCGAGACGCAGTGCCAGCCAGTGCCGTTTCGGAGTCGTGTTTTCAAACAACTTGCCGGCGGTGACGAGATCGAGGTCGCCATCGTGATCGAAGTCTGCCCAAGCCGCCTGGTATGTTGGTGGCAGCGATGTCAGCTTGGCTGCGGGCGTCGCATCGGCAAACACGAAACCGCTGTCATTGCGAAACAGCACGGGGTTGTTCGGGCGGCCGAACGAAGCCGTGCCGTAGACCGTCGTGAAGAACAAATCGAGGTCTCCGTCGTTGTCAAAATCCCCCGCGCTCGGGCTGGCATACGACTCCTGGTAGAAGACTCCGCACGGGCCGCGGTCTTCGAACTTGTGGCCTTTCTCCGCTCCGAGGTTGCGGAGGAATCGCGACTTCGGCTGATCCCCGCGACCATCCACATGAGCGAAGTTGCCGACAAACAGATCGAACTTGCCGTCGTTGTCGAAATCGCCCCACGCCGCGCCGATGGAATGGCCGCCATCGAAACCGGGGGACGTACCCACGGCGTTGCGGGCAGCGGTCTCATCCTTGAACTGCCCCTTGCTGTCGTTCAGCCACAGCACGTTCGGTTGCAAGCGATAGTTCGACACATACACGTCCAAGTCGCCGTCCTGATCGAAATCACAGGCGGTCACGCCGCGAGCGCGGTAGCGGACCTCGCTCCACGCCAACTTGAAGGACTTGCCTTTCTCGTTCATAAGCAGCAAGTCCGGATACGTGATCCCAGCGTCCCAGTCTTCGTAACCTCCGACGTAGAGATCGACGAAGCCGTCGCCGTTGAAGTCGCCGCAGCAACCGCCCATCGAGACACACTTGGGGAGCGCAGGTATCTCGATCGGCTCGAAGCCCTGGCCTCCCTTGTTGCGAAACGCGCGGATCGGCGAGCACGAAAACAAGTCCACGAATCCGTCATTGTCGAAATCGGCGGCGACGACTTCGCCGAATCCTTCGGCCAACTTAGTGAACCCCTTGCCGCCGTTGTTCCGCCAGACGACTCCCCCCGCACACAGATCGGACCAGCCGTCGTTGTCGACATCGACCCAACAGGCCTTCGAGTTCGCCAGTTGTAGCCCCAGTTCAGTCGTCCGGTCGCGGAAGCCCGGCGTCGGTGGTTGGTCTTGAGCCCTCACGACGAGCCCGAAGGACAACACACACATGATCGCCATCGCGGTAGCACACCGCGACCACAACCAAGCAGGACAGATCGCCCTGCCCGTCGGTCCACACTTCCGGACGGGCTTGGAGACTCGGCTCACAATTCGTTGTATCGTGGACATTAGTTGATCCTAGTGCGTTGGCCGGAGAACTGCATGTACTCGATGACCGCACCATCTTCCTCGATGAAGACGACTCGGAGTCCTTCCAACCGACATTTCCCAGATGAGTTGAGCCTGGATCGGATCCAGACTCGCAACGCTCTCCATACTAACAACGACCCATACCCGCGCCCAACGTGTGCGGACCGTCTGTCATTTTTTTAGCCTCCCATCCCGGCTCGGCCCAATCCGCGCGACGAGAAAGGGGAACTCCGGAGCGTTTTCCCGCGTCGATCTCTGGTTCTGCGCAGACCTTCTCCGTGGGGAATCTCCTGTTCCACTCTTTGATCCACTCCCGAGCACGTCACGTGACCAGCGGCGGCGGTCGCGCCAGCCGCGCAATGCGGTCGAGGATCGCGGCAAATAAGTTTCGCGTCACCGCCACCTCGGCCAGTTGAAAGAACACGGACTTCGAGTGCCTCGTCACCTTGGCCCCGATCTTAATCAGCTTCTCCCGCAGTGTCGTCAGCGACCAGTGCCGGACCGGTTTCGGCAACGCCAGTCGCCGCAGGAAGTTGCCCAGGTTGTACGCCAAGGCGAAGAGTTGCAAGCGGGCTTGGTTGTCCCGGAATGTGCGGCAGGAGAGCTTCGTCCACTTCACCGCATTCTTGCCCTCCTTGATCCACTGCTCGGCCGTGCCGCGACCGTTGTAGAACTTGACCACGTTCTTGGACCGCCATGAGAGATTGGTCACGAGGAACCCCACACGTGGGAACAACTCGCCTCGATGCCACTCGACCTTGGCCACCACCCGGCGCGCGCAATCCCAGGAACCGGCTTGATAGCGGAAGCTGTGATAGAAGACCTTGGGCTGGTACGAAGGTCGTCCGACCGATCGCACGAGCAGATGTTCGATTTCCCGTTCCAACACGGCGTTGGCTTTCAGTCGGATCACGTAAGAAAACTGCTCTGATTCCAGGAAGCCGTACAACTCGGGGATGGCAAACGCGGCGTCGCCACGAAAGAACTTCGGAATGTCGTACTTGCGATAACGCTCGATCACCGGCAGCAGCACCCTCCGCCAGAACTTAGCACTGGCGTGATTGCCACGCCGCAGCAGGGCGTATTCCAAATCGCCGAACTGGTTGAAGAGGAACAGCGGATGGTAGCACAGGCACTCGAAGTGCCCGTTGTAAGCCGTGCCCTGTTGCCGACCGTAGGTCTCGCTGACGGAACTATCCAGGTCGAGAATCAATTCACGAAGCGGCTTCCGCTGGTGGGCCGTGTCGATCCAGCGGCCGGAGAGATTCATCAACGCCGTCAGGTTGCCCTTGGTGCTGAGCGTCTCGGTCTCGAAGCGGCCGACCTCGCTACTCGACGCCGCTGGCTTCTCCGGTTGGCTGGCCCTTCCACCAACAACGTGTCTCATGGCGGGATCGACGCACAAACGCTCGGCGTCGTTGACATCTTCATAACCGGCCAAGCGGCTGTAAATCGACTGCCGCAGCAGCGGCAACAACTGGTGTTGTTTGTTCTGACCGAGGCGTGAATCTTGCAGAAGTTCTACGCCCATTGCGGTCAGTCCCAA
>JAQBZB010000077.1 GCA_027622275.1 Planctomycetota bacterium | reverse complement strand
GCGCGCCGGTGATCGAGCCGCCAGGAAATGCCGCCCGAATTAGATCAAGGGCCGTCTGGCCTTCCTCCAACTCGCCGCGAATCGCCGAGACGAGATGCTGGACGTACTCATAGACTTCTAGCTGACAGAGTTGCGTGACTTGAACGCTGTCCGCACGGCAGACTCGTGAAAGGTCGTTGCGGAGCAAGTCGACAATCATCACGTTTTCGGCACGGTCTTTCTCGCTCTGCCGCAAATCGTCCGCGGCGAACAGATCGGCTTCGGGCCGCGCGGTGCGCTGCCGCGTTCCTTTAATGGGGCGAGCTTCGACGCGACCGTCTCGAACCTGGACGAATCGCTCGGGCGACGCGCTCGCGATTTGGAAGTCGCCGAGATCGAAGTAACCCGCGAATGTCGCGGCGTTTCGTTCGCGAAGCCGCAGGTAGAGTGAAACCGCATCGCCCGCCGCGCGGCAAAGCAACCGCTGCGAGAGGTTCACTTGAAACACGTCGCCGGCGTAGATGTAGTCGATCACTCGCTGAACGGCGGCAAGGTAACTATCGCGCGAAAAATCGCTGGTGACGTGATCGATTCCCGCGACAGCGAACTGCGGCGCGAGATCCATTTGGTCGATCACCGCTTGGCGGCCGACGTTGGTCGTGCCCAGTTCGGCATCGAGCCAAGATGCAAACTCGGCCAATCGATTCGCCGCCCGCTGTCGACGCAAGCGCGGATCCGTTTCAGGAAATCCCTGGGAGATGATCCACGCGCGCTGTTGCAAATGGTCGAAGGCGACGACGACATCGTAGATGCCAACCGCGAGGATCGGCACGGCGAACTCGTCGTAGTTTGGCGTTGGAACTCGCTCGAAGCTGCGGCACAAGTCGTAACTCAACAGTCCCGCCGCGCCACCTTGAAACGGCGGCAGATCCGGAATCGTGCCGCAGCGCAGCCCGGCCAACTCGGACTCAATTCGCTCGAGCCCATCCTGCTCGTCCGCTCCGACGGTTAAAAACTGAAATGGGTCAGCCGTGACGAACGAGTACCGCCCCAAGGTCTCGTGTTCCAAAGCACTATCGAGAAACAAACAGTGCCGTCGCTGCGATAACCGGCGAAACACTTCGACAGGCTTCGGGCTTGGCCTTAACTCGCGAACTAAGGGGAAGTCGCCTTTCACTGGTCGAGCCACTGTCTCGCATACCGGGCGGCAATCTCGCGATTCGGAAACGCCCGCACATCGGTCGCGGCAGCGGATCGCTGTTGTGCATCGACGGTCTCAAGCGCCTCTTGAATCCACTTCGCGGCCATGTCGGGCGAGTGAAAGATGTTCGCGTCCCGCTTTGCTCGCCGCCCATCGGGCACCGCGACCGTGGCTACGAAGTGTGGCCATTCAGCAAACGGATCGGAGTAAGGCAGCTTCTTGAGATGCAACACCAACCGCGTATTTAAGTCCCCCAAGTCGTCACCGAAGTGTTTATGAAACAGGTCGAGATTGGCGGGCACCACGCCGGGCGGCACCATTTCGCCGACGGCTTGGAGCGGGCCAAGTTGGCTGACTTCGCGCACATAGTCATTGAAGTTGGCTCGTTTGTTCTTGGCGAGATAATGAGTCAGCGCCCACGCCGAGGCGTAGCCGGTTGAAGTCAGCCTCCCGGCCACAACCGTATGCTCAATCATCTGACCGTCCGGCTGATCCGCCTCGCGACTTTTCAGATACAACTCCAGCTCGAACATCCGCATATCGTTGACTTGACCGGCGCCCTTCCATCTCAAACGGTTGCCAAACGTGGTGGGAGCAAAGAACTCGGCCAAGCCCTCGCTCAACCACATTGGCCAACGCGACAGACGTTTCTGGACTCCAATGTTGTGGAGGATCTGATGCGCCCCTTCGTGTGCGATCGTGGCGATCGACTGCTGAATTGCGAGTTCGGGTTTGACGCTCCGCAACCGTGACTCCTCATACATGACAACGCGATTGTCGAGGATGTTGTAATAGGCGACGACCCCGGCCGGCATCCGCTGGTACCGCTGGAATTCGTCTTCCGTGCGAAACATGACGACGACCAGGGGAACATCGGGCTCGGTGATTTCAATCTTCTGCGCCTTCGCGTAATTCGCCACGCCGGGGAACATCGTCTCCATGATGCGACTGGTTGCGAGCGCGAACTCTTCGCTGGTGTTGTACAGATACAGATAGCGACGAGTCTGGTTCGTCTTGAATCCGGCAAACTCGGTGTCCAAAAGCCGTTTCGCCAGTGCTTCTTTGTCAATCGGTTCAAACTTGCGCTCGGTAGCAACCGCATCTCGCTTGTGCTTCGCAATTAACCGCCCGTCAGGGAGGATTACGATCCGATGATCGCCGACGTCGACCAACAGCTTGGCAATCACCGGATTGCCGTCATCATCCGCCGTCGCGATCGCTTCGCCGTTCCCTTCGCGAACTGGACCAGGGGGGATCTCGAGCCCGAATTCGCGCGGATCGACAGCACGCGGCGTCTGTGCCGCCAGATGCGAAATCCCGCTACAGCAGATACAGACCGCAGCAACGACGCAGAATTTGCCTGAAACAGGCATGAAACGATCCCTGGTGGCAACGAAGAGAGGCTGAATTGGGTAGATCGGGAACTTAAACCGAAACAACACTTGATCGCTTGCGTTTAATGATATCACAAGGAAGTGTCCGAGCGAATGTGTGCGCGTCGCTCACAAAAATGCGTTGTTTTCTCTAGCGAAACACGGACGAGACCGATTAGTATGGATTTCGTACGCATTTCCTTGGGCTGAACCTTGCCGCACGGGTCTAAACCTGCCGGAGACAAGAACTTGAAAATGTTTCTTAATCCTCGAAGCAATAGGTGCCTTGCAGTCGTCGTGGCCCTGGGACTGATTCTGTCCACGAACTCAGCCGGAGATGCGGCCGATCCCACCTTCGTCGGCAAGCTCGCTTACGCCGTCGATGACGACGGAAGCAAGCGATTGGGGCTGTCGGACGAAACGAAGCAAAAATTGCTCGAACTGATCGATCGTCGCGAGCGAGAGGCCTTAAACATGGCACTCGAGCTGAAAGACCTTCCCAGGGCGGAAGCCGACGCTCGGCTCGCACCGTTCGTCGCCGAGTCGGAGCGATTGGGAGTGGCCTTGCTCACCGTCGAGCAGCGAGAGGTGCTGGGCCAAATGGGAATCGCACGCCGCGGAATGAGTTCGCTGGCGGATGATGATCTCTCGAAGATGTTGGAATTGACCGAAGAGCAAAAACTACAAATCGGCGAATTGCTCGCGCAGCGCGCGAAAGATCTGGCGGAGGGTGGCGAGGACGAACGCCGGGCCGCGATGCAGGAGTACGAACGCAAATTGGCGGCCGTACTGAATGAAGCTCAGCGAGCCAACTGGAACCGCTTGGCGGGACTGAGCGACGGCGAGTTGCAGCCGATCGAACCGCCTCCGGCAGCGGTAGTTTCCGCGCCGAAAGATGAGCCAGCACCGAAGCCCGAAGCCACTCCCGCGAAGCCTCCGGCACCGGCCGCTGGAGATGACTTCGAGCCGCCCGCTGATGCGGCGTCCGTGGCAGTTAAGCCCGTCGACGTGAAGCTGATATTCAACTTCGTTCACCAACCGTGGTCCGATGTCTTGACTTGGTTTGCCGACGAGGCGGATCTTTCGTTGCAAATGGACGCTCCGCCGGCAGGAACCTTCAACTATCGAGACACGCGAGCCTACACGCCAGCCGAGGCGATTGATCTGATGAATCGCGTGTTGCTCTTGAAGGGCTTTACGCTGGTACGGAGCGAGCGGCTGCTGACGTTGATGAACTTGGAAGACGAGATCCCGCCGCAGTTGGTCGAGTTTGTCAGTGTTGCCGACCTCGACAAACGAGGTTCCTTTGAGATCGTGAAGTGCCTGTTCCACCTTTCCAAGATGGACCCGGCCGATGCCGAAACCGAAATCGGCAAGATGATCGGACCGCAGGGGAAGGTCATCGCGTTTCCGACGGCAAGTCAAATCCTGGTCACCGAGACGGCAGGCAAGCTGCGGACGATCCGCGAGATGATCGAGCAAGTCGAAAACCCGGAAGCCGGCCGAGCCATAAAGATTCTCGAAATCAATTTGAAGTTTGTCGGTCCTGAAGAGGTGCTGGCGATTGCCCGGCCGCTGCTCAATATCCCCGAGGACGCCAACTCGAATGAAAAGATTCGGATCGCGATTGACCCTTTTACGTCACGGCTGTTTGCGACTGGCGAGCGGGACTTGATTCGACAGCTCGAAGAAATCGTTCCGATGGTCGATCGGGAGGCCAAAGTAGGCGAGGGTGCCACGCTCGGAGTGCTCGAACAACCGCAGCTGATGACGTACCCGATCACCAAGGCCGACCCCGAACAGGTGCATCAGGTTCTGTCAACGCTGTTGGCCGGCTTGCCGGACGTTCGATTGGCGATCGATCCGGTCACGAATAAATTGATCG
Source organism: Planctomycetota bacterium (assembly GCA_027622275.1). Lineage (GTDB taxonomy): Bacteria > Planctomycetota > Planctomycetia > Pirellulales > Pirellulaceae. The sequence continues at coordinate 28,759 of JAQBZB010000077.1, read as the reverse complement.
CGCTCGCTCGGCCGACCGAACACGCGACGATCGTCGCCACGTTAAAGCAGCTTGAAGGCGACGCGGACCAAATCGCAGTGATTCAACTGCACAAGATGGACCCGCAGCTAGTGATCCTTTCGATCAACAAGCTGTTTGGCATGGACGACAAAGAGGCCGCGGGCGATGGTCCGAAAATTGACGGCGATCCGACCACGATGAAGTTAGTGGTGCGTGGTTCCGCCGCTCAGATTGCCCAAGTCAAGGAATTGGTCGAGGCACTCGAAGGTCCACAAGCGGATGGGACGGGTCTCCGGCAAAACATCAGGATTTTGCCGCTGAACGGAACGGCCGCGAACTCGGCGCTGGAGAGCATGGAACTCTTTTGGCCCACGATGCGCGACAACAAGATCCGCGTCGTGACACCTTCAGCCATCAGTTCGACGTTGCGCGAGCGTCGGTTGGCGACACCCTCTGCCGCTGAACAACAGGCTCCACCGATGCCAGCTGCTCCCGAGCCGCCCGCCCCCGCTCCGCCACAGGATCCGCAACCTGCTCCTAACGCACAACCGAAGTCGCGAGGCAATGCTGACGTAACAGAGCCGAGCCGCCTTAAGTTTGCGACTTTGCAGGAAACGGATGAGGACGCAGCGCCCGAGGCGCAAGCGGAACCAAGCGGCCCGCAACTCGGCGGTGATATCATCGTTTCGGTCACGCCGAACGGACTCGTAATCGCCTCGAACGATCTCGACGCACTGGACGACTTCGAAACACTTCTCCGCAGCTTTACGGAACAATCTGCGTTTCTCGGCAGCGAGCCGACTGTCTTCTGGTTGAAATACATGAAAGCCGATGTCGCCGCGGAAACGTTGAACCAAGTCGTGAACGGTGCTTCCGCAAGTGGTGGCGGCTCGCTACTCGGCGATGTGGCCTCGTCCGTCCTCGGAGATCTCGGCGGCGGAATGCTGGGTGGGATGCTCGGCGGCTCCGGCGACACATTTACCGCCGGCTCGGCCAGCATCGTGCCTGACGCCCGGTTGAACGCGTTAATCGTCCAGGCAGCTCCGGCCGATCTCATTCTGATCGAGCGACTGCTGCCGGTGATCGATCGCGAATCGAGCCCAGAAGACGTTCAAACCGAGGGCAAGCCGCGTCTGATCCCAGTTCTGTACATGTCCGCGGATCAGATGGCAACGATTGTCAAGCAGATCTATCCCGATCGCATCGCGGGTGCTGCGGGGAGTGGCGGACGGCAGCAACAGCAACAGCCGTCTCCCGCTGACTTTATCCAAGCGCTTCGCGGTGGTGGTGGAGGCGGTGGTCGTGGCGGTCGCGGCGGCGGGCAAGCGGAAGCCGAACCGTCAAAGATGGCACTGGGCGTCGACACCCGCAGCAATTCGTTGATCGTGGCCGCCCCCGAACCGCTGTTCCGCGAAGTCGAAATGCTGGTCGCACAGCTGGATCAGGAAGGGCTCGAAACCGACGACTCGATGGAAGTCGTGACCGTCCAGTATGGGAACCCAAAGAGCGTGCAAACCGCACTCGCGGCGTTGCTCGGCGAAAACTTGAAGACGAGCGGGACGACTGCAAGTTCGCCAAGCGGCTCGTCCCCGACAGGCTCCAATCCAGCGGGCGGTGGTCCATCGAGCGACGCGTCCGCGATCCAACAGCGAATCGAGTTCTTTCGCGCATTGCAAGGTGGCGGTGGTGGTCCGGGTGGCGGATCGAGTCCCTTTGGCGGTCGAGGCGGTTTTGGCGGCGGCAGCCCGTTTGGTGGACGAGGAGGCTTCGGTGGCGGAACCCCAAGTGGTGGCGGCGGACGGCCCAGCAGCGGGCGTGGCCGATAGACAGAAGCCCCAGTCCAATGAGTTCGCCGTAAAAACACCAACCGCCCCGATGACGCCGAGTGGATTCCGGGCCACACGCGTCAGGGACGCGGGAGTCGGAAAGACGCCATTTTTCAGGGCGGTTGGCTCCCAATAAACACCACATCCGGCAAATCAGACCGCACGATCTCGCCGGCGCGCGTTCCCAAGCTGGATTGCGGTGACTACAATGCAATTCAAGTGGCTCGCTCGGCAAACGCGCAAGCAGCAAGACTTCGCGGTGTGACCGGGATCAGCGAATATGCCTCCTAAACCGACGATGAGTGCCATTTTGCCGTAACTCTCAGGTGCCGAATCGGTTCAATGGATATCTTCGCTTTCCCGCATCAACACATCCCGCCTTGCGATTCCTATCCACAAAGCTTCCCGTTGCGTCAAAAGGTATTCCAGAAATGGAGATCACCAAGATGCCATCCATCCACAACCGCCTGCTGATAACGACGTGTGTCGGATTGTCGCTGCTGACTTGTGCAGCGTTCGCTCAACCACGGCCCGATGGTCGCGGGCGCGGCGGATCGGGCGGCGGGCCTCCCGGTTTCGGCGGTGGCGGACCGCTGGAACTACTGCAACGCTCGGACGTGCAAGCGGAACTTGAATTGCTCGACGACCAGAAAGACGAAGCGCGTGAGCTAGTTGAGCAGTTTAACGAGCGGCGCCGCGAGTTGTTCAGCGGTTTCGCCGAACAGTTTCGCAATCGAGACGCGGCCGAAGCTGACCGCGAGGCGTTGCAAAACAAAGTTCAAGAGGCCATGCGGACCTTAAACAAAGAAACCGAAGAGGGTTTATCGTTCCTGTTGCCTCACCAACGAAAGCGGCTGTCGCAGTTGGAGATTCAATTCCAGATGCGGGGCGGTGGCGGACTCGGTGCGTTGGGCTCGCGCGAAGTCGGCGAGCAACTCGCGGTGACGGACGAACAACGCGAGGTCTTGCGTGATAAAGCACTCGAACTCGGCCAGGAGTTCGGCAGGAAGATCGCCGAATTGCGCCGCGAGATGCAAGAGAAGCTGTTGGCCGAACTGAATCCGGAGCAACGAGCGAAGTTTCAAGAGCTGGTTGGAGATCCGTTTGAGTTTCAAGATCGTCCGCCCGGTGGAGGTCGCGACCGAGGCCAGCGTGGCGATGGTGAACGACCACAACGGCCGCCGCAGTAGCCGCACGATAGCCGCGGATTGCGGTACCTGGCGTTAGCGATCGATGAACAACGATGAACGACTACCACGATCGACATGGAGTGAAGGTGTAACGAATGGAAGCTGGTGAAATACTCGTTGGCTGTGGCTTGCTGGACGATCGGCAATTGTCGATGTCCCGCATCCAGAACCAAGACGACATCGTCGAGGCGGCTGTCGAACTCGGGTTCGTCACCGAAGAGGCGGCGTTGCGTGCGTTGGGCGATGCCGTCGGGCTCGACTACGTCGATCTCAGCGAGGTCGATATCGATCTCTCGCTGCTGCAGAGCTTTCCCAACAAGTTGATTCATCGCCAGTCGCTGTTTCCGATTAGCCGCAACAATGGCTCGATGGTGGTCGCGACTTCGGATCCTTTCGATCTTTATCCGCTTGATGAAGTCAGTGCGGCGACCGGCCTGAGTGTGATCCCCGTGCTGGCGGCCCGCAGTGAGATCACGAAGCTGATCAAGCGGCATCTGGGCGTCGGCAGCGAGACGGTCGAAGGGCTGATGCTCGCCACGGCGGATGAAGACGGAATCGAGCTGCTCAGTGCCATCGAGACGGACGGTTCGGAGCTGTCGGAGATGGCCCAGGAGGCCTCGGTCGTCCGGTTGGTCAACGAGATTCTGCTCGAGGCCCTTGAAACTCGTGCCAGCGACGTCCACATCGAGACACAACCGTCCGGGCTGAAGATCCGCTATCGGATCGACGGCATGCTCCAGACGCAACCGGTTCCCCCCGAGATCAATCGGTTCGCGTTGGCAATCGTCAGCCGTTTGAAGATCATGTCGCGATTGAACATCGCCGAGAAGCGGCTGCCACAAGACGGTCGCATGAAGTTGCGGATTGCGGGACGCGAAGTCGACGTTCGCGTGTCGGTCATCCCGATGATTCATGGCGAAGGCATGGTGATGCGTCTGTTAGACAAAAGCGCCATGTCGTTCGACTTGAAGAAGCTTGGCATGGAGGTCGAGACCTATAACACTTTTCGTGAGCTGATCGACATTCCGCACGGGATCGTCTTAGTCACGGGGCCAACCGGGTGTGGAAAGACGACGACGCTGTATAGCGCGCTCATCGAAATCAACCGCCCCGACGTCAAAATCATCACGACCGAAGACCCTGTCGAGTATCAATTGGAAGGGATTAATCAGATCCAGGTCCATCCGAAGATTGGACTGACGTTCGCGCATTCGCTCCGCAGCATCCTCCGTCACGATCCGGACATCGTGCTGGTCGGCGAAATTCGTGACCTGGAGACCGCGGAGAACGCGATCCAGGCGTCGCTCACGGGGCACTTGGTGTTTAGCACACTGCACACCAACGACGCCGCGAGTGCCTACACTCGGATGGTGGAAATGGGCGTCGAGCCGTTTCTCGTCGCCAGCACCGTCGAAGCGGTGATGGCTCAGCGATTGATCCGTCGGCTGTGTACGAAGTGCAAGGAAAGCTACGAGCCCGATCCGGCGGACCTGCCGCCCGACTTCCCATTCGATCAGCTGGACGGTCCGCTTTACTGTAGCGTGGGCTGTCGGGAATGCCGCGGGTCCGGCTATGCCGGTCGGCTTGGTATCTATGAGTTGTTGGTAACCACGGACGAAGTGCGGCAGTTGGCTCATGATCGCGCCAGCAGCTGGAAAATGAAACAATCGGCCGTGGCTGCTGGCATGAGGACCTTGCGGGACGATGGCTGGCGCAAGGTGCTGGCCGGAAGTAGTACGATGGACGAAGTCTTACGAGTCACCAAGGGAGATCAACAAGTCGCGAAAGCGTGACACGACGTGGCCGTTCGCTCCGCGAACGACGGAGTTTTGGATTATCGTTCGCGGAGCGAACGGCCACGTGACAAGAACGAACCATGCCTGACTTTGCTTACACCGCGAGAAACTTCGAGGGCCAAAAGGTCACGGGGACGCTGTTCGCGCAAACCGAGCGAGAGGCCGTTGCCAATCTCTCGTCGCAGCAGCTCTTTCCGCTCGCGATCTTGCAGCAAAAGACCGCCTCGCAAAAGAGTGCGTTTACGCGGCGCGTCAGCGGCCAGACGATGGCCGTCACCTACAGCCAATTGGCTTCGCTGTTGCGCAGCGGCGTGCCGTTGTTGCGTTCGATCGGTGTGATTCGAGATCAGACGTCCCACGTCGTGCTCAAGGAAGTTCTCGACGACGTCTATCGTCGCGTCGAAGACGGCACGACGTTTGGCGAGGCAATTTCGCGGTACCCGCGCGTCTTCAGCGAGCTGGCCATCAACATGGTCAAAGCGGGCGGCGAAGGCGGCTTTCTGGAAGAAGCGCTCGATCGTGTCGCCACCTTCACCGAAGACTACGAAGACTTGAAAAGCCGCACGACGGGCGCTCTTGCCTACCCCATCTTTCTCACGGTTGTCGGCAGCGTGGTGGTCTCGATCCTGATCGTTTACTTTGTACCGAAGTTCGCCAGTGTCTTTGATAGTCTTCGCGAGCGTGGCGAATTGCCGATCATGACCGATTGGCTGCTCTGGTTCAGCGCTTCGATTCGGCAATATGGCTGGATCATGCTCGTGGCCGCCGTCATCGGGCTGTTTGTCGCACGCGCCCGGCTGGCGACGGAAGCCGGTCGTAAGATCGCCGACCGATGGAAGCTGAAGATTCCGTTGCTGGGGAATATTTTCCAGAATCTGGCCGTGGCGAGATTCTGCCGCGTGCTGGGCACGATGCTGCGTAACGGCGTCCCGATTCTAAAGTCACTCGAAGTCAGCCGGGATGCGGCGGGAAATCGAGTCTTGTCGGAGGCGATCGCGGCTGCTTCGGAGAACATTTCGTCAGGCCAAACGCTGGCTGCACCGTTGGCGACCTCGGGCTATTTTCCAAAGACCGTCGTCGAGATGATCTCGGTGGCGGAAGAATCGAATACACTGGATAAGGTGCTCGTCGAGATCGCCGACGGCTTGGAACGCCGCACCGAACGGCGGTTGGAGCTGGCCGTGCGATTGATCGAGCCGATATTGTTGCTGATTTTGGCGGGAATCGTGCTGATCGTCGTCATGGCGCTGCTGCTTCCCGTGATCAAGATGAGCGTGACCGTTTAGACGAACAGATTGTAGACAGACGGGATTCCCTACGTTTCACAACGAAGGAACCTGGCGAAATGAAAACGACCAACGAACACATGGGTTGAGATTAAGGAGTCAAATATTATGAAACGCCGCAAACGTCGCCCGCACGGTTTTACGCTGCTGGAAGTCCTCTTGGTGCTCACGATCCTGGTGATTTTGGGATCCACGGTCACCGTCTACTATTCGAAGACCCAAAGCAAGGCGAACGAAAAAATTGCCACGGTCCAGATCCTCGCCATCGGTCAATTGCTGGACCAGTATCACATCGACATCGGCAGCTATCCGTCGACTTCGCAGGGATTGGCCGCCCTGCACACGGCTCCCGGTGATCTTTCTGATAGCACGAAGTGGTCCGGTTACGCCGAGAATGAAATCGCGCCCGACCCGTGGTCGCGCCCTTACCAATACAAATCGGAAGGCGACTCGTTCGAAGTCTGGTCGTTTGGAGTCGATGGCCAAGATGGGACGGACGACGACGTCAAGGTCCAATAACATCGTTGTTGCGAGCATTCTGAAGTCCGTCAGAGGGAATTGTCAGGCGCGAATGCTTGTCGCAACGGCCAGCTGATGCATTGCCAATGACGACGCACCTGAAAACAATGTCGACCCGCCGCCGTGGTATCACGCTGTTGGAGATGTTGTTGGTACTGGGGCTGCTCGTCGCGATTGCCGCGATGACGATGCCAACCGTCAGCCGCCCGCTCGAGAATCACCGGCTGCGTAAATCGGCGGATCAGCTTCGCGCGGAATGGACGAAGGCGAGAGCCCTGGCAATGGAGTCGGGGCGGACCTATGTCTTTCGGTACGAACCGGACGCAGACGGTTACCAAGTCGAACCGTGGTACTCGGATGAAGACTATCTCGAATCGTCCCAGCTGACCGGTGCCGGTGGTCTCGGGGCACCAGCTGCGGCACCGACCGCGATGATGTCCGGCCCAGGCGCTTCGGCCGCGATGAAGCATCTGCCCGAAGGCATTGTGTTCGTCACGAGTGATACGACGCAAGCGGCCCGCGAGCTGCTCGCCGTTCAGGGGACGGACGCCTTGCAGAACCAAGACGCAACGATGTCGTCACCGATCTTTTTCTATCCCGATGGGACGTCATCGACGGCACGATTGTTCGTGAAGAATCTTCGCGAACGCTACATCAAACTGACGTTGCGTGGCCTGACCGGGGTCGTTTACGTCAGCGATCTCCTGTCCGGAGAACAGGTCGAATGAGTGCCACGCGACTCACATCTCGACGCGTGGTCGGCTTTCGCTCCGCGAAAGCGATCTATTCGCGGAGCGCAAAGCCACCATGCGGCTTATCGCTGCTCGAGGTGATGCTCGCGCTCGCGATTTTGGGCGGCGCACTCGCCGCGATCGGCGAGTTGATGCGGATTGGCGCGCGAAACGCGGAGATGGCTCGTGACCTGACTACCGCTCAGTTGATTTGTGAGTCGACGATGGCCGAAATCCAGCTCGGTTTCCTGCCCCTGCAATCGATCGAGCCGGTCGCGGTCAGCGACCTGCAGTATCAACAGGAATGGCGGTACTCGATCATTGTCTCGCCGATCGACCAGGCAGGTCTGTCGTCCGTCTGGGTACGAATCGAACAGAACCCTGAAATCTTCTCCCGTCCGGTCTCCTTTTCAGCCACGCGTTGGATGATCGATCCAAGTGTCGCGGCACTGACGGCCGAATCGTCAACGACGACGGGAGGAGCCGGTGGGTAACGAATATCCGCAAACGGTTGGGCCGTTGGCCCTGCACAGTCGCCTTGATGTCGCGAACCCAGCCCGTTGGGCTGGGCTCGGCAAATGTCCGGGGCTTTGCCCCTACCAACCCAGCCTTCGATTTCGCCTTCGGGCCAACGGCCGATCAATTTGCCTAGCCCAGCCCAACGGGCTGGGTCACCGGCCTCCAACTAAGCTAAAGGGCCAACGGACCGACAATTTGTTTCCAGCGTGCAAGAACTCTTCGATTCAACAAGTCGGCTTCACGCTCCTCGAGTTAATGCTGGCACTCGGCTTGACGATCGTGATTCTCATGGCGATCAGTATGGCAGTTGATCTGCACCTCCGTTCGTTTGATTCACGCCGCCAGCAAATCGAAGAATCACAGCTCGCGCGGGCCGTCCTGAAGATCATTGCCGACGACATTCGCAATACGGTTCAGGAGTATGAACAAGACCTGTCCGGGCTGGAACAGATGATCGCGAACATCGCGGAAGGGGCCGCGCAGAGCAGCGGAACGGGCGACGCAGACGCTACACTCGATTCGGGCGTTGCCGACGAAGCAACAACTGCTTCACAAGATCTAGCCAGTTCCGTCACGTTGCCATCGAAGCCGGGGATTTACGGCAATCAATACCAGTTGCAATTGGATGTCAGCCGGTTGCCGCGATTCGACGAGTATCAGTCGATGCTCGCCGCGAGCAACGCGACGCTGGAGATCACCGACATTCCAAGTGACATCAAAACGGTGACTTACTACGTTCTCAGCGGTAACGCGGCCGTTTCAGCAAGCGGAATGACGGCCACGAAGCAAGATGTCCTGACCTCGACGGACCCGGACGTCGTCCAGCGAGGCCTCGTTCGGCGGCAGCTGGATCGCGCGGTCAGTCAGTACGCGCTCGCCAACGGCTTGCTGGCGGGAACGGACGATGTCGGTGAAGTCGTGGCGGCGGAAGTTGCTTCGATCGAGTTTCAGTATTTCGACGGGATCGAATGGCGTTACGAATGGGACACCGGAGTGGAAGGGACGCTGCCCGTCGCAATTCAAATCGTCATGCTGCTCGAAGCCCCTTCGATGAAAGCCCTGACAGCCGACCCGTCGCAAATCGGCACGTCAACAGATCTCCAGCCGAGCAATCTGCACTACTACCGCTTGCTTGTTCCTGTCGCCACCGGTCAGGCGACGGCTGAAGAAGAGGACACATCGCTGGAGGCCGCTGGGATATGACTCGTCGTTGCGTCTCCAAACGACGCCACGGCGTCGTGTTGATCATTGTCCTGGTGGTCGTCATCGTATTGGCCTTGGCCGCCTATACGTTCAGCGACCTGATGCTTGCTCATCGCCGCGTCGCGACTGTCAACGGAAAACAGCTTCAGGCCCGCATGCTCGTGCAGTCGGGCGTCGAAGCCATCAAACAATACTTGGCAACCGACGAGGCGACGCGACGCGAAGCGGGGGGGCATTTCAACAACCCCACGTACTTTCAGGCGGCTGTCGTCATCCCGGACCGAGATCCACTGGCGCGCGGAACTTTCACGATCGTGGCTCCGTACTTCGACGAACTCGGCCTCTCGTCAGGCGGTGTCCGGTACGGCTTGGAAGATGAATCGTCGCGACTGAATATGAACGTGCTACTGATTGCCGATACGGCGGTCCCCAACGGTGGCAGGACGCTCTTGATGAGTCTGCCGGGGATGACCGAAGACGTTGCGGATGCCATCTTGGATTGGATCGACCCGGACGACGAGCCTCGAGACTATGGCGTGGAATTTGGCGACTACTACTCGACGCTGTCACCTGCTTACGAACCGCGCAATGGGCCGTTGCAAACGGTGGAAGAGTTGCTGTTGGTTGCCGGCGTCACGCCTGAACTTCTGTTCGGGGCCGACTTTAACCGTAATGGAATGATCGATCAACACGAGCAGACCCTGTCGACATCGCTTGGCCTTGGCACAGCGACGCCTAGCCTGGAGACGGGTACCTTCAATCGCGGCTGGTCCGCCTATTTGACGCTCTACAGCAGCGAGCGTAATGCATCCGCGGAGGGTCTTGCGCGGATCTACTTGAACAACGACGATCTGCAAGCGTTGCACGATGAACTGAGTGAAGTGTTCAGTGCCGAGTGGGCAAACTTTATTGTTGCCTATCGACTGTATGGACCTGCCGACGAAAACAACAGCCAAAATGAGCAAGGGCAAGGCCAAGCCCAATCCGCGGCGGACCTCCAGTTGGACCTGACACAACCGCCACAAGCTTCTTTGACACAGGTTCTCGATCTGATTGGTGCCAGCGTTAGCATCCAAAATCAACCGGGTGCTCCGGGTGGTAATAATCAACCACCGGTGGTCGTCAATTCGCCGTTCCAAAATGATGTCATCGCGATGGCAACGTATTTGGCGACTCTGATGGACAACTGTACGATCAGCGAGACAGAAACCATTCCCGGTCGTATCAACATCAATGAAGCGGCTCGCGAGTTGCTGCTCGGCATCCCTGCGCTTGATGCAGCCACGAGCGAGCCGATCATGACCGAAGAACTCGCGGATCAGATCATCGAACTGCGGACTGCTGTCACCGAGGAGAATGCCGTGGCCCGCAGCAACGAGACGTGGCTGCTCGGCGAAGCGGTCGTAGACCTCGCTCAAATGAAGGCCCTGACGCCGTTCATTTGTGGCGGCGGCGATGTATTTCGCTGTCAAATCGTCGGATATTTTCAGGGTGGCGGGCCATCTTCGCGTGCGGAAGTCGTTTTTGATGCTACCACCACCGAGCCCCGCGAACTATTCTGGAGAGATATCAGCCATCTGGGGCGCGGCTATGCACTCGAGACGTTGGGCGTTGATTTGTTGGACATGGTAGCTGCTCCGTAGAGGTTAGAGGTCAGAAGTCAGAACTGATGCCGCAACTATTTTTCTGACTCCTGACCTCTGACTTCTGTCCTCTCTTACACAGGACGTAAAGATGGCGAAATTGTTAGCACTGGAATGGGGACTGCGGGAAGCACGCGTTGCGGTCGCGCGAACGCATGGCGATGACATCGTCGTCGAGCAGGCCTTCGCGGTGGATCTCGGACCTCGTGACCCCGGACAAACCTTTTCCGACGAAACCGTTGCCGACAAGTTGGCCAAGGCACTGGTGGCTCGCGGACTCGGGCGTACGGAGACGCTGGTCGCCGTTGGACGTGCCAGCATCGAGTTGCGGCAACTGACTTTGCCGCCTTCGCCACCTGAAGAGTTGCCCGATCTTGTCCGCTTCCAAGCGATGCGCGAGTTCACGACCATCGGAGACGACTGGGCAATCGATTTCGTACGCCTCGACACCGCCGATGACGACATGCTAAGCGTCCTGGTCGCCGCCATCTCGCCCGACATGGTCTCGCAGATCACTTTGACTTGCCAAGCGGTCGTCTCTTCCGCGCCAAAGCGGTTGGTACTACGTACTTTTGCCGCCGCTTCCCTGTTGCGACGGCACGATCGAGGCACGACGCAGCCCTGTCGTTTGATGGTCGATCTGCTGGCCGACGAAGCCGACCTGACCGTGATGCTTGACGAATCAGTGGTCTTGATGCGAACCGTTCGATTGGCGGTTGCCGAGGACGGCGCGGTCCAGTCCAAGGCGTTGCTCGGCGAGATCAGGCGGACGATCGCTTCGGCCCAGAATCAGTTGCGGGGACGGCGTGTTGAGAAAGTAATCCTCTGCGGCGATGAAACCGATCAACAAGCCCTGAAGCACGAGATCGAAAGTGGATTGGCGCTGGCGGTCGAATTGTTCGATCCGTTTGAAGGTATTCAGGTCGACTCGGCACTCCAGGCCAACCGTCCCGCACACGCTGGCCGTTTCGCCCCGCTGCTGGGGATGTTGATGGATGAAGCTGCCGGGGCCACACACCCGATCGACTTCCTCCATCCCCGCAAACGCCCCGCGGCACCGAACCAGACGAAACGTCACGCGCTGATCGGCGGTGCGGTTGCCGCGACGCTACTTTTGATGGCAGCGGGAATCTACTTCCAGCTATCCAGCCTGGATGCTGAAATTGAAGCCGTGAAAGAAGCGTCGGCCGCGATGAAAGACGAAGCGGAAGAAGCGAATACGAGTATCGCCCACGCCAGATCCGTCGAGCATTTCCTCGCCAGCGACATCACTTGGCTCGATGAGCTTTATGCGATGGCCAAGCAGCTCCCGCCACCGGAAGATGCGATCTTCACGCAGCTAAACATGAACACGCGCCAGCCGAGCGGAGCGCAAATTGTGCTTGACGGCTTTACCCGTGAAGCGGACCAGATCAGCGAGCTGCGCGACTCACTGCGCAGCGACGATCGGCGTATCGCCAGTACCGGCACATCCAACGATCCAAGACGCGAGGACTATACGTGGCGGTTCAAAGAAACGGTGTTGCTGACCAAGACTATTTCGATTGATCCACCACAGCCGAGCGCCGAGCCTGGCGATTCCGAGGCGGGGCACCCGGCGAGCGACGCAGCTGATGCGACCGTAACTGAGCAGGAGAGTGCAGCCCAATGACAAAACGCGAAAAGCTTTTAGCCACGATCGTGGTTGTGACTCTTGTGGTCGTGGGTGGCGTTTACCTGATCAATCGAATTGCGACGGCCTTTGATCAACGCTTCGCCGATCAGATCACGTGGAACGCCAAGATCGAGACACAAAGTCGCCTCACAACTCAAGGTAAGAAAGCGGAGAACAATCTGCGCGACTGGCGAGCGAGATCGCTGCCCGAGGATCGAGAGTTGGCACAAGCCTTGTATCTTGATTGGTTGGGAAAGAGAGCCGACGCAGTTGGTTTATCCAGCCGTAAGGTCAGTCCCGCGGATGGGCATTTCGAGGGCAAGGTCTACTACGTCCATCGCTTCCTGCTGTCAGGTCAAGGCGATCTCAAGCAACTCACGCGACTTCTGTATGACTTCTATAGCATTGACCACATGCATCGGATCACTCGGTTGAGCATCAAGCCGATCGCGACATCGAAGCAACTCGACATTTCCATGACCGTCGAAGCCATCTCGGTAACCGGGGCTCCGGAACGCGAGGCACTCGACGAACCACCCGCCCATCGATTGGCTCGTCCGGACGTCGAAGAGTATGTCAACTCCATCATCTCACGCAACTTCTTCGCGCCCGCCAACCAACCGCCTCAAGTTGCCTCGTCGACTTCCCAGCAGGGAAACCCGAACAAGCCTTTGACATTCCGCCTCCAAGCCACCGATCCCGAATCCGAGCCGCTGTCGTACTACCTCGACGGTGACGCTCCCGAGGGGCTGGAAGTCGGCCAGGACGGCCAGGTTCGTTGGACGCCCAGCGAACTTGGTGAATTCGAGTTCCCGTATCGGGTGGAAGACGGCGGCTTGCCATCCAAGTCCGGTCGAGGACTCGTCAAGCTGACCATCGTCGAAGCACCGGTCCCGCCACCCGCGGTCACTCCCCAGCTGGGCTTTGACCCTGCGACACAAGCCACCGTGTCGGGGATCACGGAATCCGACGGACAACCGGCCATCTGGATCAACGTCCGCACCGAAGGCAAAGTCCTGAAGTTGCGCGAAGGCGACGCACTCTCCGTCGGCACCATCCAGGGTAAAATCGCCAAGATTCGCGTCAGAGAGAAGGAAGCAGAGATTGCGACCGCTGACGGGGGAACGCTCGTCGTGGCGCTCGGCGACAGCTTGGTCGAGGCATAGGGCAGGATCGGTAGGGCGGACGCCTCGTCCGTTCGGCACATAGACGTTGCGCAGTTGAAAGTGGCACGTGCATACAAGCACGACGCGCAAGCGAGTGAGTCAGTGCCTCCCGAACCCACTCGCTTGCGCGTCGTGCTTGTATTTGTGTCAGCTAGCACCGACTCGATCGGCAATTCTGGCCGAATTGGATTTAACGATGGCACCGGTTGAGCCGATTAATCCTATTGAGTGGATTCTGCGGGAGCAGTCCGTCTGTCGCCTGCAATGGCCATACGCGCCAATAGATCACGAATGGGATTTGACAACATGCTCACTTCGACCACTGCAAAGCTGGCCTCGATCGCCGTCCGCAGTCTCTGTGCAACCGTTCTCGTCATCGCGTTGGCATCCACCGCAAATGCTCAATCCCCGCTTCCCGCTGGTTCGCGGGCCTACCAGCTGCGGCATCGGGAGGCCGCGGACATCGCGCCGCAACTCCGCACGATGCTCTCGGGGACCGGCGACGCGACGAAAGTCTATGTGGACCAAGAGCTGAATCGCTTGGTCGTGCAAGGGTCGGCTCAAGCCCAGCAGATCGCGTCGCAATTGGTCGGAGCGCTGGATCAGCCGCTGGCGACGACGGGCAATCCGCCACCAGCGACCGTCGCCCGGGCGTATCAAACGCCCAATCGAGATCCCCGCGACGTGGCTCAGGCACTGCAACAGCAATTCCCGGACGCGCGTATCGAAGCGGACGTTCGAACTGGCCAGGTGGTCACGCTCGCATCCGAGGCAATTCAACGTCAGATCGCAGCGGCACTAGACGCTCCCGGAACTGCTCAGCCGACGCAGAGCGTTGGTTATCAGCTGCAAAATACAACTTGGCGAGAGTTCGAGACGAAGCTGCGGCAGATGTGGGGCGAGCGGCTGGCCTTGTCGACCACACCGACCGGCGAAGTCGCCAAACTCGTGCTGGCAACGGCAACCGGCCCACGCGAGGTGATGCAAATCGACCGGCGAACCAACTTAGTGACCTTCGAGAACGCTGGACGCGAAGCTTATGTCTGGGAGCAAGTTACGCGAGCGATCGATTTGCCTCGCGGCGCTGAGGAAGAGACGCAGTTGATCTCGGTGCGTGATGCCGATCCCGTGCAGGTGCGGCGAGTCGTGGCGCTCGTTCAAGCATCCTCGCCGCTGGTGCCAGGCGCGACCAATGACCAAAACGCCACTGCGGCAATTCAACTTGGCGGAGGAAATCGCGCCCGCTGGGGTGGTGATCTCGTCGCGAATCTGTTCCAGGGCGAACCTCCAGCCGGCAATGACCAAGGCCAACCGCCGGCGGCGGAAGCGCAAGCCGGTGAGGCCGCCGCGGATGATGCGGACGAAGGCTCTGGGTTGATCGGTCCTGTCCGGATCGAGTTCCTGGAAGGGACGGACACGATCATTATCATCGGCCACAAGCGGGACGTCGCCCGCGTTCGCAAGATTATCGAAGACATCGATCAAATGAGCAAATTGACACTTCCGTTAGTCGAAGTCCATGCACTTCGGTTCGTCAATAGCGAAGCGGTGGCGACGCTTGTTTCGGAGTTGTACGAAGAAATTCTCGCACCGCGCCAGGGGCAAGTCAGCATTCGAGCGTTGGTTCAACCCAATGCGATTCTGCTGATCGGGCGCAAAGAAAGCGTCGGGGTCGTCAAGGATCTGATCGTGAAGCTGGATCGACCGATGCCGCCGACAAGCCAATTCGAAGTGATTCGGCTGAAGCATGTTTCCGCGCCGGACGCCGAAACGGCCGTTCGCAACTTCTTTGTGAATCAGCCTGGTACCAACACGGAGCAGCGACCCGGATTGGGGACGCGCGTTCAGGTAATCGCCGATTTCCGAACGAATATCTTGATCGTGCAAGCGAGCCCGCGTGATCTGGCCGAAGTGAAGCGTTTGATTGAATCGATCGATACGGAAGATCCCGCCGCGACCGCCCAGGTCCGAGTCTTCAAACTGAAGAACTCGATGGCCGAGGATCTGGCCGAAGTACTACAAGCCGCCATCGCGGGCGACGCACAGCAAACGGGTCAACAAGGACAGCAGCAGGGAGCCGCAGGTGCCACGCCAGCGGGCTCGCGGCTGCCCAATGTGGCGCTCGAATTCATGATGCTCGACCAGGCCGGCGGACGCTTGCTGCGCAGCGGCGTCGTCTCCGACGTTCAAGTCAGCGCCGATGCCAACACCAACGCGTTGATCGTGCGTGCTCCTGCCAAGAGTATGGAATTGATCGAAGCCTTGATCAAAGAGCTGGATCAAATGCCGGATGCCGAGGCTCAGCTGAAGGTCTTCACGATTATGAACGGCGACGCGACCAGCCTGGCCAGGACGTTGCAGGAGGTCTTTGGGCAAAGCGTCACGATCGGACAAGGGACCGGCGGTGCGCTCGGGATCGCATTCCGGCAGCCACAACAAGCACAAACGACCACGACGGGAGGCGAGACCTCCCTGATACCGCTGACGTTCGCACTCGACGTCCGCACAAACAGCGTGATCGTTTCGGGTTCGGAATCTGACTTGGTAGTCGTCGAGACCTTGCTGTTGCGGCTGGACGAAGAAGGCTTTACGACGCGAGACATTGTCGTGTATCGCCTCAAGAACAACGACGCAACAGCGGTTTCGACCGCGATTTCACAATACATCGCGGACCAAGCGAACGCACTGACCCAAACGGTCAACAACGGAGGAGTCAGCACGACGCTCGATCAGCTGCTGCTGCAGATTTCGGTGACCCCGGAAACGATCAGCAATAGCGTTATCGTGGCGGCTCCGCCAAGATATTTGGAATCGATCATGCAAGCCATCCGCGATTTAGACGTCCGTCCGCCGATGGTAATGGTGCAGTGTTTGATCGCCGAGGTACTCCTGAGTGATGTCTATGAAATGGGCGTCGAACTTGGTATTCAGGACGCCTTGCTGTTCGACCGTGGCCTCGGTGGAGGGACAAGTCCGGGGACGCCGGGCTTCAACTTCAACGATGTTAGCCTTCAGAACGCAGACACGTTCGCACGAGGATTGCTGGCAGGTCAAGGTGTGGCAGATCTCGGGCTGGGGCGGACATCATCACTCGGATCAGGGCCGGGAGGACTCGTCCTTTCCGCGGCGAACGAATCGATCAACATCCTCATTCGTGCCTTGGAAGAAGAAGGACGCCTGCAAGTTCTCAGCCGTCCACAAGTCATGGCCTTGAATAACGAGCAGGCTTTTGTCCAGGTGGGTGCGGATATCGCCAGATTTGCGGGTTCCACGGCGACGAATGCCGGAGTGACGCAAAACGTCCAAGATGTGTCCACCGGACTGATACTTAGCATCAGGCCGCGGATCAATGACGACGGCGTCGTCGTGATGACGGTTGATGCCGACAAATCAGAACTCGGTTCCTCGGCGGATGGAACGATCTTGTCCGATGGGGCGGGAGGCACATTCGTTTCGCGTCCGATCAATCGCACCACCGCTCAGACGACAATCAGCGCCAAAAGCGGACAGACGGTGGTCATTGGTGGATTGATCACCAAGCGGGACGAAGTTCGATCGACGGGAATCCCGTTTCTGCGCGACATTCCGTACGCCGGGCAATTGTTCAATTTCGAGGCACGTTCGACGCGCCGAACCGAGTTGCTAATCATTTTGACTCCGTACATCGTCTCCGAAGACGAAGACTACGAGATGCTCAAGATGATGGAGTCGCAGCGGATGAATTGGTGTTTGGGGGATGTCATTTCACTCGATGGCGACCGAGGCTTGCAAGGTGCGGGTTGTCTGTTCTGCTCGGATGACGTACCAGTTTTCTTCCCCGACAGCGATCCTGCGGAAAGCCAACTTGCTGCCCGTCAGCACGAGCACACTCATGAGGCACCGCAGCCGACTCCGGTTTCGTTGCCGAACGACCAAGCTCAAGGTCTCCAACGATCTGAATTCGGACAGCAACCGAACTTGCAGCCCTTGCCGCAGCAGACGATCAACGCGGGCTACAACCAATCCGGCCGGCCCGTTTATCAAGCGGACTCAAGACACGGCGCGATGCCAGCTGGCTACGTACCCAACCAGCAAGCGACATCCGCACCGCCGACGAACCAGCAACCGCCAGCGAGCTTCAAGCCCTCGTGGTTCCCATTTCGCCGACAGTAGCAGCTTGCGAGAGGCTAGATTCAGAGCCGGGGATAGGCGTCGATGTTATACGAACGTTGCATCAGACCCCATCCGGCTTGTCCGGATGGTGAATGAGATTGAATGGTAACAAATGCTCACGCCGTGTAGACCCCATCCGGCTTGTCTGGATGGTGAATGAGACAGGGTGGCGATCCGGAGACGACGAATCTTCTTCACCCGTGTGGCAAGCACATTGGGGGTCGTGTGACTTTCGGTGGCTGGCACTAACTAGCCAATCTGTTTCACCATTGGGACCAGCCCAATGGGTTCACGACGCGACGTGAGCGACACCAGTCAGATGCAACATACTCAAGGTTTCGATTACAAATAAAGAGAAATCCCCATGACAACTAGAATCCTGCTTTCCGCGTTTGTCATGCTGGCGGCAACTTCAGGTTGCAAGACTATCGACACCGACTGGATGCCCAAGGCTCCTTGGAACAAGAAGCAGAAGCTCGTCGAAAGCCAATACGACACACCGGTTCGGATGGCCGCCATCTGGTCCCCCGACGTCCTGGTTCGTCCCGGCCTGCCCGCCGCGCGAGGCTTCGGCGGGCGCTTGTACTTTTACAACCAAGCCAATAAGCCGGTGAAGGTCGAAGGGCAATTGGTCGTCTACGCCTATGACGATACGGCAGAAGAGCCGCAGCGGGAATCGCCCGACCGCAAGTACGCCTTCACTCCCGAGCAGTTCACCAGCCATCACAGCGAGTCGGAGTTGGGCGCGTCCTACAGCGTCTGGCTTCCCTGGGACGCAGAAGTCGGAGGCCAGCGGAAAAGCATCAGTGTGCTGCCCGTCTTCACATCGACTTCCGGCAAGATCGTGATGGGACAACAAGCAATTAACTTACTGCCAGGTAAAAAGCTGGAACAACAACAAGACGAAGCTCCCGCGACGACATTGAGCCAAAGGGCGGCGACAGGTGTTCGCCCAGCAGGGTTTCAAGACAACACCAAATCGACGGCGTCCACAGCCGACAAGCCTGGAGTAGAACTGTCGCGTCAACATTCGATCAACACCACCACGATCGAGTTGCCGAGAACGATGCAACAACGAGTGATCGAAGCCGCCAAAAACCGCTCGCCTACCGCCACGCCCATTGGTGCTGCCGATCCGGCGCTGGTCGAGAAAGCGAGAGCAACCCTCGAACGGTTGCGAGCTAATTCGTCGCTTCCGGCAGAGGCAGGAACTCCGACGTTGCCTTCACCGTCAGCTCGTTTCGCACCGCCGAGACCCCGGGTTCCATCATCGCCAACTTTTCGATCAGCTTCTTCTTATGCTCCGAGTCGACCTCTCCAGCCAGTACAGCGGTTCGATCCTCCATCGACACAGCAATCGACTGAGCCGATGCAAGCTGTGGGATTCGCCCCAGCCTTCGAGAGAAATCAGCGCTGACCTTCGCCCCTGCAGGACGCGGGTGTGAGAATCCCAAGGTGATGCGAAAGCGAATTTGTGGTTCGGCACTGTTTTGGGTATTTGCTTGATTTCCAAATTGGTTATTGCCGCGGCCGAAACCTCCGAGGCCTCCCAAGCCACCGAGGCCACCTAAGCCGCGGAACGCCGAATTTCCTGTCGCGTCCTGACCGCCGAGTATGCTTGTCGCCGCCCCGCCAATGAACGAGGTGGCGTCGCGTTGAATGGTAAAGTTTTGCGAAGTCCCGGTTTGGCCAGATACGTTGCCGGTGCCATCGGTGTTCTGCTGCTGCTGCTGCTGAGCGTCAGCAACCCCAAGGCTGGCAAATGAAATCACGGCGGCCAGCAGAACCATTTGGAGATAACGCATTTCTGACTTCCTTCACGAAGTAACCAACAATCTTACCAACCACTCAATAGTATCGTCACTGGCGGACCATCCAGTCTCATCCACATGCCAGCGAACGGTTATAGCGATCAATCGCTTTGTATCACTTTGGCACGAGTTAGCTGGATTTGCAAGCTGGACCGCCTGCTGCGTAACCCATCCTAACCCGACGCGTAAGCGAGGAAACGCGTTCGGTCCTCGCTGACGCGTCGGGTTGCGATGGTGGATCGTCAAACTGTAACACCAACGCTCGATATCACTTAATTGGAATCGCAAAGTCGCCGTTCATGTCGCGCCAGACACAGTGAATATGGTTCGCGGGGTTGCCGGCCGGATCGGGTTGCGTGTTGACGAACTCGATCAGGAACGTCGGACCTTGGATGCGGTAGTAGTGACCAATCCCCGGCTCCGTGGCTCCCGCCCAAGCAAAGCGAACATTCTCCGGACCGGCCTTTACGATCGCGTCGATTCGCGCATCGCGGATCTCTTTCGGCATGTTCTCGGCATAGGTTCCAACCAACTTCTTCATCGTTCCCTGTTGGGTTTGATCAAGATCACCGAACGAGATGCCAACCATTTCGTCAGCTGGCGGTTGTGGCTCGCCGGCGGCTCGAATCTCCTTCGGTGCCGTCTCGGCAATGACCACCTTGGCCTTCTGCTCGTCGCTTAACGAGTTGACCAAGTCAAAGGCCAACTCCTCTTCTTTCTTCAGAACGCGCGTTCCCTTGGGGAAGCCATCTTTAACTTCGTTCATGACCGTGGATGGGTTCGAGGCGAAGAAGGTCGGAGTCGATGAAGCGACTTCGCCATCCTTAACCGTGAAATTCAACGACAAGTGATGCCCCTCGATACTCAATCCCCAATCACCTTTCTCGCTGGGCGTGCCAAAAATCGTGAAGTAGTAACGATCGGTTTCGCGGGCAAATTTATTCGTGTTTCGTTCATGCTCGAGCATGTGCAAGATATGTTCGAGTTGCATGATGTTTGTGGCTTTCTCGTAGCCGATTTGGCTGAGCGTGGTTTGCAGCAAGGCATGAGCGGCCTGGCGCTGTGCGTCGGTCATCTCTTTCAGCTGCAATCCTTTGCGGTACTCTTTGGGAATGAAGTGCCAATCGAGACGCTCGGGCTTCTCGAACGCCATCACGGCAACTGCCTTCTGCTCGTCCGAAAGTGTGCCGACAAAAGCCGCAGCCTTCCCCGTCATATCAGCTCCGACAGCACCAACTCGCCAATAGGCAGTGACGGCGGTGGCAGTAGCAAGCAGCAGCATCAACGCGACGAATCGGGCGGAACGTTTCATGGTGGGAAGCTCCTAGCGAGGCGAACTTAGCGGAATGTCAGTGTGAGGCGATCATGATAGCGGGTGGCGTGCCGTCTCACCAGTATCGGAATTGCGCTTGCGAGTGGCTGTCCGCAAATGGACTGGTCCGACGAGGACAGACATTTTTGAAGAAAAAGCTCCTCGAAGAAGGAACCCCTTTTGTTGCTTGGCGCGTAGTAAACGCTGCAATTAGTACCAAACTGTGGGTCATCTTCGAGGAGCGAATGGATGCGAAAACCTCATTCCGATCAAACACGATTCGATTGTCACGCCGTCAATCTGGTCGAACTCAATTTTAACTGCCGAGACGAAATTATTCCCGTCTGGCGAAGCCTGCAACACGTCTATTGCACACCCACGCTCCGACAAGAGATGTTGGAGTTGGTCGCACTTGATGGACCGCGACGCGCAAGATGTTGATGTGCCGGTCGAACAATCACGGGCGTTGCAATTGCGTTTGAACAATCGGATCGAAGAAATCTCGTTTGATGGCGGTTTCCATTCTCCCGAGAATCAAACGGAGCTTGCCAAGATCGTGCCGCTCGTTTGCCTACCCAAGAAGGGCAAGCATCAAGCGGCGAA
The DNA here is from genome assembly GCA_027622275.1 of Planctomycetota bacterium. Classification (GTDB taxonomy): domain Bacteria; phylum Planctomycetota; class Planctomycetia; order Pirellulales; family Pirellulaceae. The sequence continues at coordinate 7,348 of JAQBZB010000077.1, read as the reverse complement.
ACAAGACGCTTCTGCGACGGACGAGTTTCGTCGAGCGCGCCGTCGTCATTCGGGAGTGGAAGCGGCGATTGGTGCCTTGCAAGCGGGCAACGGTCTGAAGCGTTGTCGCGACAAGACGGAGATTGGGTTTGAGCGTTACTTGGCGTTGGGCGTGTTCGGTCGCAACCTCCATACCTTGGGCAAGCTACTGATCGCTCGCGAAGACCTTGATCGGACCTTTGCGCAAGTAACCCGAAGCGTAAGCGAGGACGGCGCTGGTTTCCGCCTCAAATCCTCGCTCACGCTTCGGGTTACGATGGTCGAGTTGCTAGCATTTTTCGCGAAGGTCCGATCAAGGCCGACGAACCCGACTAGCGGCTGACCCACTTTGAACGAATGAAACACCGCTTTTGTCGTAAATCCCAAATTGATACCAGATGGCACCATCGCCGTACTCGGGAAACCCACCATTTCGAAGTCGACGAAGACATCCGCAAACATTACGCTGAACCGTGGTCGCCGTCACACGTCGACCAACGAGCCTCACGACAGGTCACGATGCTTTCATTGCGTTTACAACAACGAGGAGAGCCAACACGCCGCGAGGTGCTGCGCGCCGGCGGGCTGAGCTTGCTGGGCCTGACGGCTTCACAATTGCAACGGCTGCGGGCGGCGGTGACCGACTCCTCGGACAAGCATCGGCACAACTCGTGCGTGTTTCTATTTTTATTTGGCGGGCCAAGTCAAATTGACTTATGGGATATGAAGCCCGCCGCACCGGTGGAGATCCGCGGCGACTTCGCAGCGGTCTCGACGCGCGTGCCGGGCATCCAGATTTGCGAGCACTTGCCGCGGCTGGCCGCGCAGATGGATAAAGTCTGTTTGCTGCGTTCGATGACACACAACATGAACGTCCACGGCCCGGCGTGCAGCGAAGTCTTCAGCGGCCGCGAGTATTTCGGCGCGCCGACCACCGACCAAGCCAGTCCGCAAGACTGGCCGTCGTTGAGCGCGATGGCAATGCGATATGGCTCCTCACGCGGGGGTCTGCCGCCGTCGGTGGTGCTGCCGTGGTACCTGCAATTCACCGGTCAGTCGCGCAGGATCGCGGGTCAGAGCGGCGCGCGGATGGGCGAACGGCACAACGCGATGCTGATTCAAGGCGACTCCGAGAAGCTCGGCTTTCACACGGACGGGTTCCACCTTCAGGAAACCGTTCCCATCGATCGGCTTCGTCGTCGCCGTGAGTTGCTCACTCATTTGCAAACGACGGCGGGCTCGCGAACGCTGACCGCGGAAGTCATTGACGACTATCGGCAGCATCACGATCGGGCCTACGAACTGTTGCAGAATCGCGCCGGCGAGCTATTGGATCTCGAGCGAGAAAACGACGGCGTGCGCGAGCGGTACGGCAAGACAATGGTGGGACAGAGCCTGCTGATGGCGAGGCGGATGGTCGAGGCGGGCGTCTCGTTGGTGACGGTGAATTGGGAAGACGAAACGAAGATCGACGGAGTGAACACGTGCTGGGACACGCACCACAGCAATTTCTCGAAGTTGAAAGATCTGCTCTGCCCGATTTTCGATCAGGCGTATTCGGCCTTCATCGAGGATCTGCACGATCGTGGTCTGCTCGAGACGACGCTGGTGGTCGCCATCGGTGAGTTTGGCCGGACGCCGCACATGGGTCAGTTTTCGCAAAGTGCCAACACAAAAAAGTCGGGACGCGATCACTGGCCGAGCGCGTTTACGGCGTTGTTGGCAGGTGGGGGCGTTCGCGGCGGACAGGTTTATGGAGCCACGAATCCGCACGCGGCGCTGGTCCAGGACAAGCCGGTCACGCCCGCCGACCTGACGGCGACGATTCTGCACCACCTGGGCATCGACCACACCCAGAGCTACATCGATGACATGCAGGGCTTGCGGCAGCGGCTCAGCGAAGGCGACCCCGTGATGGATCTGGGATAGCGGCGGTCACTCTCCGAGCGGGTACATTTTGGTAGTCAAAGTCGTGAGACTTCGCAGGCTGGATTTGCAGAGGGTCTGTAGTCATGATGGATGGCGACAGATCACAACGAGTGGTGGTCGCAGCGTGCATTGAACCCTGTGCGAGAATCTTCTCATGAAAACGGTTTTGTCGAGTATCGGACCAGTCTTCTCACTTTTGGTGGCGGTCGCTGGGTTTTCACAGGAACCGGCTGAATCGAAGCCCGAGGCCACGGCTCCCGTCACGAAAGTCTCCGGCGCGTTTGAAGCAAAACGCTTGGTCGAATTGTCCGCCGCGACCAAACAAGTCAAGTCGTTGACTATAAAACGCATCGTTCCACATGGGGTGCTGGTCCGGAAAGGACAGCCGGTCGTCTGGTTCGAAACCGAAGCGCCGGAGCAGCAGTTGTCAGAAGCCGAAACGAATCTGCGACTGGCGGAGATTGCGATGCGCGAAGCGGAGTTCAATCTTGAACAATTCCTGGAAACGCTGAAGCTGGACAAGGCCGGGGCCGAGTTGGCCTACAAGCATTCCAAACAGGACTATGACAACTTTGTTCAGACGGATCGCGAACGAGAGGTTCTGTCAACCGAGTTCGGTTTAAAGTCGTCACGCGCTTCACTCGAGAACGTGCTCGAGGAATTGCAGCAACTCGAAAAGATGTACAAGGAAGACGAACTGACGGAAGAGTCGGAAGAGATCGTGTTGAAGCGGGCGAAACAAGCCGTCGAGAATGCACAGTTCCGCCTGGAAGGATCCGAAATCACGGCGAAGCGCTCGTTGGCCCAGACCATACCGCGGACCCAGGCACAACAAGAAGATTCTCTCGCTCGACAACAGCTGGCGTTCGACAAAGCGATCCGAACGCTGGAATTCGATCGTCAGCGGCGTTCGATCGAGTTCGACAAGTCCAAGGAGAAACTCGACCGGCAGAAAGCTGAATTGCAAGAACTCCGAGAGGATCGAAAGGATCTCGTAATTCAAGCGTCTGAAGATGGCATTATCTATCACGGCCAGATCACGCGCGGGCGACTTGGTGACAATCCGAGTAAGTTGTCCGCAGGCTCGACGGTTGCCAATCAGCAAGTGGTCGTAACGTTGGTTCCTCCCAAGCCGCTCGTAATTCGACTCGATCTGCAAGAGAAGGACTTGGGAAGCGTCCGAGTCGGATCAAAGGGAACCGTATTGCCAACCGCGTTTCCCGATCGCAAGTTGGTCGGCACGATCATCTCTCTTTCGTACATCCCGTTGGCGAACAACAAGTTCGATGGTGTGATGTCGGTCCGGCTGGAAAACGACGAACCGGCGATCACTCCGGGCATGACTTGCTCCGTTGAATTCGAAGCGGAGCCGAGCGAGTAATGCAAGCTTCTCGATGTTGGAACGTTGTCGCGATTGCGGTGGCGATCGTCATGCTCTCGACTTGGGCGGTCGCGGCGGAGGAGCCTGAGCTTCCAGATGATAAGCCACGAACCGGAATTCTTTCCGACCCGCTCGATTTCAGTCAGCCGCCGACCTTGCCCGAGATCGACGCACCTGCGAGTGAAGAGATCGAAGCTTCGATCAATCGCGGAGTTCAATTCCTGTTGAGCATTCAGAATCCAAATGGTTCTTGGGGTTCCGCGACAAACACGAAAGGTCTCAATATCTACGCCCCGGTGCCCGGTGCCCATCATGCGTTTCGCGCCGCGACAACTTCATTGTGCATTTCAGCCTTGCTCGAGGTCGCACCCGACGACCGCGAAGCGATGCAGGCTGTCGACCGCGCCGAAACCTGGCTGTTGGATCATCTGTCCAATTTGCGGCGTGCAACGGGAGATGCGATTTATAACGTATGGGGACATGCGTACTCGATCCAAGCATTAGTCCGACTTCGACGCCGGTGGCCGGACGATGCGGCACGTCGCGAGCGTTTTGATGACTTGATTCGCCAGCAGTTCGACATGCTGCGGCGTTATGAGTCGGTCGACGGCGGCTGGGGCTACTATGACTTTCGGTATCAGGCGCAACGGCCGACATCCAGCTCGATCAGCTTCGTGAACGGAGCCGTCTTGGTCGCTCTGGCCGAGGCGAAGGCCGCGGGGATCGAACCGCCCGAGCGAATTGTGCGGCGCGCCATCGCGGCCACGAAACGGCAACAAAAGAAGGATTTCAGTTATCTCTACGGCGAGTACCTGAAGGACAGGCCCATGAACGGGATTAATCGCCCCGGAGGCAGCCTTGGTCGGACTCAGTGCTGCAATTGCGCGCTACGGATGTGGGGTGACGAGTCGATAACGGATAATGTGGCGAAAAACTGGCTCTATCGGCTCTATGTACGAAACGGCTGGCTCGACATCGGCCGCAAGCGGCCAGTCCCGCACGAGTCGTGGTTTCAGGTCGCTGGATACTTCTACTACTTCGGTCATTTCTATGCGTCGTTGTCGCTCAAACAACTGCCCGAGTCCGAGCAAGGCCCGTACAAACCGTTGCTGGCAAAGTTGATGTTGGATCGGCAAGAGAAGAACGGTTCCTGGTGGGACTATCCGCTGTACGACTACCACCAGCAGTACGGCACCGCTTTCGCCCTCATGACGCTTCAGCGATGCAGGTGATGAGTAACAATCAGCGAGACACGGAACATTTCTACCGGACTCTTCTGCTCCGAGAGTTTCGCAGCACCGGCGCTACTCCATCAAGGCAAAGCACATGAAATCATCGACCAACATCGATGGACACAATCTCGGGTCGCTGCTGCTCATTACAGTCACCGCATGCTTCGCGCTCGTCGTACCGCTTACGGCTGACGACACGATGGAAGAGAACTGGCACCAATGGCGTGGCCCGCTCGGGACCGGCGTTGCACCGAACGCAGATCCACCCGTCGAATGGAGCGAGACGAAAAACGTCCGCTGGAAGGTTGCCTTGCCGGGCAAGGGGCATTCGACACCGATCATCTGGGGAGACCGCGTCTTTGTTACGACCGCCGCAGCGTACGGTGACGCTGTCGAACCGAGGTACAGCGGACGCCCCGGCGCGCATGACAACTCACCCGTGACTCAGCACCATGAGTTTGCCGTTCTCGCAGTCAATCGTCGCGATGAAGTTACGTCTTGGGCGACTCCCATCATCGTCGAACACGATGGCTTACCGCAGCTCATTGTCAGCGGGACTGGTCGAGTCCGCGGCTATGACTTGGCAACGGGAAAGGTGATTTGGGAATGCGGTGGGCTGTCGGCGAACGAATATCAATCTATCCGTCTGTCCTCGAACACCGTTCACCGGGCCTCGGCCAATGACGTTGATTTCAGAAACTGCGTGGTCCGCGGCTCCGTGTGGAACGGTTTGTTAGCTGGCCGTTGTTTGGCCACTGACGTTTGGGTGCAGCAGAGAATAAACCGAATCGACATTCTTCAACGGATCAAAGGGGTCAGGCGTGAATGGCATTAACTTAAGCGTAACTTTCGTGACACACGTCGTTAAGCGTCGCTGTCCCAGCAATGTTATCGCGCCCCGGAGTGCTGCCATCGAGTGGAGGCTAGCGTAACGAACGCAGGAGTTCCGACGAATCACTCGAAATGCGAGTCGCGACGGGATGCTGATTGCATTGATTCGATAGCGTTGCTTAGCTCCTAAGCCACAAGCGGTTAGGCTTAAGTTAATGCCATTCGGGTGAGGCGTCTTTAACGTCAAAGACGCCTGACCCCTTTGATCCGTTCAGTGCTTTGATCCGTTCCGTATCGGCATCCGTCGTATAAAAACCTGCGGCGGGAACTTTAAACGGCTCGTTATCCAAGCGGAACGTATTGTCGCCCTTGAAGAAGTTGCACGCGCCGCTCAAGTGCCCGAAGTAACGATCGAAGCCGCGGTCGATCGGCGTGCTGCTCTGATGCCACTTGCCGCTCATCAACGTCGTATACCCGCCGAGCTTCATCCCCTCGGCGATCGTCATGCAATTGCTCAGCTTGCCGATGCCAACCGACGGATGATACTGGCCGCTGAGCAGCGTCGCCCGTGTCGTTTCGCACTTGGCGCAGTTATAGAACTGCGTAAACCGCAAGCCGCCGGCGGCGAGTTGGTCGAGATTCGGCGTCCTGATCTCGCTGCCGTAGCAGCCGAGATCCGAGAACCCCATATCGTCGACCATGATCAAGACGATGTTGGGACGCTCGTCGGCAAGCGAAGTGGACAGGCTTGTCAACGCAATGCACGCGGCAATCAGAAGAGTTCTCATGGTCCAAGGCAGCTCCAGTGATTCCGAATAGCAAGGCCGCCAGTATAAACCGGCGCAACGGCTTTGTCGCGGACGGTACTGGCTACGGTGAAACGCCCGTATCGCTACAAGGACTCTCCGCGGTCGAGCATCCTTTGGCGAATTGCGACTCGGCGTGGAGCATTCATATTGAGCAGTCGCACGGTGGCCCTACCGGTCGGCGAGATGCCGATGATCTTTGCGCCGCTGAATTCAAAGTATTCTTCCCAGACGTGCCGGCGTGGGTGGAAGAGATCGACCGTCCGTCCACCTTCACGCGCGGCCAAGTTTGGCCCCTTATAGAGGTTGCAGCGGTCACACGCCAGCGCCAGATTCGCGAGTTCGTCGCCACCTTGATGTTGACGGGCGACGATGTGTTCGACGTGAAACGGAACGTCGCTGAGTTCCTCTGGCAAGCGACAATACTCGCAACGGTTGCCAGCCCGCTGCCGCACCGAGCGACGCGTTACAACATCAACCATTTTGGCCGAGAACTGAGCGTGCTTTGTCCTTCAAAAGGGTCAACACATCGTTGGCTTCTACGAAATCCTCGTACTCTTCTCGGTCGGCCTCGGAAAGAGTTCCCTCGTTGGCTTTCTCTCGAAGGTACTCCAATCGCTCCATCGTGAGCGGATCGTCGACCCGCACATCGACAATCCGCTGAGCGACTTCCGGCGTGAGGCAAGCCGCCACGGGATCAAGGATGCGATCGATACTGGGTAGGATTGTTGCCATGTCGGCAGTATAGCACAGTCCCGCCGTTCAACGCATGTCGAAAGATTGGCCTTCAGGGCTTTTGTTTGTTTGAAGCTGTTCAACAAGTAGCATGGCCTCGTAGGCCGTGTCGCGTTGGGAACACTGGGAAACACACGGCCTGCGAGGCCATGCTACTCATTTGCACTCGCTGTAGATTGAAGAAAACACAATTGGGGTAGCCCAGGTTGCTCGCAACCTCGGCATCAAAGAGGCATCCGCTCAATCGGCGAGCGTTGATGGGGCGGTGAACCAGGAGGACAAAGCCTCCTCACGACGCAGGTTGCCAGCGAGTTGGGCCACTCTGCGTCGTCACGTCATTGAAGGGTGAGTGTAACCGACGATCCGGCGCTAAACTGGGTTAAAGAGGGGGGAGGCTTGAGAATTGGGGTAAGAGA
>JAQBZB010000438.1 GCA_027622275.1 Planctomycetota bacterium | reverse complement strand
CCCCCTTGATCGAGCGTGCTCAAGATGATGCACTCGCGACTTCGCTAAGTACAAATGACAAAACGTCATTTGTAGTTTTAGCGCAATCAAAATCTCCCCTGGTGATCGGGATCTACGTGCGATTTTAGAGTCAGCTCGCCCCCTGAACGTGGCAAAAAGAGTGATATAGTTGGATGCGGCTGATCCGCGCGGGCAACTCGCGCGGGTCGTCGCCCTTCCGACGAAAGCTAACCGACACGTTTCAAGACCCGACCGACTTGCATCGGATTCCACGGCTTCCCTCGGCGGGTCGTATGCCCTTGGGCGTTCAGTTCGTCCGCGATGGCTTGCAGGGATCGTCCCTCGGCGCGCAGTTCCGTGAGCGTGGGAACGAGATCACCGTAGGACTCGTTAGCGGCGCGTCGGTGCGACTCCCCTGCTGCTTGACCGCCCGCTATGGCTCCCGCTTGCCGCCGGTCTTCTCGACCCTCCCAATGGTCTGGACGAGCCGAGCCGAGTTTGAGCCCCCGAGCTTTCGCCGCTTTCAAGGCGTCTTTCGTCCGCTGGCTGATCATTTTGCCCTCTGCCTCAGCAACAACCGCCATGATGCCGACCGTCAATTCGTTCGCCCCCGGCATGTCGCAGAAGATCAAGGGCAGTCCCGAATCCCGCAGTGCGAGCAAGAAGCCGGCATTCCGCGACAACCGATCCAACTTCGCCACAACGAGGGTAGCCTTCGTTCGTTTGGCGTGAGAGACAGCCTTCGCCAGTTCGGGTCGATCCTTCCGTCTGCCTTTCTCGACTTCAAGGTACTCACCTTCGATCGTCGCTCCCAGCACCTTGGCGTGTGCTTCGACCGCTGCCCGTTGTGCCTCGATGCCCAAGCCAGATTGACCTTGCCGCTTCGTACTCACCCGCAGGTAACTTATCAGCCGTTTCATCGTCGATCCTCCCGTTTCACGTCTCACTTCGCCTTACACGGGTATCATAACGATATCCTCGACGGTCGTCAAGGGTTTCGTTAAAGCAATCGTTCGAGGATTTCGGCACGTTCGGCGGCAGCGGTGCGTCCCTGCTTCGTGACCTTCGGATCGGCGGCAATCGCCTTGTAATTCGCCAGAGCCAATCGTGCTTCGCGTTTTCCGACGGCGGCAATCAGGTCGCGTGCCCAGGCTTCTGTGTACTCGGGCGAATCTGGCGGTAGGTCGTGAGATCGTGGGTGGGTTGGCAAGGTGGCATCCTCCGTGTTGTCCTGCATTCTAATGAATTGCTCGCCAACACAGAAACCGATCTCTTAGCCTGCCACGGTCACGAACTTGGCAGGCTCCAGCTTTTGCTCGCCCGACCAGCGATAGGCACAGAGATGACCGTCTTTGGCGACGCTGTAGTCGAGGCAGGCGATGTTGGAGGCAAGCGGCTTCGGTTCGCCGCTCAGCCAGTAGTGACCGAAGAAGACGGGGCGCTCGTCGCTTGAGTAGGGGCAGGCGATCTCAGCAACGTGAGCCGGTAGCCGATCGTCTGGGAAGGCGGTGCCGTCGGCACACATTGCGTACTGGCGGTAAGTCTTGCCATGCGGCTGGTCAAACCAGCGGATTCGCATTTCGTGCCGTACGCGACCTTCCTTGTCTTCGACACCGACTCCAGCAGGCAGCGGCGTTTCTGGTCCCTTGAGCACAGTTTCGATGGCGTGGAAGAGTCGTGAATTCTCGTCAGTTGCCGCGACCATAAACTCGGTCGTAAAGCGACCATGCTGCTGAATTGCGTCGCCGATCGCTGCGATTCCATCGCGGCTCCAGCAAGCGTGAACCACTCGCAAGCCATCTAACTCCACGGCGACCGGCAGCGTCCTGAACCAATCCAGATATTCAGCCAACTCACTGTCTGAAAGCTGGTCCAACGTGGCTTGATGCTGCAAGTTGTTCTTCTCGCTGTGACGCCTCAGATGCCCGCCCGACGCGTTGGGATCTGGCGTGTGATAAGCGATGGCGTTGAATTCGTGGTTTCCCATCACCGCCAACGCCGTATCGTTGTCGATCATCGCTTTGGCAATCTTCAGTACCCGATGAATCTGCGGCCCTCGGTCGATGAAATCGCCGACAAAGATGACTTTCCGATCCCGATGGGAAAAGTATCCGCGGTCCTCGTCGTAACCGAGCAGGTGAAGCAGTTCGACCAACTCGTCTGAGTGTCCGTGAATGTCGCCGATTAGGTCGTACATGATGTCCCTTTTGTGCTAAGTCGCGAGCCGTCTGTAGGATGCCCGCAGGGAACCACCAAAAAAATCGGCTCGTAGAGGTGGGGCAGAAACCTCGACGAGCCTATCTCGGCAGGTGGGGCAGAAACCTGTCCGAGGTTCTCGCATTGTACTTGGCGAATGGCGGCGTGGCGAGTTCTGCGATCGGATTTTGGTCGCGGGCACGATGATCGATGCGGCCGGCTTTAGGGACTGCGGTGACTCGGCGGACTTTGAGGGGCCAGTTGTCGACCGGTTCGGACGTAACTGAGTTTCGACGTGGGTTTGCCGAGAGTCTCCCTCGGCTAGTAGATTCTCACCTGAGCGACGGGTATGCTGATAGACCTCATCGCGTCAACGGACTGTTTCGCGGCTCGTCACATGGCAGTTCTTAAAATGGTCGGTTGCTTGGGAAAGAAAAGTGCAAAAAAGAAGCCGGACATGTTGCGCTGGGTCTGATCCTGCCGGAGTTACCGACACCTTTGCGTTGCCGAACCGGGTTTTACTTCAGGACGCGATCTTCTCATTTCTCAAGTGACTGAATGTCATGCCACGCATCTTCGACAACATCGTTCTGGACCTCCTGCCAGCCCTGCGGGAAACGCTAGGAATTTCCCAGCGCGCCGACTTCTGTGTCGGCTACTTCAACCTTCGCGGGTGGAAATCTATTGACGAGTTGATCGAACAGTGGGGAGGCGGCGCGGGCCAGCAATGCCGCCTTCTTGTCGGCATGCAACGGCTACCGCAGGAGGAGTTGCGTGCAGCGTACAGTCTCCTTCCAGACGAAGACCAAATGAGCAATCAGGCGGTCATCCGCTTGAAACGCCGGTTGGCCGAAGAGTTCCGCGCGCAGCTCACGATTGGTGCCCCGACTGACGCCGACGAGGCGGGATTGCGCAGGCTCTCGGCGCAACTCAAGGCAGGCAAAGTCACCGTCAAGCTGCATCTCCGACACACACTCCACGCCAAGCTCTACCTTTGCTTCCGTCCCGACCCGAACAATCCTGTCACCGGCTTCCTTGGCTCCAGCAATCTCACGCTCTCCGGCCTGTCCAAACAGGGCGAACTCAATGTGGATGTGCTCGACCATGACGCCACCGAGAAGCTCGCCAAGTGGTTCAATGACCGTTGGAGCGACAAGTGGTGCATCGACATCACCAAGGAACTCATCCAGGTCATCGACGAGAGTTGGGCGAGGTCCGAATGTCCGCCGCCCTATCAGATTTACGTCAAGATGGCTTACCACTTGGCTGAGGAAGCGCGAGCGGGGCTTTCAGAATTCACCATCCCGGCGGATATGCGTGGCGTCCTGCTTGAGTTCCAGTCGGCGGCCGTTCGCATCGCGGCGAGGCACTTGGAAAAGCGAGGCGGTGTCATCTTGGGCGATGTCGTCGGGCTCGGAAAAACGCTGATGGCCACGGCATTGGCCCGCGTCTTTCAAGACCCGCCACGCTCGCTCGAAACACTGATTCTTTGCCCCAAGAATCTCGTCGGCATGTGGGAAGATTACGCCCATCGCTACCGTCTCATCGCGAAAGTCGTGTCCGTCACCCAAGCCCAAAAAGTCCTGCCGGACCTGCGGATCTACCGCGTCGTCATCATTGACGAGAGCCACAACTTGCGAAACCGCGAGGGACGCCGCTGGGCCGTTGTGCGCGACTACATCGCCCGCAACTCCAGCAAGTGCATCCTGCTTTCGGCCACGCCGTACAACAAGGCGTATCTCGATCTGGCCAATCAACTCCGTCTTTTCCTCGACCCCGAAGACGTTGTCGGCATCCGACCCGAGGAATATCTGCGTCGTGACTGCGATGGTCGCCCCGACGAGTTCACCCGTCGCCACCAGTGCCCGTTGAATTGTCTGGCCGCCTTCGAGAAGAGCCTGCATCCCGACGACTGGCGCGAGATGATGCGACTGTTCATGGTCCGCCGCACCCGCAGCTTCGTGGAGCGCAACTACGCTTTCACCGAGTGCCCAGCTTGCCAGACCATCGTGACGGCCACCCAGGAAGCCTGCACCAACTGTGCCCGCGCCAAGGTCAAAGCCGACCGTCGTTTCCTCGTGCTGGAAGGCGGAATCCGGTTTCATTTCCCCAAACGCCAGCCCAAGGCGCTGCACTTCCGCATCCGAGACAAGCACCCCGACGACCAATACGCCAAGCTCTACTCCGATATCGTGGTGGATACGGTCCGGCTTCTCCACCTGCCACGTTACGGCTTGGCGAACTACCTCAAACCCACGCTCGACGTGCCGCCGACCGCCGACGAAGCGGAGGTCATGAAGAACCTCTCCCGTGCGGGTAAGCGGCTGATCGGATTCTGCCGCACAAATCTTTTCAAACGCCTGGAAAGCAGCGGTCATTCGTTCCTGCTTTCTGTCCGTCGCCACATTCTGCGCAACTTTATTTTCCTGCACGCGCTGAAAAATGGATTGCCTGTTCCCGTCGGCACTCAGGACGCCGCACTCTTCGACACCCGCAGCGAAGACCACGACAGCGACAGCGCGCTCTTTGGTGACGAAGAAAAGAACGCCAAGGAACCGACCGAAATCACTGCCCAGTCGCTCGCCGACTTCGCCAAGGCGGGCGCAGGCGGTTACGCCATCCTCGAAGCCGAGCATAGAAACAACTTTGAATGGCTACGCTCCAACACGTTTGTTGAGGAGTTGGAGAAGCATTTAATGCAGGACGCCGAGCGCCTGTTTTCGATTCTGCAACTGGCCGGCGACTGGCAACCGGCCAAGGACGAGAAGCTGGCTGAACTCGAAAAGCTGCTCACCAAGAAACATCCCAAAGAGAAGATCCTCCTCTTCTCGCAGTTCGCAGACACCGTCAGCTACCTGAACGAGCAATTGCTTTCGCGCGGTCTCAAGAAATTTGCCGCAGTCACCGGCGACACCGACGATCCTTCCGCGTTTGCCCGCCGCTTCAGCCCGGAATCCAACCAGGCGCGAGACAAGGTCACCGCTGCCGACGAACTGCGAGTTCTTGTCGCCACCGACGTACTCAGCGAAGGCCAAAACCTTCAGGACGCCGCCATTGTCGTGAACTACGACCTGCCGTGGGCCATCATTCGCCTCATTCAGCGTGCCGGCCGTGTCGACCGCATCGGCCAGAAGTCGGAGAAAATCCTCTGCTACTCCTTCCTGCCAGCCGATGGCGTCGAACGCCTCATCCGCCTGCGTGCCCGAGTCCGCCAGCGCCTTGAGGAAAACGCGGAGGTCGTTGGCACCGATGAGACGTTCTTCGAGGACGAAAAGCACGACACCGTCATCCGTGATCTGTTCACCGAGAAATCTGGCATCCTCGATGATCCCGAGGACGACGAAGTGGACCTCGCCTCGCTCGCCTACCAAATCTGGAAGAACGCCTGCGACATCACGGCAAACGCACACTAAGTCTTTTGTAGTCCAAGGACTCGGGCAAGATAATCGGTATTCCAACC
>JAQBZB010000076.1 GCA_027622275.1 Planctomycetota bacterium | reverse complement strand
GTTCGGTGCCCGCCAAGCCAAACCGCCGCAGCAGCATGCACAACACGTAGGCCAACGAACCTTGGTACAAGCGGATTTGGTTCGCCCGCATGTGCTCGCACGGCAAACTTCCCCGCGAACAAATACTTCTGCTCCTTGATCCGATTCTCCGCGTCGCCGCGCGGGCAGTCTACCACGCTTCACCACCTCGCGGCGGCAGGTATCGACGAGGATGGACGTCTGGCCCGCGCGAAGTTGCTGCTGAATGCCGGCGCATCATTGGGCGAACGTGAATCGTTGCTCAAGTCAACACCGCTCGGCTGGGCGTGTCGTTGGGGGCGGATCGCCCTCGTTCAGCTTTATCTGGAGCGCGGTACCGACGCACTGGAACTGGATGCCGAGCCGTGGGCAATGCCCTTGGCATGGGCCATCAAGGGCGGGCATCGCGATCTTATCGAGTTGCTCCATTCGCATGGCGCAGAGTGAAATTCCGACCGTCATTGAAGTTGCGCAATCTTCAGTGCCGGAGGCACGATACAACCTCTGCCGGTGGCGTGAGCCCAATGCCACTCAGTTCGCGAAACAATCGGAGGTAGTGGTGGCTTCCAGCCGCCACAAATTCCCGTGAAATCACGTGGCGGCTGGAAGCCACCACTACAAAGTGAGAGGATCGATCGCACGGAATTGTGGAAACGCTAGACACTCCCCGCGATCACGACGACGGCGTCGGTTCGGGCGCGTAGCCGTACTTGTCGATGTAATCGGCGCAACGAACCGTGATCTGCTCGTGCAATTCTGGCGGCAGATTATGCCGGTTGGGTACGTAATCAGAAAGCCCCGCGGAGAATTGCTCCAGTCGCGGTTTGACGTCGTCAAAGCCACCCAGGTCGAGGTCGTCGTAGATCCGCTTCATCTCCGCGATCGGTGCCGACACCAAGTCTTCGTATCGCAGCACGCACAGTCGCTCTGGCGCGATTCGCTCGCGATCTTCCTCGAACACCCGATGGAGATGCTCGAAGGTTTTGAAGACGTACTCTTCCAACCCGACGTGTTTCGGAACTTGGGCGCCGTGGTACTGATGCAGGCGTTTCCAAGTCTTCATCATCGATGGGAAGACAACGTATGGATCGCGCACCAAATAGACAAAGCGCGCGTTCGGAAACATGTCCAACAAAACCGGGACGCGAAACGTGTGCGTCGGCGACTTCAAGACGATCCGTTTGCCGGGATTCTTGACTTGCAAAGTGCGAAGAAACAAATCGAACGTCGCCTTCCAACGTGCGAGATTCGTCGGCGGGACATCGCGCAGGTCAAGATACTCCTGGTCTTGCGGCGGGTGATTGGGAAAGGCCCAGGTCAGATAGGGCGAGTGGGCACCGAGCGCACACAGGGCGAGTTCGTCTTCCTGGGGACTGTCGAGACCGAGACGAACATTGTCCATCGGCCGTCGACGGGGCATCAACATCCACAGCCACCAACTCGTGAGAGCTTCGGAAAACAGGAAGTGACTTGGCGTAAGGCACTCATAAGTCGTGGGAAAGGCATGACGCTCGTCCAGCACCAGCAGCTCGTGCAGCCAGGTCGTGCCGGTCCTCCAATGGCCGAGGATGAATATCGGATCGTCGGCGAGCTGGCATTCAGCGATCTTGCGACCGAACCACAAGCGTTGTTGAAACGCGAGGGCTGAGTTGAAAAAACAAAACCCCGAGTTGAGCACAGCCATCGGGATGCGCGTGGGTGACACGTGGAAGCGGTTACGGGCCAAGAGACGGAACCACGTTTTCACCCTCATGCCGTTCCAAACTCGCGGCTCCCAGGGCATGTCGCGCGCGCCGCCATCCGCCTTTTTCTTCTCGGCCTTGTCGGTCATGGCGTGATCCTGACAGCGGAAGACGGCTCGGCACGAGGATCGCCGCCGTTGTCGTTGTTTCGATCATAGAAGCGCAGGCCATGCTTCGCCGCATCCAGCAGCGAGTGCGTGGGGCAAAGGTGCGGTCCGAGATGCTCCAGCGACTTGAGGGCGTCCACAATGCGATCGGCTCCCACTCGATCGGCCCAATACAGCGGTCCACCGCGCGAAGTTGCGAACCCAATACCGCACATCACGGCCAGGTCGAGTTGCCCGGCGCTGGATGCACGCTTGGTTTCGAGCAGCTTCGTGGCCTCGATCACCATCGGCAGGATGACCGCGGCTTCGATCTCAGCGGGCGAGAGATCGATCCGCGACTCGATTTGCGGCTCGATTATCTGCACCGCTTTTGCATTGACATCGCCAACTTGCTCGCCGTTATCCGCGGCCTCATAGATGTAGAAACCACGGCCCGCTTTGCGGCCGAGCTGCTTCGCTTTCATCATCCGTACGATGATCGGAGTGCGGGCGACGAGCGTCTCCGAATCGGCGGAAAACGACCATCCGCACTGCATCGCGACATCCAGCCCGACTTCGTCATACAACCGAATCGGTCCCAACCGCATCCCGAACGCTAAGCCAGCCGAGTCGATGGCCTTGATGCCGACTCCCTGCATCAGCAGCCGGATGCCGGCGTTCATGTAGGCCATCAGAATTCGATTGACGACGAACCCTCGCCCATCGGCCACGACGATCGGGATGCGGCCGATTCGTTCGGCAAATTGGATCAGCCGCGCGGTGGCGTTGTCCGTGGTCTTGTCACTGGGGATGATCTCGAACATCTTCCGCGCGCCGATCGGCGGAAAATAGTGCAACCCGCCGAAGCGTTGTGGCAGCCGCAGGTGCGCGGCCAACTCGGCAATCGGCAGCGTCGAGGTATTCGAAACGATGAGCGTTTCGTCCGGACAAAGCTGTTCCAGATCGGAGTAAAAATTGCGCTTCGTGGTGACATTCTCGACGATCGACTCGACCACCAGATCGCACGCCGCCACTTCGGCCAGATCCGGCGTCACCGAGACAAGCCGGGCCACTCGCTCGTCGAGGTCCGTGAGTGCAGCCAGGCCCTCCATCGGCATCCGCTTGGGAATTTCCCGCTTGACGTCGGCCAAGGCAGCGGGGTTCTGGTCCGTGATGACAACAGGAATGCCGTAGCCAATCGCGGAAGCCGCGACGACGCCTCCCATCACCCCCGCGCCGACGATCCCAACACGTTCGACCGGCCGCGCTTCGTCAATGCGGAAACGGGCATGATTCCGCCGGTGGTTCTCGCCAATGAGAGCAGCGATATGCAGCGACGCCTCTGGTTCGCTCATCGCGTTGCCCTGAAGCAGCGTCTCGGAACTCGTCATCAACTCACCTGAAATCAACCGTTTTGACAAAGCACAATCAATCATACTCCGGCAACGGTGATCGCACTACCGCGTCGCAGCCGACAAGAATCCGACAGACCATGTAACCAGGAGCGTTCCACCGAGGATCGGCGCACCAGCCTCAGAGCGCCTGTAAACGAATCCAGTTCACACACGTGTTGTCGCCTGGCCGCTGCGGTCCGAGGTCGATCGTAAGTCGCCCGTCGCCGACTTTGACCGTCACGGTCCGCTCCATGAAATGACCGGCCGGTGTCGGTTCGTCTTGGATGGCCGCTTGCCCCTCGACAGTCACGCGGTGCCCCGTCTGATCGTGCCCGGCATCCCCAACACAAATCGTCACCCGCCAACTGCCGTTCGGAACCACGCATTCCCAACGAGCGGCGTCGCGGGTGAACAAAAAGGTGTCGCGTTCTCCCTCGGAGTAGACGTTTCGCCGGCGATGGTTGGCGCTGATGTCGTGATCCCACCCGAACCCGTTGACCGCATCAAATGGCAGGCCGAAGTCGCTGACAAACCCGTCGATTGCCGTTGAGCCTGTTCCGGTGAAATCGAAGTAGCGGACGCCTGCTTCGTCGCGCGACAAGTCGTCGGGAAGTCCGTCTTGCTCCGGCGACGGGGCCGCGATGCTCCACACGATCGGGGCGGCCGGCGTGAAGAGGCTCGGGTCGTCACGATCGGGAATCCCGTCTCCGTCGGCGTCTTCTTGGCTGGCCCGCAAGTACGGAAACTCCGGCAACTCTTCGATTCGGTCCCACATCCACTGGCAAAATCTGCCGCGCGTCATCTCGGGTAGCGAATCGGGCTGCCTTAGAAGAATATGCTTTGACTTCAAACACTGATAAAAGACTTGCTTCCGCCATTCCAATGCCGCTGGTTCATCAGGCTTGAAGTCAACGTCACGGACGTCCAACGGCAAGCCACCGCGAGCCGCGAGGCGATTCACGGCGACGAAGGCTTCGTGATCGACCGGCAAATCACGGAACGGCCAAATCAAAAGTGGGACCGCATCCGTCGACTCGCCGCACAAGGCGCTTCGCACTTGTTCGAGTCGCGTGCGGTCATAGGGAATCGCGCGAGGCTGAATGTTGTTTCGCAGCGAGATCGCGGCGGTCGCTCCCGCCGCTTGTCCGATGGCGATGCATTGGTCGTGCAGGCGGATGGCAGCGCAAACGATGCTGCTGTAACCAACGTTTTTCTGCGCCCCAAGCAGCCCGTCCATCTCCTCGGGGATCAAACTGCGCAGCGGAAACAGTGACCGGTCGCTGACATGATGCGTGTGCCGGCCCGGCTTCTCGTAGTCGATCCACGGCCCGCTCGTTCCTTCCTCGCGCAGGTACGCACGGCCCGTGCGATGAAAGTCGTAATGGAATTGCCACGCGAACAGTCCGTCCGGGTACATGACTTGTGCGAATCGCTCGCGAGCCATCTGCTTCGATGTGCCGTCCGAATTGCGGCCGTCTTGTTCCCGCATCATGTACATCGCCTTGAGCCGCAGCGACTCGCGAATGTACGGCTTGGGCGGCAACCGATCCGGCGTGCCGAACTCGTCGCTCAGATGAAAGCGGCGGAAGCTGTTCGTTTTGTCGGGCGCTCGGTCGTGGACGAAGTTTTGCAGGTGATACAACACGCTGAGCGATTGCCGCTGGGCGTCGTCAAACACGATCTGCCGCTGCCGCCGCGTCATCACGACAATGTTCTTCTCGGACGCGCCGGGCTGCGTCGCTTCGAGCGCCTCGACGACATGCCGCGGCAGCCGCTCCAACGGATAGTCCTGCCCGTTCATGTAGTTCAACAGAATGCTTGTCTGGCCGTCTTTGCTTGTACGACCGTCGACGATGCGGCGCACCGTGTAAACGCTCAGTTGTCGCGGCGAGGCTTTGCCCGCGTCGGGCCAGTGGAGAATGCTGCCCACCTGCGCCGGCCGATCCCAGTCGAGACCGGTCATCGCCTCGCGGCTGATGTGGCTCACTCGGACAAAGCGGCGGTCGTCGTGAAACGCGGGCTTGTCGATTGGCGTCTCGTCGTCCGACTCGGCCACAATCATCGCCCACGTGATCGGATTCATCTCGTTCGGCGGATTTTGCAAGAGGTCTTCCGACGCGCTCGGTTCGCCGTATCGAGAACGCGGGTCGGGGCCGCATTCAAACGCCGCTCCCGATACCTGAATCGCCTCGCCCCAATCCGATGCATCGATCGTCAACTTGGCTTTGACGTGCAGGTCCGCTTCTTCGTCATCGAGCGGAGCGAACCACAGGCCCGTCAGCCGAGAGCGGCCGTCGTGCTTTTCGACCTCGGCGCGCAAGGGATAACGATTCGTGATGAAGCGGACTTGCCCTGAATCGAGATACGGCTGAAGCATCTCGCGAAAGACGGCTTCGGCTTCCGCGGGCCGGAATGTCGAGGGGCCGTGATAGGGCCGCCCCGGCATCGGCGATCCGTATTTCTGAGTGTTGAAGGCTTCGATCCGATCCATCAGTTCTTTGAACAACCCGCTGCGATGGAAGGATCGTTTCATCGGATGCCAATCGACGCCCCAACCCACATCGCCGACCCCCTTGTTCTCGTCGACACAAACGAGTGCTTGCTCCGTGTATTGCCCGCCCAACCACTCGCCGTCGTGGACGATCGCGATCGAAGCGACACTGAGCCGAGCCGCTTGGATCGCCGCGGCCCACCCCGATTCGGTACCACCCACGATAAGCAAGTCCGTTTCCAGTTCGCGGACTTCCGCCGATGCGGGAACCGATGCGACAAACAGCACCAGCCACGAGAAGCACTTGAAGATACAACAGAAATCTCGCATCGGGGTCGTGATTCTTGTTCGGTGGAAAGTCTCTAACATCGCGAATCCTTTTGGCCGAAAAAGATTCCCGACCCTCTTCGCCTGTACCGTTACAACTTCGGAAACGCCGCGGCCAGATCGAGCTTGTCACCGGTCTCGGCTTGCAGCGATTGCAGCGTCTCGAACATGGACTTGATGCGCGACTGATGTTCGGCGACGTCGGACAGATCGTGTTGCTCGCTGGGATCTGCCTGCAGATCGAACAACAGCACTTTCGGCACCTGGGGATAGAGGATCAGCTTGAAGCCGTCGTCCGTAATCATCCGCTGCGTTGCGGTATACGCTCCATAGATCGCGTCGTATTGCTGCTTGCGCTGGCCCCAGATAATAGGCAGTAGGCTATTGAACTTCACATGTTCGGGAATCGAGCTGCCCGCGAGTTCGAGGGTCGTCGGCATGATGTCTTGCAGATAAACGGGCGTGTCGATTTTCGCGCCTGCTTCGATTCCCTGGCCGACCACCATCAACGGGACGCGGACGCTATGGTCGAACATGTTCTGTTTGCCCATCAGGCCATGATGTCCGCACGATAGCCCGTGATCGGCAGTAAAGAAGATGTAGGTATTGTCTTCCTGCCCCGTCTTCTTCAACGCATCGAGAATCAAGCCGATTTGATGGTCCATGTGTGTGATGATCGCGTAATACTCCTGACGATTCACTTTGACGGCATACTCCGTGCGAGGAAACGGCGCGAGTGCTTCGTCACGCAACGACATGCCACAGCCAATCGCATCCTTGAACGGATAATCCGGAAGAAAGTCGCCCGGCACTTTGACTTTCGAGAGCGGATAGCGATCCACGTACTCTGGCGGCGATTGACGCGGGTCGTGAGGAGCATTGAACGCGATGTACATGAAGAACGGATTGGCGCTCTTCGCGGCAGCTTCGAGGTAACCGACTGCGTCGTCCTTCACAACCTCGCTCCAGTGCTTGCCGCCCTCCCAGAAGCCACCGAACTTCGGATCGGAGGGCGACCACTTGTCGGGCTCGCCTTCGACCGGACGGTTGTAGCCCTCCGGCGTCTGCTTCGGCATTCCGCCTCGTACGTGTTGGGCGACGTCAAACACTTTGTCCGCATCCGCCTTGATGTGCCACTTGCCCGTGAAGTACGTGTCGTAACCCTGCTTTTTCATCAGCCGTGGCCAGAGTTTTTCCATTTCCTCCGGTTGCTTGATCGTCTGTTCCAACTGCTGGGCGTGCCAGAGATATCGTCCGCTCACCAGCATGGTCCGGCTCGCAACACACACGGCACCGTGGAAGCCTCCTTGGTTGTAGGCGTGCGTCAGCGTCGTTCCCGATCGAACCAGCCGATCGAGATTCGGCGTTTCGATTTCTTCATTGCCCAAGGCATGAATCGACTCGTACGTTTGGTCGTCCGCGAAGATGAACAAGATGTTGGGGCGCGATGATTGCTCGGCGGCGAGCGGCGAGTTGTTGGCAAGAACCGCCAGGCCGACCAGATAGAAAGGCAAGAGGAAACGCACAGTCATGAAACGGGACACTCGATATCGGGTTCAGAACGGGAAGGGGAGAGCTTGCACTATATCTTGCGATGTCGTGCAACGCGAATCCCCATGTCCGAAGCGGCCCCATCACAGCGTCGTTCTAGTACGTCAGGTTGGCTTGCAGGAACACTTCGTAATCGAATTGCCGATCATCACCAGTGCGCAGCGGGATGACGATGCCCGGACGTAGCGAGAACTGCTCCTGGAACTCGACATGCATCCCGAATGTGAAATCCAGAATGTCGTAGCGGCGCGAGAGGTCGCCGATCAGGAACCCCGATCGCTTGATGAGGTCCGCATCATTCAACGTCGTTGCGTAATGCAATTCGACAATTGGCGCGAACCCCGTAATCCACGGGCGACTTGAATCTTCGCACATCCAATAACCAACGCTCAGATCGAGAAACAACAAGGTCGGATCTTGAACGACGCCTAACGGATGCAAGTTCATCGCCATCAGGTCCCCGCGGGCTGGATTGCCCGTCGTGTCGATATCGAGCTGTGTGAATCCTTGAATGAATAACTGCTCGCTGGGAGTCATAATCAAACCCAAGAACGGCAACAGATGCACCGCCCGGTTCTCAATTTCGAGGATCAATCTTCGATCGCCCGGCCGAAACAACCGGACGTCATCCGCCGTGGGAACCGAGACTCCGAGCCCTGTCGATAGGAGCGTTCGCTCGTCCGACCAGATGGCCTTTTTGACGAGCATCGTCATGTTGCCAAATTCGGTGTCCTTCGAGGAGATGGGATCGTCAAGCTGGTCGCTCGCCAGCGTGTGTGCAAACGGCACACGAAGCTCGAACGACCACCGGTCTTCCCAGAACAGATGCTCGAACCCAAACGCGTATCGATTCACGTCGCCGAAGCTTCCGTCTAACGCATCGTTGAAAAAGTGATAGGTCGCGTAAACACGGTTGCGCGGCTGGGGGCTGTAGTTTTCGGAGATCTTGACGAGCCGTGTTGCCGCCCCACCGCGAGGTGGTGCGCCTTTGGGGCCGGTGTCTGGTCCTGACACCGGTCGTCCGCCACCAAAGAAGTCGCCGAACATCCCGGGAACGCGAGCGAGCAACGTCGTACCGCTGGGAGCCGCTCGGCGAGGTCGGCGAATCGCTGGTCCCACCAGACTAGCGACTGGCGGTCGTCCCCGGCGCGAAGGTTGCGATTGGACGAAGCGAAAGTCGTCGCTGTCGCCATCGAGCAGTAGATCTTCGATTACGAACTCATCATCATCCGCAGTCGCCAGCCAACTCTCTTCCGCGACCACCGCCCTGCCTGCGAACAGCGAGCCAATCAACAACAGGCAAGAGATCGAGGTGCGATGCTTGATCATGGTGTCTGAGTCGCAGGGCGGGTTCGCTGGGCGCGCACGGGTACGGTCTTATCGGTTGTATCGGTTGTGCGGATCGATGTGGTTTAGCGAACCTGCGGCTAATCGCCTGATTCGGGCAATTTGATCTCGCGGAGAGCCTTCTCGGCGGCTGCGAAGTCGCGACGATAGAACTCGTCATCCGGATGTTGCAGGACCAGCGGGGCGAGTACGTCACGAGCTTGCTGATAGGCATCTCGGGCAGCCGTCGCGTTTCCCGCTTCCATTTCGCCAGCCCCAATGTCCAGCAGGATCGCCCCGAGATCGCCCTGTGCGACACCGAGTTGCTCGACGGACGCTGCATCATCTGGCAGGTCTTGCGTCAACGTGCGCCATCGATCACAAGCGAGTTGCATCGTGCCTCGAGCACGTTGCGGTTGACTCGCTGCCCATTGAAGGCGGGCCATGGATTGCAGTCGCGCCGCCACCCTGCGGCTCAACTCGTCTGCCGGCAGTTGCTTGCGAATCGTTTCCAATCGAAACTCCATCGCTTCCTCGTCGTTGGACGCGGAGCCTTCGATCTTGGATGCGGCAAAGTGAGCGGCGAAGAATTCGAGCGCGGCTTCATCACGCTGTGTCGCGTAACGCGTTTCATTGGGGAACTCGTTCGCGAGTTGCGATACGGCGACGTGGCTGGCTGCCAGCGTCGCAACCGCTTCCGGTTCGCTGACCGTTGCCCACAGATAGCGGCCAACATTGAACTGGCTCACCGAGCGAACCCACTTCGTTCGGACCGCGAATTCGGCCGCCGTGATGTGCTCGACGGTCGTCATTGCTGACTGTAACGGATCAGCTGCGTCCCCCGGCCTTTCGAGCCACAAGTAAAGACGCCCGAGATTCGCCAGCGTCGCGGCCAGGTCAAGCTGATAGTCCAGTGCCGTCGGATACTGCTCCGCGAGCGTTGCCAGTGCGTCCCGAGCCGACCCATAAGTCGCGACTGCTTCGTCAACGCGGTCCAACTTGGCAAGCAAGCCGGCGTAGTTCATCAAGATGCCGGCGCGTGTTGCCTGGTACTGTCGAACGCTTGGATTGTTCCCGGCTAAAGGCTCGCCAATGGCCAGCGCAGCAACGTAGTGTGCGAGCGCCGCTTCGTTTCGGTCGGACGCTTGCTCCAAGTCCGCCATTCGACGATTCGAGATGGCAAGCATCTCGGCCACTTCCAAGTCGCCCGGATCGTAGTTGCGGATCGTGGCAAGGTTCGTAATGGCGTTCGAAAAACTTGTCGCCGCCGCGTCATCGTTCTTTGTGTCGGCTTCCAAGTTGCCCAGGTTGTAGCTCCCCTTTGCGAGATCTCGCTGTAGCGTGACGTTGTCCGCGCGGTTGCGCCAAGGTTCGCGAATCGCTTGCGCCTTGACGAACTCGCCGCGGGCTTCACGTTCTTTGCGTTGGATTCGAAAACATTCGCCGAGATTCATGTGGCTGTTCGCCAACACACGTGCGAACTCGGCATTGTCGGTCGCGAGGGCGGTGAGTCGCGTTCGAACGGTGATGGCTTGCTGCAAGGCGTCGATTGCCTCGCCAACCGTCCCCATGTCGTACAGCAATCGGCCGCGCGCGTTAAGACTTAGCCCCAGTGCATGCAGGCGGTCCTCGAGGGCCGGCTGTTCTTCGGCAAGGGTCCGTTGAAGTGCGATCGCGCGATCGAATGCAGCGAGCGAGTCTTCCGCGGAGCCGACGGCTTCTTTGATGATGCCGATCCGATAGTGAGCTTTCCCCAACTCGTCTCGCGCCTCGCTATCGCGCGAATGCTCCTTCGCAAAGTCTTCGTAGTACTTGAGCGCCCGCTGCAAAAGTTCGCGCCGGAGTGGTTGCGATCCCGGTTGATTCAATAGCGTCGCTTCACTGACCTCGGTAAAGTAGTCGTCGACGACCTGTCGCACGACCGCATGTTGCTGTTGCTCGTGATCATAAGCACGTCGCAACACAACGGCACTCACGGCAAGCATGGCCAATCCTGCGACAACGATCGCGGCAAGCCCAACCGTCGCGTTCCAATGACGACGTGTCCAGCGCCGCAGTCGCTGGGAGACAGGTTCTTTCCAAGTCGATACCGGCTCGTCCGCCAACCAATGCTCGACGTCCTCGGCGAGCCGGGATGCCGACGTGTAGCGATCTTCCGGCCGCCTTTGCATGGCTTTCAAACAGACTTCTTCCAACGCGCGTGGGACCTTTGAATTCACTTGTCGCGGCGGTTGGAACTCGCCGCGCTCGATCTTCTTCAGCACTTCGGACAGCTTGTCGTGAAAGGGAGCTTGGCCGGTCAACAGGTGATAAAGCGTTGCTCCGAGTCCATAAACATCGCTTGCCGGACCAAGCAGATCCAGCCGACCAGCCGCTTGCTCGGGGCTCATGTAACCTGGCGTGCCGACCACGGACCCCATGCTTGTCGGTGCGGAACCGCTGCCCGAACTAATGTGCAGCGGCGGTCCGTCCACCAAGGTCGGGGCATTCGAGCTATCGATCGGTTTCGCCAGCCCCCAGTCAACGAGCAACGTCTCGCCGTACTTGCCAAGCATGATGTTGCCGGGCTTTAAGTCGCGATGCAACACGCCGCGGCTGTGTGCGTATTGCACCGCATCACACACGTCGACGAAGCGACGCAGCAATTTGTGCAGTTCGAGATGTCGCGCGTCCGGGGGACTGCGATGATACGCGTCGATTGCCTCTTGCAAGTTGTCGCCGCGGATGAAACGCATCGCGTAGTACGGACGTCCGTCGGAGTAATGGCCAAGTCCGTACACCGGGATGATGCTGGGGTGTTCCAGACCACCGGTGATCTCGGCTTCAATCATGAAGCGTTCACGCGTCGCTTCGTTGGCTGCGTATTTCATCTGCAGCTCTTTGAGCGCTACTTCACGATGCAACTCTTTATCGAAAGCGACTGAGATCTGGCCGAGCCCACCTTGCGCATGGGGCCGCAAGATGCGAAACCGCTGGCCATCGTCACTTGTTTCGTTCGCCTGGCGCGTCGCGTACATATCCGGAGTACGTGTGATCGCAAAGTGAATCAGCGACTCATGTACGTCACGATCGTCGATACTTTGGAGAGCTTCACCGATTGACGAATCAGCGCGAATCGCCGCCAAGCTCTTCTGCGGGTCGTCACCGTGTTGCTTAAGATGTTCTTGGACTAGTTCCTTCAGTAACGCGCGTTGTGAGTCGGTCAGAACGCCTTGTTCGATCAGGATGTCACCGAGCTGACGCTGTTTGTCAAACGTCCAAGCCTGCATCGCGGCGAGCAAGGCGTCGCGCGTGATGAAATCCATTTGCAATGCGGTCATCCCGAACAAAAGGTTCGAGTCTGCGTTTGGTGCAGGCATGGCGTGGCCTCGAATTGTGAGTGGTACTGAACGCTAGGAGTCTGTCCGGATACCGCGTTTCCTTTCGGACGATGGCCTTCCAAGGCCGTCGTCTCCCTACGATGCGGGTGAACGACGGCCTTGGAAGGCCATCGTACGTGATTAAGCGGACAGACTTCTAGGGCGTCAATGACGAGAGGCGTCAATACTTCTCCTCGAAACGCACGCAAAGGTGCATTGATCGCACAACCGTGGTCCGACCTGACAACGAGCCTACTGCGAGTCACTCTAAAACAACAAGAGCCCCGGTTCACAGAAGCGAACCAGAGCTCGTTGAAAACGTCTCAAGTTGATGGACTGTGTTAGCGGTGCCGTGTGTGGCGACGGCGTACCGTGTTTCCGTAGAAGTGCAGCGGGCGGTAGGGGCGATTGAGGATGTGCTCCGATTTGATGGCTTCTCGTTGAGCGCCTCGTGCGATAACTGGACCAGACGCAGAAGCGGCTTCGACCGGCAGCAACGAAGCCGTGGTTAATGCAACGGCCAACAGCAGCAACTGAGTCCGAGTGTTCATGGGACATGTATTTCCTAAACAATGGCCAACATCGGATGGGCAAGATCCGGCCGCCTCCCCTGGGAGGCGCGTGAAGTTTCTTCACGAATCTAGGTCACAATTTGACCGTGTGGCGGAAATCGCCGACCTCGCAGTGCCCCTTTCGGGCGTTGTCATAGTGATGACAGGCAACTCATCGCGGGACGAGTTTGTCACGAACTCTTCCAGAAACGGTTCGTAGGAAATACCACAAATCTGAGGAATTCATCCACGGCATCGAATTTGCTTGTCTGATCTGGCAACAAAGGTTCGCTGCCAGATTGAAGAAGATAGAACGCAGTGGATTTGACACCGGTTTGGCTCAAAATCGACAGTCGCCGCGAACTAACGAGTCGGACCCCGTCTCAGGAGAACTGACATGAACACTCAACAACACACACCGATCTTTGACGAGCTGGGTCAAGGGATTTTGGCGATGACCGATCCCGCGGCACGTTTGGAGTGTTCACGGCGGGCCGAGCAATTACTGAGTCATATCGATGCGCGCAAATCGTACGAAATGGGCACTGTTGCGGAACGGGTGCTGGGGATCGATCGTAGCGGCGCGGCAACGCCAGCCGCGTTGGGCAGTGAGATCTGCCGCGAGTTATTGCTTCTGATTGACGAGATCTCCGCGGCAACGGTTACACCGGTTGAAGCCGCTGCGGAGCCGGTGCTGACGGTTGATGAAGTGGCCCGGCGCTGGAATGTGTCTGCCAAAACGATCAGCCGCTGGCGGAACCGGGGTCTGATTGCACGCACGTTCACTTTTGAAGGGCGGCAGCGAGTGGGCTTCTTGGAAAGCTCGTTGAAGCGCTTTGCGACCGCGCACCCGCAGCTTGTTCGTCGCGGCAGCCGGTTCAGCCGGATCACCGAAGAAGAACGCACACACACGTTGCGACGTGCCGACGAGATGTTGAACAACGGCACTCCCATCTCGAAAGTCGTGGCAACCATCGCGCGAGACACGCAACGCAGCCTGGAGTCGATTCGCCAGTTGCTGAAGCAAGCCAGCAAGAACGAAGGAGCGGCACCAGGCAAGTTGAACGAACGCGCTGAGCGTCGCATCTACAAAGAGTTTCGCCGCGGCAAGTCGCTGGCGGCGCTGGCACAGCAGTATGGGATCGATACGAAGGTCGCCGCTCGGGTTCTGAACCGGGCGCGCGCCGAGCGGATCTTCGAGTTGCCGCTCGATCACATGGACTCGCCCGAGTTCAAAAAGTCAGGTGCCGACGAGCGGATACTGGCACCGACGCCGATGGCACCCAGCGGACAGCGCTTGCCCCGCAAGCCATCGGACTTGCCGGCGTACATCGCCAGCTTGTACGACGTGCCGCTACTGACCGCCGCGCAGGAAACACATCTGTTTCGCAAGTACAATTACTTAAAGTACAAGACATCGAAGCTTCGCGAGGAGCTTGACTTGGCTCGCCCCAAGGCGCGGCTCTTGGATGAGATCGAGTCGCTGTACAAGGAAGCCATTGAAACGAAGAACCTGCTCATCCGCTCGAACTTGCGGTTGGTCGTGGCGGTCGCGAAGAAGTACATCGGGAGTACTGGTGACTTGTTTGACAAGGTGAGTGAAGGCAATCTCTCGCTAATGCGGGCCGTCGAGAAATTCGATTACACGCGCGGCTTCAAATTCAGCACCTACGCCACGTGGGCGATCAAGAAGAATTACATCCGCGCGTACTCGAACGAGATCAAGCAAACGGATCGCTTCCGAACCGGCCAGGAAGAATTGCTCGATGCCAGCCCCGGCCACCGCAGCGATCCGACCGCCCAACTGGCCGCTCAACGCCGGCGCGAGGATCAAGTCAGCGGCATCATGCAGCGGCTGACCGATCGCGAACGGCAGATCATCACTTCGCGATTCGGGATCGGCTCGGGGCGGGAACCGATGACGTTGAAGGATGTCGGTGTGGAACTCGGCGTCAGCAAAGAGCGAGTTCGGCAGATCGAAGCTCGCGCCATGCAGAAGCTGCGCGAAGCGGCCTCCCACGCACGGCTCGATGCCCTCTCGGATTCGGGCGAGTTCGCCTTTCATAGCAATTGAGACCGCCTGTACGTTCACGGCGAGTCGCGTTGCGCGATATTGTCCAAGCCGACAATCGCGGCGCGGTCACCGGCTTGCCTTACCAGTTCGCAAATCAATTCGATCGCTTTGAATTCGGGATCGACGACGTACATGCACGAAGGATGAGCCAAGAAGTCGAAGACCGCTCGGTGTTCGATCGCCCATTCGACCGACTCTCGAATCACTTGCAGAAACCACTCCAACTGCCAGCGTCCCGTTCGGAAGGCACCGATGTCGCTGATGGGACTCATCGGAATCTCGATCAATCCGTCGGGATAGGCGAACGGCTGCGCGTTCACTTGCGCGGCGACGATCGCGTCGATGATGGCACGAGACGGCTCCTGCATCGGGTCGGTGTTCGGATGCGGCGGATACAGGCTGCTGATCCAGCTGTAGCCGAGGTCTTGCAACAGGGCTCGGATATCAGGCCGATCCCGCAGGCCGTTGCTGAATCCGCCCGGTGTGCGAAAACCGGCGGGCTTGATGCCGAGTCGGCTTTGCATTGCCAACTCGCACAGCCGAATGTTGTCGCGGATCAAGTCCGCGGGCTTCTTGCCGGCGGCTAACCAGGGGGAACGACTGAAACGGAATTGAACGTCTTCCAGCTTCGTCGCCGTCACGTTCACGTGATCATAGGTGTGATTGCCCACGAAGTGGCCCGCTTCGATAATCTTGCGGAGCCAATCGACGTTTTCTTGTTCAAAGACTCGGCCCACTGCGAAGAAATGCATCAATGCGCCCGCCTCTTTCACACGGCGGGCGGCTTCGACGGAGTATCGCTTCGTTTCCTCGTTCAAGTTCCCTTTCTCGTAGTCCCAGTGAGTCGTCTCGCGAGTCGGAAAGTTGCGGCTCATCTCGAGATCGAAAGTGATCGCGATGAGCGCTTTGTTCCCGTTACTGCTGGGTGCTTCCGCGCCGGCCGCTAGTGAGTGCGGTGCGGCCAGACTCAGCGCCGATGCGGCAACGCTTCCAGCAAGGAAGTCTCGCCGCGAAACAGAAGTCGTCTGTATTTGAGCGTTCATTGTCACCGATCCAGTTTGACCCAAGAGACTTGCGTAACGAGTTGATTGAGAGCAGCAAAAGAGATCGCTGCGTTAACCGCAAAGCGGGGTGATGTGTTCGCCGGAAAAGTCGCGAGCGACGCGTCGCCAACTAAAAACACATTGAAATCCTTGGAGAGATTCTCGTATCCGGCGGTCGTTCGGCAAAAGCACATGTCCGTGGCATAGCCGGTCAGCAAAACGTGCCGAATGGCGTTGCTTTGCAAGAACTTCTTCAGCGGCTCGTAGCCCTCCGCATCGTAAATGACGATATCCTCCGGAGCGACGTCGACATCGGACGTGACGGGAATCGGCAGGCTCCAGAAGCCATCATTGTTGTACTTCGCCCCGGCGTCGAGCCCAGGGAACTGGCGGAAGTAGTCGATCACCGGCTTGTCTTGCGACAGCGATAACTGCGTCGGCAACGGCTCGCCTTGATATTGAAACCCCTTCAACTTGGCGCTCAACTCGGCTGCACCCTCTTTTCGTTCCGCTTCACTCGGTGTGTGAGCAAGCGACCGATAGAGCTTCTGTCGAATCGGATCTTTACCGCCGGGCAGGCTGTACATCACGAAAGCCGCCTCGCCGCGCAAGGAGTTGATGAACGGCCGCACGATCTCGCGCGTGTGCCGCGCGGCGAGGTGGTTCTTCTCCTTCGTACAAAAGTCCGCGACGCCAGCCGGCTCCGGCGTGTCCCAGCCTTGCCCATCGTCGATGCCCCACGGGTGAACCATGATCACGGCGGTGTGCGAAGCTTTCAGATGATTTGGCATCTCGATGATCCCGCGCGCGTTGTACGAAAACCGCCACGCTCGCACATGCAGATCGGCCCCTTCATCAGTAACCAGCGGCGGGGCCTCGAAGTGAGCTTGTTCGATGATCGGTTCGAAGAACTCCGGATGATCGGCGAGCAGCGGCTTCGGGTTGTCGATACGGACCAGCTGGTTCTGGTAGACGCGCGTTGCCGCCGCGGGTTCGTCGGCCACTGCGCGTGAAGCCAGCACCAACGATGTGATGCCCGAGAGAACCAAGGTTGTACAGCGAAGCATGGCGAGATCCCTCACGGAAAAGTAGCGAATGTCTGTTATAGGAGGTTAATTGCATCGTGGCATCCACCCTGCGGCACGCGGCGGAATCGCCAGCCGTGCGACCGGAATATGAGTGCCGTAGCGACTGTGAAGAGTGCAATGAAGGCATGGTACTTCGCAATGAACCGCCAGTGATACCAGTGTCGATGGTCAGGAAAAACGGCGGGAAGGACGGTACCCGCCGCGAGTACAACCAGCGACAACAAGACGAGGCGCACGATCCAATGCCGCCGGCTAAGTGCGGCCCAAGTGGCCGCGACGCCGTTCAGCGAGACGGTGATTGCAATCAAGGCCAACTCGGCCGCTTCGCGTGCAGCGAACGTATGGGGCGACACAAGACGCACCACCGCCAGCAGTGCCGCGACTGCAGCCGTGATGAAGAACAGATCTCGCAAAGGGAGGTGCCGGCGGTCCCGCGCGGAGCATATCGCCCGGCGGTCACTGCACATCAGGGAGTAGCCCCAACGTCGCAGCAAGCCGAACCAAAGCGTGCACAAGGTCGCGACGACGAAGGCACCGATGACAAGTTGCCAGACGCCGAGGTGATCTCCGCGAAAGTTCAGGAGTACGAAAATGAAAGTGCCGGCTATCCCGAACAGCGGAGCCAGTATGCGGAGCGACCAGCGCGTCTTTCCGAACACGGCCCAACAAGTGAGCAAGACGAGCCAGCTCGCGAACAATGATTGCGCCGTTTGATAGGCCATTCGCGACGGATCTCGCATCGAGCCCGACAGATTCACTCGCACGATAAACGCAGCCGCGATCAGTCCGTTCAGAAAGATCGCATCGATCAATGGCGAAGATTCTAATCGGTTCCCAGCCCGCACCCAAAGTACCCACCACGCGATGAATCCCCCCAACATGCAGCCGAAGATCGGCAATACCAATGCACGGCTGCGGTAGGTCCGCACGACTTCGCCATCGGCTATGTCCAAGACGGTCACCGAACCGTCGTAGAAGACTGTAATCAATTGACTCTGGTCACGAGACAATTCCCAAGTAGCCAATTCCTGCGTGGGCAGATGCAACCAGCGCGTCTTGAGTGTGTCTAGATCGAAGATGCTAACTCCCTTCAACTTCCCAACAGGATCTTGGCCCAGAACCAAAAAGGATTCGTCCTTCGAGACAACAACGCCAGCAACGTCAGGTAGCAGACAATCAACGATCTCGTGAGTGTTAAGATTGTAAAGCAAGCAGCGTTTTTCGATTGGGTCGTAGAGGCCGATTAGTTTTCTTTGAGGCAGTATCGTCCCCACTTCCGCGCCGGGAACCTTTTCAAATAGTGGTGCCAGTGAATACTCTTCCACCACGCTGCCAGATTCAAGTGAGAGGCGCTGCAAACGATCCGCATCGGGGTTTAAGATATACCACTCGTCGTCTGAATCCCCGCTGAAAGCTGAGTTCCATTCTGCAATCTGCGCGACCGGCTCGGTCAACGAGATCAACCGCATCTTGTCCGCGCCTCCTCCCTGCGGACGCTCGAAGGTCACGATTCGATCAGGCGTGGGCACGTGAAAAGTCAATCGAAACGCGTTTGAAGGAGGAAGCGAAAAATGTTGTTCGGTGCCAGTGCTTCGATTGACCACTAGAAGATTCCCATCGCGATCGAAGCCAACCAGTCGCTGCTCGTCCAAGATCTGCGGTACGAGCTTCCAGCGATCCGCATCACCAATCGGTTCCTCGCTGAAGTCGTCGAGGTGCAGGATGGAAAACGACGTAACTCCCCGCTCGTCCACCGTTGCGGTCACCCACCGGTCATCGGGTGAATATCCAAAGGGCATCGAACCTACCATTCGCGACATGCGTTCCGTTTCGCCGGACTTCAGATCCAGCCTCCGCACTTCCCACCGATCCGGATCCACTTCCAATTGTGTCGCCGTGACCACGTACTTCCCATCCACCGCGATAAATGCGCGGTGAATCTTCGGCGGCCAATATGCGAGCCACAGAGTGCCGGCTGCGATGGGAATAAGCGCGAACAACATCGGCAGGCGGTGGCGGACGTATCGCATCACAGATGTTGCAGGAGCTTCGAGCATATCTCCGTTATACCGACAGCTTGAGTGGACTGCACGAACTCTCGGGTGGCGGGGAGGGCGATTTCAACTGGAAAGTTCCTTGGCCGAAAAAGGCTCCCGATCCCGTCAAACTCAGCGATCCGTCGATTGCAGGTAGGCGAACAGGTCGCGGAGTTCTTGCGGCTTGAGTTTGCGATATAGATCATCGGGCATCATCGATACGGGCGACTCGTGTAATTGGTCGATCTCGCCGGCCGCGATGTTGATCCTTTCGTTTTTTGCATTGACGAGGGTCAAGCCGGCATCGTCGCGAGCAACCGGCAGGCCCGTCAGTACACGCCCGTCGGTCGTTTGCACAATCAGATCGACATACTCCTTGCGGATCACGCTGCTAGGATCAACCAAGCTGATCAGCAGATAGTCTAGATCGGCACGATTGGCCGTCGTAAGATCCGGGCCGAGCTTCGTCCCTTCGCCGAACAGCTGATGGCAGGACGCACAGTGCGTTTTGAACAGCCCCTTGCCAACGGAGGTGTTTCCGCCCGCTGCCCGCAGATCGTTGTTGAGACGCCGTACCTCGGCAAGTCGCTCGCCACGCGAGGCAGCTTGCAACTTGCCCCAGTGTTTCGTTACTAGTGAATCGATCTTCGGATCATCGAAAAACGTGACGCGACGAATCTGTTCCAGCGGCGTCGAAGATGCCGGCACTTTGCCGCGATCGACGGCATTCAGCCAAGCCAGTGCCGAGTTCTGGCGAGATAAGAGGACTTCGCGGATCTGCGACTTCAAGGCTTCCGAGTCGGATTCTCTGTGCAGTTCGATCATGGCCGCTGCAAGTCGCCAATCGGTAGCAAGACCGACGACCTTCAAGGCTGCAATGCGTACCGGTTCGGGAGCGTCGGAGTTGACGAGCGGGTAGAAAGCGCCAAGAGGCACTCCGTCGAGCCCGTCAGCGAATATCTCAAGTATCGCAACGCGTCGCGCAACATCTGACTCGGGATTCGCGACATCGTGCATTGCGACATTGAGCGGCTCTTGATTCCCCAAAGCGATACCTAGCTGCTGCAACGTGAGATCATCGGGCTTGGCCTGCCAACGCTGGAGGACCAATCGTGAGAGTTCATGGTTGCGTGACAGTTCTTTCCAAGCGTCACGACTATCGCCGCGAGGCACTTCGCGCCAGCCTTGCAGGATCGGCGACCACAGCGTGTCCCGAGCGGAATCATCGGGTGCGGCTTTCACTAACTGCGCGACCGAATCGAGCCCCTCGCTCGTCCCTTCCGCCATGTAACGCCGGATCAGCCGCGTCAGCAGCGTGTCGCGTCCCAGCCGCGATTTCCACAGCGACGGGCGAACGAATCGTCGCATCACTTCGTCGCGACCGCTGACGCTATGCCGCTCAACCGCCCACCACCACAACAGCGGCAGATACGGATCGTCGTTGTCGATGTCTCGATTGATATTGGCGTTGATGATCGGTAGGGCTTGATGAGCTGGCAATCGCGCGGCGGTGCAGGCCAGTTGTTGCCGGACGGCGGCAGCGAGTTCTTGTTCGGCGAATTCGTCCAACCGATGAGCCAGCTGTTCAGAAACCTCGCGTTTCGCACCGCCAATCAATCGCACCGTCCAAGCTCGCACCGCCGGGTGCGGGCTGTCGAGTAACTTCATCGCGACCGATTCGTCAAACCCGCCAATGGCATTCAACGACCAGAGGGCTTCGAGAGCGGCGGCTTCGTCGGACTCGTTCAATGAAGTTTTGCGAAGGCGCATCGCCGCTGAGCTATCACGGCGGCGAGCCAACTCTTGACGGGCGCGGCGAACGTACCACTGGCTGCGATGCTCCTGCAAGTCTAGCAACGCGTCGGCCGACAGCTTCGCGAAGTCGATTGGCTTCGCGGGCTTTGTCCCGGTCGCCGCGATCCGATAGATCCTGCCGTTCGACCGGTCCCAGTCTGCATCAGGATCGGGATGAGCCGTGCGTGGGTCATGCCAATCGGAAACGTAAATCGCGCCGTCCGGTCCCATCGTCACATCGGTCGGCGCGAACCACGTGTCATTGGCAACCAGCAGCTCGCCGCCATGAGCCGTGCGGAATGTTGAACCGTGCGGCTCGACGTCGTGCCAATAGACGCCGTGCCCGAGCAAATCCGCGGCAATGTACTTGCCGCGGAAGGACGGTGGAAACGAATCGCCTTGATAGACGATCCCACCTACCGTCACATGTCCGCCGAGGAAGTTGTTGTGCGGCGCGTGATTAAAGTAGCCGTAAGCGTGCGGGTTGTGCAAGGCTCCATGTTTGGCGAAGGACTTGACGAAGTAGCCTCCTTGCACGCCGTGCAACAACACGAATCCGCCATAGTTGGTGCTGTAGAGCAAGTTGCCGACGCGATCGAAATCCAAACCCCATGAATTGCCGCCGCCTTCACAGAAGAGTTCGAATTCACGCGTCAGCGGGTGGTAGCGCCAAACGCCTTGTTGAAACTCGATGCCCCGAACATTGGCTGTCACCGTACTGCCTTGGCAACCGTAGAGCCAACCATCGGGTCCCCACGTCAGCGAGTTGGCCACGCTGTGTGCGTCGTCCATGCCGAAGCCGGTCAGTAGGACTTCGGGATCGCTATCGGGAATGTCGTCGCGATCTTTGTCTGGATAGAAGAGCAGATAGGGCACGTTCAAGACGAACACTCCACCGTGCCCGAACGCGATGCCCGACGCCAAGTTCAATCCGTCAACGAAGTCACGTCCGCGGTCCATCTGCCCATCGCCGTCGGAGTCTTCCAGGATCGTGATCCGATCCGCGCCGCGCGGTCCGTGCGGCGGCGGCTTCGGGATGCGGTCGTATTGGGTCCGCGAATAGCGATCGACTTCGACGCGTTTCAATTCCGCTGGGTTCGGGTACTGCAGATACTGAATGACCCACAAGCGGCCGCGATCGTCGAACTCGATGCAAACCGGCTGCCGCACAAGTGGTTCGCTCGCGACCAGCTGAACGTCAAAGCCATCCGGCACCTTCATGCGCTGGACGGCTTCGTCAGGCGTAAACCCTTGGCCGACGGCCGCCAGTGTCGGCAAGGCTAATGAAACGACAACAACCGCGAAAGCTTTATACATGCGCATCGAGCATCTTACTCTCGGCTCGTGGCTCATCGAGCGTCAATAGATAGCGAAAGGTATTGCTCTGGATCTCGGATCATCTTTGCAAGTCGTTGCAGCCAGCGGGCGGCTGGACCACCATCTAGGATGCGATGATCGAACGTCAGACTCAAGCTTAACTGATACCCTGGTTCAACACGATCGCCAACAACGACAGGCTCGCGAACGATCCGGCCAACGCCCAGGATCGCGGCTTGCGGCAAGTTGATGATCGGCGTAAAGAAGTCGATGTCGAACATGCCCAAATTCGTAATCGTGAAAGTTCCGCCTTGCAGCTGGCTCTGCGAAAGCGTTCCCGCGCGCGCTTGTTCGGCGAGCATGCGCGATTGCGAGGCGATCTCGTCCAACGAAAGAGCTGCCACATTGTTGATGACGGGAGCGACGAGTCCGCTCTCGGTGTCGATGGCGATCGCGATGTTGACTTGGTCGTAGAGGAAGATACCGTCGTTCCGCCAACAAGCATTCAACTCGGGACACTCCGGCAGCGCCGCCGCCACGAGTTTCGTGAGGATATCGTTGTAACTCGGGATGTTTCCGCCAGCCTGCTCCAGCTTCAGCCGCTCCCGGTACGCCAGCAATTGCGTGGCATCGACTTTCGTGGTCAAGGTGACGGGAGCCGTTTGCTGGACGCCCGCCAGCACCCGTTGGGCGATCGTGAGGCGGATATTGGTGACGGATCGTTGAGTTCCCGATGCCGCAGGTTGGGTGAACGCGACGACATCACGTTCACGAACCCTGCCATTTCGTCCGGAGCCGCTGATTAACGACGAATCCACTCCCAGCTCGTTGGCCTTTCGCCGAGCGCGAGGCGTGACGACAATCCGTCGCGTCTTCGGTTCGCTGGTTCGTGTTGCTGTGTCACGAGTTTCAATCGTGCTTGGCGGCTTTGAAGCGACCGCCAAGTTGCTTCTCACAGGTGCAGACTCACCCTCCGCGAGCAAATAACCGAGCAACTGCCCGACGGCGACCGTGTCTCCCGGCTGCGGAGCGTCCGGCGGGATGTGAAGAATCCCCGCGTCGAACGACTCGATCTCTTGCGACGCCTTCTCGCCTTCCAGCACGAAGATCATATCGCCTGCGTTGATCAACTCGCCGTCGTCTTTGAGCCACTCGCCGAACGTACCTTCGTCCATCGACCAGCCGAGACGCGGAACTACGATTTCGATGGGCATGGGAGATTTCCAACCACGAAAGGCACGAAATACACGAAAGGGGATAGGGGGAAGGTGCTAACGGACGATGCGTTCGTATTCGACTTTTGGGTAGCCGCCGAAGTTCACGAGGAGGCCAAGTTTGTAGCCGGTTGCCTTGAGATAGTTGTGAACTTGAGCACGGTGCTTATCGATCAGTTTCTCGACCGCCTTGATTTCTAGAACGATCTTGTCATAGCACAGGAAGTCCGGCACATACTTCTGTTTCAATTGCTTGTTCTTGTAAGTCAGCACAAGCTCTTGTCGTGGTTTGAAAGGCAACGCTTGAATTTGAAGTTCGATCTCCAAACACTCTTGGTACACCGGCTCCACAAAGCCACATCCGATCTCTCGATAAACCTCAAAGCACGCCCCCATAATCGCATAACTCTCATCCTTATAAACAATACCCATCTCTTTCCCCTTTCGTGCCTTTCGTGGTTGTCACTCTTCGAGCAGCAAGCGAATCGCCCTCACAACATCTTCCACATGCGGCACAACCGCCTTCTCCAACGTCGGCGAATACGGCGTGGGTGCAAACGCTCCGTTGAGCCGTTTAACCGGCGCATCAAGATCGTCGAAGCCGGCATCCGCGATCTGAGCCGCGATCTCCGATGCGACGCTACAGGGACCAAACGCTTCATCGACGACCAGCACTCGGCCCGTCTTGGCGACCGATTTCAAGATCGTCTCCGTATCGAGCGGCGACACCGTGCGCGGATCGACGATTTCGATCGAGATGCCTTCGGCGGCGAGCTGCTCGGCCGCTTTGATGGCGTGCTGGACCATCAACGAGATCGCGACGACCGTTGCATCGGTCCCTTCCCGTACGACTTTGGCTTGGCCGAACGGGATCTCGTAGTTCTCTTCGGGC
Source organism: Planctomycetota bacterium (assembly GCA_027622275.1). Classification (GTDB taxonomy): domain Bacteria; phylum Planctomycetota; class Planctomycetia; order Pirellulales; family Pirellulaceae. Next base: position 9,369 of record JAQBZB010000076.1, on the reverse strand, counting down.
ACCGGACCCTTGATCGACATCAGCTCGCGATGTTCGAGAAACAGCACCGGGTCGTTGGATCGCAAGGCGTGTGCGATCAACCCTTTGGCATCGTACGGAGTCGACGGCATGACGACTCGCAAGCCCGGGATGTGTGCGTAGATCGAGTGATACATGCCCGAGTGGTGCGTCGCGGCCGAATGCCCGATGCCGCCGCAACCACGCAGCAAGATCGGCATCTTCAGCCGGCCGCTGCTCATGTACTGCATCTTCGCGATCTGGTTGATCATCTCGCCGAACGCATCGTTGATGAAGTCGATGAACATGAAGTCGATCACCGGCCTCGCTCCCGTCGCCGCCGCGCCGCAGCCGAGTCCCACAAAACCGCGTTCGCAAATCGGCGTATCGCACAGCCGCTCCGCGCCATACTTGTCGTATAGCCCGGCCGTCGTCATGAAGTTCCCGCCGCGAACGCCAATCCCTTCACCCATGACGAAGATGTGCGGGTTCTCGGCCATTGCGTGGTCGAGCGCTTCGTGAGTCGCCGCGACGAAAGTTGTTTCGCGCGTACCGGGCAGCGGTTCGGCAGCAATCGGCTTCGCTTCACCTTCCCAGTACGCATGCGCGGTCGCGGACTCGCCTGCGGGATACGCACTGGCTTCCGCGAACTGGTGCGACTGCTCGATCAGATCGCGAATTTCTTGTTCGATCGCGTCGAGTTCGTCGGCGGTCGCCGCGCCTTCATCGACAAGACAGCTTCGCAGCCGCTGGATCGGACAACGCGTCTTCCACTCTTCAACATCTTCTTTCGTGCGATAGCTGAAATCGCCCATGCCTTCGGCGTGGGCCCGCGTGCGGTAAGTCTTGCACTCGATCAACGTCGGCCCGCCCCCGACACGAGCCCGTTCGATCGCCTCGCTGGCCACGCGATGTATCTCGAGAACGTCGTTGCCATCGAGTTCAAACCCCGGCATCCCGTAGTTCTCCGCGCGTCGGCCGACGTCGGGGATGCCGCTGGAGTAGCTGAACGGAACCTCGGTCGCGAACTGATTGTTCTCGACGACGAAGATCACGGGCAGCTTCCAGATGCTGGCCATGTTCAGCCCTTCATGGAACGCGCCGTTGTTAACCGCTCCGTCGCCGAAACACGCCGCCGCGACGTTGTCTGACTTCTTGATCTTGAAGGCATACCCGGCGCCGCACGCATGCAAGATACATGGTCCGACGATGCCACTCGTCCCCATCATGCCAATCTCTGGCTTGAACAAGTGCATACTGCCGCCGCGTCCTTGTGAACAGCCCGTTTCGCGACCGTACAGCTCGGCGATCAGCTCTTTGGGATGCATGCCTTTCGCCAATGCATGGCCATGTCCACGGTGCGTGCTGAAGACGACGTCTTCGTTGCGCAAATGGGCGAACACGCCGGTGGCGATCGCTTCCTGGCCGACGTACGTGTGGCACGCTCCGTGGACCAAGCCGCGTTGATGCGACTTCGCCAGCCGCTCTTCGCACTGGCGAATGATCTGCATCGTGCGGTAGAGCGAAAGCAGCGTTTGCTTGTCGAGTTGCGTCTTTGTTGTCGTTGTCATGTTTGTTGCTCTGACTCGTTTAACGGCAAGCCGCAGGCGTCGATGCCGGCAGCCCGAAGCCGTCGCCTCCGGCTTGCCGTTAAACGACCCTGCTTATTCGTTGAACACTTCGCTACCAACGGACCCACCCGCATTCATTGCTAGATTCCCACCATCCATCGGAATGATCGCGCCGGTGATCCAAGACGAGGCGTCGGACGCCAAAAAAACGACGAGGCCTTTGATGTCATCCGGGCTGCCGAAGCGGCCTGCTGGAATGCCGCTTAGGAACCGGTCCTTGATGCGAGGATCAGAATCGATTCGCGCCTGCAAGCCAGGATTTAACACCTGGGCCGGCAAGATCGAATTGACTCGCACGCCGCGGCCACTCCATTCGGTACTCAGCTCGCGGGTCATCTGTACCACCGCGCCCATCGCCATGCTGTAGGCAATGTGTCCGCGGCCCATTGCTGTGATACTGGCGAGCGAACCGAGGTTGACGATACTTCCCTTGCCAGCGGCCAACATTCGGCGGCCAGCTTCCTGGCACATGCAGAAGCGTCCGTAAACCAGATTTCGCCACGTCCATTCGACGTCATCGAGCGAGATGACTTCCGGCTTCTTGCGAACCGCTTCGCCCGCGATGTTGGCAACGAAATCAATCTGCCCGAACGTATCGTCGACTAGGCCGAACATCGCGCGAATGTGCTCCGGCTTCGAGACGTCACAGCGGACGGGCATCGCCCGGCGACCGAGCGATTCGATCTCGGCCGCCACGGCTCTCGCTCCTTCTTCGTTCAGATCGGCCAGTACAACATCGGCACCAGCTTCGGCCAACGCCAGCGAAGACGCTTTGCCCATGCCGCTCGCGGCACCAGTGACGAGCGCGACTCGGCCGGCAAGATCGAACATCGAGTGAGTCATATTCAAATCCCTCAACCGGTTATCAACGGAAGGATCTTGGCACAAAACACGAGCATCGCCATGCCGCAATAGAACACGCCGCACGCCAAGATGCCAAGCTGGTTGTACCAGCGCGGACGGAGTGGTTGTGGCAGCAGTGTGCGATTAATCCACAGCACATGAAACGCGGTCACGCCGAGTGCCACGTTGTTCAGGTTCGCAATGACTAGCACCATCAGCCTGGGAGCATCGCCAAACATCAGAAAGATCGTAGCCGAAACGAACGACCATAAGACGTAGAAGGCCAGAATCGTGTAGTAGATCCGGCCGGCCTGATGCGGCTTGAGCCGGTTGCGAATTCTCGGGATCGACGACCAGATGATGTCGGTCCAGCGGCGGGCAAAGTCGTCCACGATCGCCATCTGGCTGGGAAGAAACACCATCAGGCCGACGAACAGCGTGGCTATCCACAGCAGCTGGCGAGTCGAAGCGGCGAGGCCCGGCGCGTGGCGAATTCCGTCCGCCGAGATCAGCGACTGCGCGTACGGGAGATCCTGGCCGAACATCGGCGAACTGGACGCGAATTCGATCGACAGCAACGCGGGCAGCGCCATGCCCATCACGCAGCCGGGCATCCAGATAAGAAACTGGTCCGTCAAAATGTACCTCCACCATCCCCTCCACTTGCGCAGATTGTCTTCGTTGATCACAAAGACCTTGCCGATGTGGCTGAGCGAAACATTGCGGCCACCGACGGCACTGGCGATTGCTCCTACCTCGCTGCCCATGCCCCAGCCCTTGTCGCGGACAAAGTTGCTGTAGGTGGAATTACTCAGTCCGCCGCCGCCGGCGTATCCCGCGAAGGCACCGAGCACCGCGATGCTCGTCATCGCCACGACGGGAAACTCTCCGAACTCAAACCAATGCGTGAACGCGTTGACGACTTTCTCGCCGCCTTGCCCGTCATCCACCGGCACGTTGCCAAATTTGACGAACCCGCTGAAGACGTCGAGCCAGCCCTGCGCGCTGACAAAGAACACACCGATGAACAGACAGAACCCCAATACGATAAAGACCTTGGCGGTCATTACCACCTGCAACATGTTGTAGACCTTGCCGCCGACGAGCACTGGTAGGACCACTAGCGCAAGGCACAAGTAAGCGATCGTATTGACCATAAGCGCATCGTCGGGCGTGGGCGGACGATTGAGAATCATCGACGTGATCAACACCGCGGCGTTGGTGGACAGGCCTGGAATAAGTGCTCCAATGCTGAGCAGCATCGCGAAGCCGACCCAGAATCCCGGACCGGGCCTGGTCCGCATGAAGCCTGTAAAGACAGGTTCGCCGGTGTAGAGCGCATAGCGTCCGCATTCGACGTTGTAAAAGACTTGGCATACGATCGCGACGGTCGCAATCCACATCAACCCCCCGCCGTACTTCGCCGTGATCGCGGGCCCAAACAACCACTCGCCGCCCCCAATCTGAATCCCGCACATCACGATGCCGGGGCCGATGAACCCAGCGAGGTTCCGCAGACCGAGCGGCTTCGGTTCCGGAAGTTCGGCGATGTCCCATGTGGGGAGGCAGGTCTTTGGAAGGTCGCTCATGAAAGTATTCGAACAGGAGGAACCACGAAAGGCACGAAATACACGAAAGAAGAAGGGATCAAATCAGAACAAGCATCTTCGGATTTCCTTTCGTGATTTTCGTGCCTTTCGTGGTTGAAAGAGTCAGTACAGAACGATCGCGCGCCCTGGTCCGCCATGACAGTCGCGAATCTTGACGGCGGCGAACAGGAAGTAGGCGTTGTCGGGAATCTCGCCGACGTTGTGTAGGAACTCGACGCCTACGATCTCGTTACTGCCAAGCGTCCAGTAGGTCATCAGTGCGCGTTTCGGTTCAACGCCGCCGAGGTCCGGCGCGTCGGTCGCTACGCAACGAATGCCTTTCTCTTTCAGATAGACAATCGCGTCCGGACCAGGCACGGGCCAACCTTCGGCAGTGCCGTTGAGCGGATCGAGCCACAAGCCGGTGTCCGCGGGTTGTGGCTTGAAATGTTTGTCGATGTGGCCGGTATGAAAGATCACGACGTCGCCTGCCCTCAACTCGCCGTGCTTCTGCTCGTCCGCCTTGAGATGCGCGACGGTGATTTCGGGAGAAGCAGGCCAGCTTCGCTTGTCGGTCGTGCCAACGAGCGCGGTCACGTCGATCACGCGAGCCTCGCCGCAGGTCCACGACAGCGGAACTTGCTCGGTGGTCATCGAGCTTGTCCCGCGCTCGCCGTACTTCCCTTCATACTCTTCGAGCCAGCCGCGGACTTGGGGCGCGTATTGCACGGCTTTGCCTTCGGGTGGCAGCGCAAAGGACGGCGGGACGAGATGCGTGCCCGCCATGCTGTCCATCAGATGCGTGTGATGCCACATGTCGAGATATTCGGAGTACAAGAAGTCGATCTTCAAGTAGACCTGTCGATGCTGGCCCGCACCGATGCCGGGCGAGGTGACCGGCGAATCAGCAGCCAGCGTCGGCGTGAGATCGATCGCCCGCTTCGCCTTCGCCGATTCAATCAACCGCTTTGGCAAGTCGCCTCCCGCGATCGCGAACGCTCGGCCTTCGCCATAAGGTCCGCCTTTGTGCTTCGGCCCGAACATACAGTAAAACGCACCAGTCGGCGGCAACGCGCCAAGATTCGTCGCGCCTTCCGTCCAGATCATGCCGTACTTCAGTCCCGCATAATGTGTCGGCTCGGCAAGACTTGGCAGCGGCCCCATGCTCGCGCTGTCGGTTCCCAGCGTCAGCACCTTGCGCGTTGCCAGCAGCTCCATGCAATCGGGATCGGGATCGGGATAGCCGGGCGCTTTGTGATCGAGTGCGTCGGCGATGTAGCGATTGCCGGCCGGCAGCGGCAGGTAGTATTTGTCGGAGTAATCACTGCGGAACAACACGACATCGCCGAACCGCAACTGGCGATGCTGCTTTTCGAAACGCAGCACGTGCTCGCGCGTCACCAGCGGACTTTCGCCCTTCGGAGCCTGGTCGAGCAAATCGCGCACATCCACGACGCAGGCTTCGCCGCCGAACTGCCACGCTTCTGTCTTGTCGATGTAAGCCAAACCCAACTCGCCCGATTTCGGACGCTTCAAGTCAGGTCGCGCCACCGAATGCGGCGGCACGTCAATTTGCGTGCCCGTATTCCCATCGATCAGCAGCGCGTCGATGTTGTAAGGACTATCGGGCCCGATCGTCCGCTGATGCATGATCTGAAAACGCGGGAACGGAGCCGTGGGCCACGTCGCGGGATACTCGGGTGCGACCAGCAACGAACAGTCGATGAACTGCGTCTCGTCGGCAGCTGCCCTCAGCGGTAGCCAAACGGAAAGGGTGGTTGCAATGATGAAAGGCAGTTGCCGGATACTCATGATGTATACTCACTCGGAACGGTCGCAGGCGAATTGTATGACAATATAGCCGGTTGAACGGAGGCTGCAATCTATCTCGTCGGCGAGACGCGTTCGAAACAGTGATTCTCGGCCTACCAGACCAGATCCTTCAAGAGTACTTCAACGACGGATTCTTCAAGCAGTGCTTTTCGGTGTTGCCTGATTTCGTCGGCGAGATCTGAATCCCATGGTGTCGATGGAACCGGCCCTTCAAATGACAGCCTCGATTGGCTCACGCTGTCTCGATAGTCCGACGCAGCCATTCGCCAAGGTTCGGCTGCGAAGCGATCGAGTACTTGTGCGGCGATCTGCAAGCCTGCGCGATCGAAGTCTCCGTGATAGAGCAGCCTCGCGCCGGCTTTCTTACAGGCCGTAAGCAACTTAGCGCTCGCGTGCGATGGCTGACCTTCGATACAGATCAATGGCCGTGACTGTCGTCCAAGTTGGCTTGCCGCTGCCGCCAAGATGGACGGGTTCTCGCAGACGAAGATTGTGGGCGATGAATCGACAAGCGACAAAGCGTGAATTCGCAATTGACGAAACGTCAATCGACACGGTTCGCCGATCGTTGCGTGTTCGCTGAGCATGCGCCCCAGCAGGCCGGTTCCATCGGTCGGCAGGTTGAGTACTAGCACCGTCGAGGAAAGTTCATCTTGAATGATATTGACCTCGGACCACATCTGCCGATGGTTCTCTTTAGTCACTGAAATTGTCGATTCGCTGGTTTTGCGGATCGTTCGCAGCAACAGGGTGCAGATCGGACGGTCGATATCCAAGGCGTGCGAGTCGCCGAGTACGTGAGCTGCAAACACAGGTAGCGGAGTTGGTTCGTCAGGCGGGATGGCCGTGATGCAGGCCGCCAGCGACTGCAATATCCGTTGCCCTTCCTCCAAAGAACCTCGCGCGGCGCGGCGAAGCACTCCGCTGGAACAGATGTCGCGAAAGTAATCCAGCGCCGCGGCGGGAACCATCTTTGTCTGCGCAATTACTTGCCACGCCGACTGCCACTCGTCCTTCACTTTGCGAGTTTCAACCGCCGGATGCTGAGGCTTGCGGCCAAGCAGACGCGTCAAGGCAGTCGTTAAGTCCGCCGCCGCACCGCTATCACGAATCGTTTGCTCTAGCTTGGCCAAACTGACCCGAACTGGCCCAGCGACCTTGGGCGGTAAACCGAGCAATGCCGTGACTGCCTCCCTGGTTTCGTCCGAAGGATTCTTCAGAGTCACGTGCCCAGCGACTTCCGGCTTCTTGGCGAGTCGCCGATCGAGCTTGCGAATCAAGGGACGAAGCGACTCGGCTCCCAGCAACGCTTCGAGTTTGGTTTGATCCACGGCCTAGCTTTGCAAAACAGAGTGTAGGACGGGTCTCCAGGCCCGTCCGATTCCATGCGAAACGGAGTTTCGTTCGGTGTTTGCAGAACTCACTCAATGTGAAGCCTGCGTGCAACCGCCAAGCTACCAGCACTTTTCGTATAAGGACGGGCCTGGAGACCCGCCCTACGGCAAGTTTGTGCAACTCATGACTCTGCGGTAAACATTTCCAGTTGTCGCGGCCGATCGTGAACATCGCTCTGCGTCCGCCCGTTGCCGTTCCACACCCAACGAGTTGCCAGTATCGCGTCCACGCCGCGGCGCGTTGATAGATGATAAATCGCGAGAGCCGGCATCGTGGGATAGCAACCCCATTCACGTTCGCTGGTCATCATAAAGTCCAAATCGAACTGCACCATCAGATCCATGAACTTGGCCCGCATCTCGTTATCGATCCCGACAAAGGCTTCGTCCATCAGGATGATTCGCGGCGCGTCCCGATCCGCCGATTGATAATACGCCGCCAAAGCGGCCAGCATCGGAATGATCAACGCCACGGCGCGTTCGCCGCCCGAGCCGGTTCCGTGCGTGCGGCGTGTCAAACGCTGCCAGCGCCCATCCGTTTCGCGCTCGATGTCGAATGTGAACCAAGATCGATAGTCCAAGGCGTCGGCCAGATGTTGCTGCCAAGTCCCTACGTCGTCACGGCTGCGCGCCTCGGCGATCCGCTGCTGCAGGAATTGGCCCAAGGCCGCACGATCCTCGTCACTCATCGCCGATGGTTTTCGTAGCAGCGCCTTGCACGCAACCGTCAGTTCTTCGCTGCTGTCGGAAATAGGATGCCAGCGGAAACGCAGCCGCATCCCGCAATTGTTCGAGACGCGACGAGTCCTTCTTGTCTTCGGGTTTTGTCTCGTCCGGCACGAATCAACCTCGGCTTGATTGGAGCGACCTGTGACTAAACTTGAGTCGGCAAATAATTCACATGGCCGAACGCCCAAGCTAACTTGCCGGGGCCGCTGCAACAACTACACGCCGCGCGAAACAGGAATGCGGCCCCGGCCCCGGTCAAGTTCAGCGTCTGGTTCGGCCGGACTCGGCTCAGGCGGCTTGCGGCCCAGCTTGCACAGGCGCACTGCGACGCCAAAGACTCCGCGCCCTCTTGAGAGCGCAATAGACTCTAGTGACAAGCCTGCGTCGAACTCCAACAACAATGCCTCGTCCTCATCCGGCGTCCAAACTCGGCCCGCTCGTGGTCTCAATTCCCGCCAGTTCGGGCAACTCGACACGAACCCCGACGGGGTGGGCGCGACTTGGGCCGCTTCGGCCAGACCACGCCGCCGCTCCATCCATTCAGCCAGTCCATCCTCAACCCGACTTGCCGCCTCCCATCGCTGCTTCACGGTCATGCCCAATTCGGCCATCGACCTTGCCATGGCCGTTGGGCTGAGAAGTCGGTGGCATAACTCGCACAGCGTGGCCAAGGCGTCTGGAGGCGACTCCCACGGCTCCCTTCCCCGCTCGTAACGCAGGTGGTGGACATGCAACGTCCGGCATGAATCGCCGCAAACGACACACGACCAAGCATCACGCGCAAACACTCGGAGCCGGACTCGCTGCCATCGCGGGTCAAGCAGCTTCTCGCGGTAAGTACGCCGGTCCTCGTCCATGTGCCGACTCTCATGAGGCCGAACGAATATCAATCTATCCGTCTGTCCTCGGGCGGATAGATTGTGCGTTGAACTGAGACGCTTGGCTGGGGGCGGTTGGTCGCCTATGCGGATGCATTGCCGGTTGGTCTCGACTCGTCGCATTTTAGTGCGTGCCAAGCAGACCTTGCAACTCGGCGTGACGAGAATCTGGCCGACACACGAGCCACGGTGTTGCCGGTTGTGAGCTTTGTTGTGGCCCGCCCATGACGTGCGTCCAAACCTCTAGCCGTGTCGATCGTGAGTGGTCACTTTCGGCGTTCTTCGGAGACGGCTCATGGCCGTAATGGAAGCTGGCGACAAGACACGTCATCCGCTGCCCCGCCATTCCATCCAGCGCGGATGGTCGGGGCCGTAGAATAACTCGCGCCAGGACGGACGACGGGTGTGTGCTTCCAAGACCATCTCGGTCTCGCAGTGCGGACACTTCTTCCTTTCGTCCGGCGGTGCTTCGAGA
>JAQBZB010000437.1 GCA_027622275.1 Planctomycetota bacterium | reverse complement strand
CTGATCGAAAGGAATTTCAAAATGTTTTGAAATCGGCTATTGACCAAACTTAAGACCGTCGCTGACACCGTTTCTTTCCCGTTTCTTTCCCCCGCTTCGCCGAGACGCGAATCCGACAACTTTTGTTGGGCGCTGGTCACGGCGACAACTTGAAACGCTCACGGTGAGAGTTATTGCTTTAGTCGAGGGAACAGTATAGGGGGAACAGTATAGGGACAGGTCCAGTTTGTGCGAAGCACCCTGCGTGGAACAGTATAGGGACAGGTCCAGTTTGTGCGAAGCACCCTGCGGGCCGTTCGGGCAAATTGGACCTGTCCCCTGGTATGTCCGCGCAATTGGCGAGCGGCTTTGGCCTAAATCGCCACGCCGAGCCGGTCGGCATGTAGCTGAATCGCGGCCCAGGTAGGTTCATCGACCGGGATGCCTTCTTCCAGACGCCGGCGCAGGGTGCGGAATTCGAGTTCGCCGGGGACGAGAACCTCATCGACGCCGGGCACTGGAGGCGACGATTTCATATAGGCAACCGTCTCGTCTATTAACTCGCGAAAGCGATCGAGCGGGCAGAATGAAGCAGGATCAATGACAATGAAACAGACGCCGTTGCCGAAGACTTCGGTGTCTTTCGAACTCACGCCCGCCAGCGCACTGCCCAGAATCTCGACGAGCAGGCTCAGTGCGAATCCTTTATGCGCGACGCCGCCACCAAGCGGTAGGATGCCGCCTCGCGGAGGGCCGTAGAAGTCGTTTGGATCATTCGTGGGCTGGCCATTCGCGTCCAGAATCCAGCCGTCCGGCACTGGCTTGCCTTCGTTGCGGTAGAAGCGGATCTTGCCTTCGGGCGCGACGGACGTCGAGAAGTCCGCCACGATGGGATCGCCGCCGGTCGGAACTCCGTAGGCGATTGGATTGGTTGCCAAACGTCCTTCGCGTCCGCCGAACGGCAACACGAAGTGGCCGTTGATTGGCGAGTTGCACGTCGCGAGCGCGATCATGCCCGCCTCCGCCGCCATCTGCACATAAGCACCAAGCTGGCCGACGTGATTGCAGCGTCGAGTGATCACGCACGCCGTCCGCTGCCGGCGCGCGATCTCGACTGCCGTCCGAATCGCCTCCGCCCCGCCGACCGCTCCGAATCCATAACCGCAGTCGACCTCGGCCGTCGTCGGGCCGGTCTGTTTGACTTCGATGGTTCTTCCCGGTTTCAGCGATCCTTCGTCGATGTAGCCGATGTACTCCGGGATGCGCATTGCGCCATGCGAATCGTGTCCCATCAGGCTACTTTGCACGAGCGCGCTCGCGGCGGTGCTCGCTTCTTCTGCGGAAGCACCGCACGCGCGAAACAACGCCGCACCGATGTCGGTGATCCGCTGGTGTGGAAACAGTTGGCTCATCTACTTCACCGCGATCGGATTGCCCGGCGATCCGGTTGCTCCGCGCAGCCGCAGCGGGCTGAACATAAAAGCAAACTCGACCACCTTGTCAGCCGCCAGTTCTTCGAGATCGAGATTCTCCAAATGATAAACGCCGTGGCGCGTGAGATTCCATTGATGCACGGGATAGGACAACTCGTCACTCTCATGCGGCACGGCCTCGATCGCCCACGTGTCGGCTCCGATTAACGAGACCTTTCGATCCGTCAGGAACTTGGCGGCCGCCAGACCGATTCCGGGTTCGCCTTCGGCGTAGGTCTCGTTGTCTTCCATCCACAGCTTGCCGTGCCCGGTACGAATCAAGACGATGTCGCCCGGGTGGATCTGCAAGTCCGCGGCGTCGAGACACGCTTGAAGTTCGGCGGGCTTGATCACGTAACCGTTGGGCAGTCGGTCCGCATTACGCACCGCCGCGACATCCAGCAAGATGCCTCGCGTCAAAAACACGCCGACGTTCTCGACGCCCAACTTTTTTAGACCGTACGGATCACCAAACTCCGACAGTTTGAAACCGTTATAGAAAATGTCCTCGCCGTTCACCCGACAACCGACATGTCCTAGTCCGTCGAACTGCGTGCCGACTTGTCCGATCTCGCCGCTGACCAACTCGTCGTTCGAAACCATTTGGTTGTTTCCCGTTGGCAAGCCGGTCGGCAAGCCAGGAATTGTCAAACTGAAGTGTCTCTTGCCCGGGATCGGCATGCCATGCTCGTACAGACGGCCAAGCTGATAGATCTTTCCCGTTTGGATCAGGTCGCGAGCTTCGAGTACTTTCTCTGGGGTGATGCGATTCGCCGCGCCGCGCTGATCCTCGGCTCCATACTCCGAAGGCCACCACTTGCCGCCGATTGGCGTATCATCATCCGCACCGCCGATCACCCACGTGGTCAGGCCAACGCCAAGGCAGAAGGCGACTGCCGTGCGATTGAGAGTCTGCCGGGTTGTTGGTCTTTTGGTGTCATCTGTTTGCGTCATGGTCTGGTCTCCAAGTGAGTTGTGTTTATCCTCGCGCTATCGAGCTGGCCGAGTGTCCCATCAAATATCTGACCGTCGCCGAAAATGTCCGAATAAGATCGTCGCTGCTGTTCGCGCGAAAATCCGTAAACGGCTTGATCCAAGTCCGGTAAGCATTGGTTTCTTGCTCGGTCAGTACGCTCTCGATGACGGCATAGCCTTGCCGCAAGAGCTGGTCGGTGATGGCTTTGATGTCTAAGCGACTGGCCATGTGCATCCCCGCGGACTCTACGCTGGTGCGCGACGTGTTTGTCTTGCCGCGGAGATGATGATGCTAACAACCATCACCGCCAGGATCCCGCTGATGCTGAACCAGCGATGGCTAAGAAACGACCCACCCGGATCGTGGTTGTCCCAGTAGCCCTTCAGGCCCAACCCGAGAAACATCGCACCGGAGACAACGTTCAACAGCAACAGCCACATCGGCATCCGCAGCTTCCGCGGCAGGAACCGCCAGTCCATCCAAGGCATAATGAAACAGAGCAATCCGCACGATAACACGCCTGTGAACAGGTTGACGGGCGTCAGGATCTTCAATAACACTCGAGCATCTTCGCCGCCGGTGAGCGTGTAGACGAATGACCATCCCAGCACCAGCATGGCTCCCACGCCACACCAGATCACGGCGATTGATTTCAGCCTCGCATAATGACGTTCGGCGAATTGTGGGGTCATGGCGCGAACGATCTCGCGAAACACCGTGACACCAATTTCGAACGTCCCGTAGGCCGTGCCGAACATCGTCAGGTACGCACCCGCGATATAAAGCGGTTTCAGCCACGGATGGATTCCGGTGACAAACTTGGATTGCAACTCCAAGAAGTTGTCGCCGGTTGGGATGGAGTGCTCGGGGCCGAGCACGATGACCCCGGAAGCCACGAAGACCGCACTGAAAATGACCACCAAAGCGAAACTGATAGCGCAATCGGCCAGCGGCGCCCTTGTCCACATTCGCGCGGGATGATTGGCGTTCGCTGCCATCAATTGCAGGTCTATGGGCGATGCCTCGCCGACTCCAGCCCAACCCCAATGTTTCTCCCGGATCCAGGCCGTGTACGCCAGATAATCGAAACCCGCTCCGCCGATGACGCCCACGTACCGAGTTGTCTCGACCCATTCGCTGTCGTTGGCGATCTCGCGAATCTGTGTGACGGGCGAGTCGATAAGCCAGTCAGGATAAATGTAGGGCCTTGGAATGACCGCGCCTTGGAGAAGTTCGAGCCAGTCGGGTTTGTACAAGATCAGCGAGATGATCGCGCAGACCATCATCGCGGCGACGATCGCCATCTGGACTCGTTCTAACGCGGTGTAGCCGCGCGTGAAGGAAAGTGCCACCACAACCAGCAAGAACGGCATGCCCCACAGGTAGTCGACCGCTCCGTTAAGCTGCTCTTGAGTGCCCGTCACCCAAGATGTGAAATTCCCCAAGATGCCCGGAAAGAAACCGGCCCACACGGGCGTTGTCACCGAGGCGATGATTATCAACATCAACGGAAACCATCCGCGTGGACCGGGCAAGTCCATCATCCGCGTGTAAGGATGGACTCCGGTCAATACCATGTGCCGGGACATCGCAAAGACGAGTCCCCATTTCAGCACGGAAATCAGTACGAACAGGAACAGAATCCGGTATCCGAACAGCGCGCCGCCGCGCGAGGAGAAGATCAGTTCGCCGGAACCAAGCGTGATCGAAGCGATGACGGCTCCCGGGCCGAAGACGGTGAGCCAGGCAAGCGGATTCTTCGATAACAGCGCGGCGGGTGGAGGCTTAACGCTGGGGGCTGCGGAAGACGTCGAGTCGGTCATGGATGCCAACGGTGTTTTGAAGTAATAGCAAACGGGCCTCAACCCTTGACTGGTGCGCCGATGGCCTTATTCAGCGCCGGCATTAATTCATTGGCGAACAAGTCCATACTGTGCAGCCAAGCTTGCTTGTCGTCCCAGTCGTAACTCATTAGCACCAGCGTGCCGAACGTACCGGTTTCGTCGATCAACGCCAGCAGTCGGCGCAGAACTTCGTCCACGTCCCCCGCGATAATCTGCTCGGTCATGAGGAAGTCGAGATTCGTGTCTGAATCCAGGGCGTCGAGGTCGCGTTTGTACATGCCGCGGCCGAGTCCCTTGTCGAACAGGCGGCCGATATATTCGAAGTTCTGACCGAGCGAGTTGGTACGCGCGCGATCGACGGCTTCCTTTGTGGTGTCCGCCAGGAAGATCGAGCGACAGACTTTCCAATCCGCTCGATTGGGATCGCGGCCGGCGGCTTCACCGGCTGCGGCGTACGTGTTCCATTGGTCGGCGACGACGTTGCCCGTGACCAGGCAATGCGAGAACGGCTGATAGCCGCGTTGTCCGGCGACTTTCATGCTGTACGAATTGCGGCTCATGCCGGGCATCGCAATCGGTGGGTGTGGTCGCTGAAAGGGCTTGTGAATGAAGCCGATCAGTGTCTCTTCATCGACGTTGTCTTTCAACTGAAACTGCCAGTACTTGCCGTGGTGCTCATACGGCGGGTCGGAATCCCACAACTTGAGAATGACGTCGATCGCTTCGAGTGCCATCTCGCCGCCCTTCTTTGGATCGAGGCCATATAACTCCTGGTCCGCGGTTACGCTGCCGTTGCCGAAGCACAGATTCAGCCGGCCCTTTGACAAGTGGTCCAGGAACGCGAGGCGGCTGGCGACATGCGCCGGGTGATGTTGGTTCAGGCAGACGGGTGCCGGCCCCAAACGGATGCGATTCGTCTCGCCGAGCGCGCGGGCAATAAAGATCTCGGGCATCACGATCGTTTCGTACTTCATCGTGTGATGCTCGCCGATCCAGAACTCGTCGAACCCAAGTTCTTCGGCTCGCACAATCAACTCCAGGTCTTCGTCATATCCCTGGGCGAGCGGCTTGTCAGGAAAATGGAACGGCATGATGAACATGCCATACTTGATCGGGCCGGTCGAATCGCTCATGGATGACTCCCTAGAACTGGAATGAGCCGGGACAGTGAAGCCGCCATCCTAGGAGTTGTAAATGTCGCGGTCAATCAAGCAGAGATGTTGGTAGTGGTACAGTTTGGAAGATCCGATGGTCGCTGGCGCATGTATCATAACCCGAAGTGTAAGCGAGGAAATGCGTTCGATCCTCGCTTACGCTTTTTGAAGTTGCGCTATTTCCACAGGCGCGAAGCGACGGCGGGTAATAGCCCCGGCCTTTAGAGGTCGTGCAGCTTTCAAATACTTTGACTGCGGAGATTTGCGACGCAAATCATTGTAGAACA
>JAQBZB010000436.1 GCA_027622275.1 Planctomycetota bacterium | reverse complement strand
TGGGGCTAGTCAGGCAGATGCAATCCACATTGGGCTTGCTGCCACTCTTCTCACCACCAATTGCGAGCCAAATGGATGGTCGCGATTTGCTGACCAAGTGGGACCGTTTGGCGCTTCGACTTGCTGTTGGGCACTTGCTTTCGTGGGAAAGCTGGAACCATCGAACAGCGGCAGAACACGCGAGCGTTTTGCATCGCCTAACAGGTCTGCAATCTCAACTCGCCGAATCCCCCAGCCGTGTAGATCAACTTCGCGGGTACGAAGCAGACCGACACGACGAGTTAAGACGAATCGCGTTGGCGAGCGATGACAGCCCATTTCGCATTAATAGACGCATGTTGCGGGGATGGGATAGAGTTCGCGACGCTTGGATGAAGTCTGATTCCGCAGAGAACCGGCTGGCGCTATTGACACAACTTCAGACCAAAATGATCGGTAAGTTTGGCGATCCCGACCTTTATCGGTGGTTAGCTCAAGAAGGTCGGGAACATCTTTGGCAGGATCAAGAGTTGGTTCCGTTGTTAGCCAAGTGCAACGACGGTGAACGACTTCTCGCCAGGACGAAAGAGGATGCTCTTTATACCTCTCCCGACCCTAGGCTGCACCCCAAGTGGCTCAACTACGAGCCTAAGGGAGGGAGTAACCTATACACCTATGACTTGATCGAATCTAACGGTGACTTGGCATTGGTGCTGCCGCTCTTGTCGAAGGAAAACGGCGTTCTCAGAGAATGCGCGGTCGCACGGCTTCCTCTTGCACCATCGAAACAACTTGCTGAGCCCCATATCACGACGAATGAGAAGGAACGTCGACTCCAATTTCGCATGTCGCACCAGTCAATGTCCGGCGTCCTTCGAGCTGGTGATGTTATCTTCGATCGACGCCATTTGGAGAACCGACACTTCGATGCAGTGGGCGATGGCGACGTTGGATCAGTTTGGTTCAAGCTTGTGTTGGATGTTGACAGTCAGGCACCATCGGAGTGGCTTGATGCCCGTGGGCGAGTGGCAACGCCGGCGAGTGTTCATTACTTCAACAGCGCACTGTCAGCAACAAGTAGACACAGTGAGGGGCTAGAGCCAGGGCTTCGCGTTCTGTCGGTTGATCTCGGCGTCCGAACTTTCGCAGCCTGTTCCGTTTTTGAGCTAGTTGCTGACCAACCTTCCTTGGGATTGAGCTTTCTCGCGGACGAGGACAAAGGACTCTGGGCAAAGCACGAACGATCCTTTCTCCTTTCTTTACCAGGGGAACACCCCTCGTCAGCATCGCGCGTCGCTAGAACGGAAGCGTATCAAGAACTTCACTTGCTACGTCGCACGATTGGTCATCTCAAAAGTATCTTGCGACTATCAGTTAAGGATTCGCCGTCGGACCGTCGCGAAGCAATCGGCGATCTTCTCACTGCATTGCGCGAGGAGAATGACGACGTGGCTCGCGTAAAGACAGAAGTGAAGGTGGCGGAACTGCATCTCGCGACTGGTTTACCGCGAGACGATTGGCACAGTCAAGTCGCGGCGATCTACAAAGATCTGGAAAGAGAAACTGCGGCGCTC
Organism: Planctomycetota bacterium; assembly: GCA_027622275.1. Lineage (GTDB taxonomy): Bacteria > Planctomycetota > Planctomycetia > Pirellulales > Pirellulaceae. The sequence continues at coordinate 4,182 of JAQBZB010000436.1, read as the reverse complement.
ATGTCCGAATGGCGCAAACGAACGCGCAAGAAAACGGCGGCAGGACGACAATATGACGCGGGCAAATCGGACTGGGCGATAGAGTACCTGTCCAATGTACGGAATCTTCTCCGAAGCTGGACCCTGCATGGCAGGGAGTATGGTCAAGTTAATCGCGCTGATCGTGACAAGCAGGGCGTTTTTGCAGCATCACTTTTGCAGCACATCAACGACCTGAAGGAGGACCGCGTCAAGTCTGGTACAGACCTGATTATCCAAGCTGCACGTGGCTACGTTCCCGCAAATCCCAAAGGCTGGGTGAAGCGATACGATCCTTGTCGGTTGATCCTGTTTGAGGATTTGGCTCGGTACAGATTCCGCACCGACCGTCCACGGCGCGAAAATGCTCAGCTGATGCGCTGGAGTCATCGTCAAATCATCAACGAAGCCGAGATGCAGGGAGAAATTTACGGACTAATTGTTGGAAAGACGGGAGCAGGATTCAGCAGCCGTTTTCATGCGGCGAGTGGTTCTGCTGGTTGTCGGACTCGCGTCTTGACGACAGAAGACTTAACTTCGATTCGATTGAAGCCAGCGCTTCAGAATGTTGCCGATCAGATGGGGTTTGATGTCTGTAATCTCGTGGCGGGAATGCGAATTCCTTGGCAAGGTGGTGGTGAGTTTACTACGATCAACGCAGCTGGAGAGCCACTAACAGTACACGCGGACCTCAACGCAGCCCAAAACTTACAACGCCGATTCTGGACGAGGCACGGCGACGCCTATCGAATCACTGCCTTTGAAGTCCGAGCTGGAGAGCAGGAACTCTGGTATCCAACGAGTGATGGCAAGAGATTCCTGGGGGCGATTGCAGCGTTGGTAGGCGGCAGCGGGCACGCGAGGTTGGTCCCAGCTGACGACAATGATGGCTTTGTACTCGAAGCGATTCCACAAATTGCGTGGCGAAGGGTCGTCGGGGCTTCAGATACCTCGGACGAGTCGGAATCTGATGAGCTAACTGCACAGCTCGATGACATTTTGGGTGAGGACGATGCCGAAAGGGGAAGTGGCAGAAAGGTGTTCTTCCGCGACCCATCAGGGCGAGTGCTTAGACCTGATCGTTGGTACGAGACGAAGATTTTTTGGGGGCGAGTTACTAAACGTGTGGTCAAGGCTCTCGGATTAGCGGGTTCATCCGACCATTGACAAGCGGCGTTCCGGTCCCGTATCCTGCGGTCGAACGCCTAAAGGGCTGCTTCAACACCCAGGGGAAGTGCCTCGGTTAGATCCTTCAAAGTCTGCCCAACCCTTGGAACATTTCCAATACATTTCAGTTCTTTGATATTTTGCTTTCAGCCGGATCGCGAGAGGCGAGATGGCGGAGAATTCCCGGTAGCCGCTCGCGAATTGATCTAACTCTTTGCGGGCCAAAGCATTTTCCGGTTCTTAAAATGCTCGGTTTGGTGGCGGTAAGTCAAGAGAGTCGCGTTCATTGAGGTGGCTCTCGCAATTCGGGTCATATCCGCGGTTGTGGTTTGAGTTTGCAGTCACGGTTGTCGCAGCGGCTGAGATGTCTTGGATGCGTTGGCACTAGTTTGTTGCGTTGCGGTAGCCATGTCGTTTCCTTGTCGCAGCGGCTGAGATGTCTTGGATGCGTTGGCACCATAGCCTTAGCAGCTGCCTTAGGCTTGCTGGCAGCGTCGCAGCGGCTGAGATGTCTTGGATGCGTTGGCACCACTAACCACTCCCGGTGAATGTCTAGCGGATCACGGCGTCGCAGCGGCTGAGATGTCTTGGATGCGTTGGCACTCGCGAGCATAATCTCGGCTGTAGTTTGGATATCGTGGTCGCAGCGGCTGAGATGTCTTGGATGCGTTGGCACACTCTTGCGAACCGTCGTACGAGTTGTGCTGGATGGCGTCGCAGCGGCTGAGATGTCTTGGATGCGTTGGCACACAACTGAAGTCGGAAGGTTTTGCCGGAGGGTGAGGTCGCAGCGGCTGAGATGTCTTGGATGCGTTGGCACTAAGGGCATGGTTAGAGTCCTCTCTAATGAACGTCCGAGTCGCAGCGGCTGAGATGTCTTGGATGCGTTGGCACCGTGTGTGAGCCGTCCCCGCAAGCAGGACGGCGAATAGGTCGCAGCGGCTGAGATGTCTTGGCGAAGATGCTTCCCCGCCGCGTCCGCCGACGACCTGGCCAGCGGGGCTTTGCGTCGTGCTTCATCGCGAGGCGATTACGCTCGCTTCAATACTCTCGAAACCTGCATTCGGTTCCACGACTTGCCGCGTCGCGTCGTGTGCCCCATCGCGTTTAGTTCATCGGCAATCGCCTGAAGTGACTTGCCGCCGGCTTGCATTTCGGTCACCAGCGGTATCAGGTGCTCGTAGACTTCATCCGCTGCCTGCTTGTTGGCGATCGCCGCCGCTTGGCCACCCTTGTGAGCGCCGGCCGTTCGTCGATCTTCGTTGCCGTCCCAGTGTCCAGGGCGAGCACTGCCGAGCTTCTTACCGCGTCGCTTGGCGGCTGCGAGGGCGGCTTTGGTTCGCTCGCTGATCCGCACCGCTTCGTCTTCGGCCACCGCTGCCAGAATGTGAATCGTCAGCCGGTTGGCGTGGGGATTGTCGCAGGCAACGAATTCGACGCCCGATTCCATGATGCCCGACACGAAGTAGACGTTGCGGGCCAGCCGGTCCAGTTTGGCGATCACCAGCACGGCTCCGCAGCACTTGGCGTGTGAGATTGCCTTTTGGAGTTGGGGGCGATGCCGCTTGCGTGTTCCGGTCTCGACTTCGATGTATTCACCGATCTGGCAGCCGCCGGTTTGGCGAACGTACTCGGCGAATGCGGCTTGCTGGCCTTCCAGTCCCAGGCCGGACTTGCCTTGCTTCTGGGTGCTGACTCGGTAGTAGGCGATGAGCTTCTTGGCGGCTGACATTTTCGTTTCTCCCTGTTTGTTCTCGACTACAGGGATTGTAACAGTGTCCTTAACGGTCGTCAAGGGTCTAGTTACAGCAATTCCGCCAGTGCCTTGGCCTGCTTTCGGGCGATCGCTCGGTCGTCTTTCGTTAGCCGGCGATCGGCGGCAAGTCGCTTGTAGTCCTCCAGGGCCTTCCGTGCCTGTCGTTTGCCGACTGCGGCCACCAAGTCTCGCGCCCATGCTGTAAGGGACTCGTGCGAGTCTGCGGGGGGCGAGTGGGATTCTGGCGTCTTGCTCATTATTGGCTTCCTATCCTCGCAATGATCGGGTCGGAAGCATTTTACAGTAATTGGACGTAGACGGTCGTCTGCGTACAGATACTGCGGAAATGGATGACTTTAAGCTGTGTCCGCTGCCGCCTTCACCGGAATCGCCAAGAGGTAGGCAAATTGGCTCCGGATCAATTTTTTGCGCTCAGCGACAAAGTCCTCGAAACGTTCTAGTTTCCACAGGTTGGGGTCATGCGGAATCATGTGCAATTCCAGATAGGCCGCGTCCTTGCCAGCAAACCACTCGTTTGGCAGCGTGTCACTCTTGCCGCCTGCACCGTTTTCTTGCTGGGTCAGGAGCATGCAGTTCGCCAGTTGGTTCCGATCGGCGTCCTTGTATTTGGTCAAGTCCTTGCGGCCCGTCCGTGGGTTGTGAACGGCGCTTGAAAACGACAGCGCTGGGGCGGTTGAAAAGGCTAGCGCCCGATGTGTTGTTTGTTATTGTATTTGGGCTAAGCGTCCCGCAAGACCCCTCACAGGTCTTGCGCGGACGCAGAAGCTTAAACTCCCTTTGATTTATGAGTTGATTCCCCGATTTGTTTCGCGAGATTTGGCGAAGATTTTCGGGACTGGCGGCGACGGGCGTCGGCCAGACGGTAACTCTCGCCGCTGGCTTCCAAGATGTGACAGCGGTGCGTGAGCCGGTCGAGCGTCGCGCCGGTGAGCCGCTCGCTGCCGAGCACTTCGGTCCAATTCTCGAACGGCAAGTTGGTCGTCACGATCAGACTCGTCCGCTCGTAAGCGGTGCTGATAATGTCGAACAACAGTTCCGCTCCCAACTTGCTGGCCGGCACGTAGCCCAACTCGTCGAGGATCAGCAGATCGAGCTTGGCAAGTTGGTTCTTCAGGCGAAGCAACTGCCGCTCTTCACGAGCTTCGATCAGTTGCGTGATCAGTTCGGTCACACGCCAGAAGCGAACCTTCTTGCCTTGGCCGCACGCTTCGACACCCAAG
>JAQBZB010000075.1 GCA_027622275.1 Planctomycetota bacterium | reverse complement strand
AGCGGCATGGGGGGAGCAGGAATGTCCGCCGGTGGCGGTGGCGGTGGCGGTGGCGGTGGCGGTGCGATGATGGGACTAAGTGGCAACTCGTCGATCGATGCTGCAGGTGGCAGCGGAACGACCGCAGCTCGCGACCCTGCCGAATCGCGATACGTTGACAATAATTATGTGCCGCTCCCCGCAAGCCGTGTTCGGAAAGCGCTCGGTCCAGAAGGAAAGAGTCCTGATGACGCGTTTCTTGTCGTCGCAAAGCGAATTCCGATTCGGCTCGGCTTGACCATGGATCAACGCCGCATCCATCGATTGGTGACGGAGTGTGGAAACTCGACGCTGATGGTCGAAGTTCGACAGATTCGAGTCAACCGTCAGTCTTCGCCGACAGGCGGTGGATCCGGTGGCGGCGAGTCGCGCGGAGGCGGCGGAGGTGGAGGGTTCGGCGGCGGGGGTGGTTTTGGCGGGGGTGGTGGATTCGGCGGCAGTGGCGGTGGTTTTGGCAGTGGGGGCGGATTCGCCGGCGGCCCCGGCGAAGAAGGTGGTGGCAGCGGTTTCGGGGGCGGAGCGACCGCGTCGTCGTCTATGAAGTCAGGCTACGACCTTCCTGTTGAGCTTTACGGGATCATCTACATCTACAATCCGGTGGCAGAAAAGAAACTTGGCATCGAACTGAAAGCAGCAGATTCAGATGCCGTTGACGGCGAACCGGTTACCGTTGATAAAGCCAATGCGTCGGCTCCGGCGGAAATGGACGTAGTCTCAAATTAGGCTTCCAGAAAGGGATTGCGTGTTCTGCCAGGGGCCAAACATGTTATGCTGATGCAAGACCAGATCGACAGGGGACGGAGCAAGTTCAGGAGCCAATGAAATGGCCAAGTTGAAACTCGATAAGGAATCCGTGCAAGGCTTCTTTTTCAATCACACCGAGAAGATCGTGCTAGCGGTCGTTCTTCTTTTACTCGGTTTGTTTATCTGGAGTGGATCGAATCTCGAAGGGATTGGAGCCCAGAATCCGGCGCAGCTGGCAAGCGAGGTCGATGCGGTTGCAGAGACGATCGAAAAGGCCACTTGGGACAACATCAAAGACGAATTCACGCCGTCGCTGGACCACCTTGTTCGTAAAGGAGAGGGCGATGCGGTGACGTCAGAAAGTTACTACCGGCTCGACACACCGTTAATCGGTAGCCCCCCAAATTCAGCGACTCCGCGTCAGGATCCAGAAGTTTTCGCCGTGACCGATCTCGAGGTGACCGTCGTCTCCGGTAGCTTGGCGTTCAAAGCAAGGGAAGGTTTGACCGATCCATTTGCGGACCTTGGGAACATGGAACAGAAGAAGATTGAGGCACCCAAAAAGAAAAGGAAGCCAAAGAAGAAGAGTCGCGGGGATTCGGCCAACGGCAGTGAAGGTATGGGTGCCAATGAATCAATGATGGAGGGCATGTACGGGGAGGGGGGAGAACAAGAGTCGGTGTATGGTGCCGGTGGCCCCATGGGAATGGAGGTGGGTGGAGTTGCAGGTGCTGCCGGTCCATCGGTGAGAGCGGATGCTAATAAGTTCCACGGATATCGTCCCAACGCAACTTCGACGCCAAAGGGTTTGTCCGTCATTGGACGTTCCGTTCATGTCGTATCGGTGAGGGGACTCGTGCCATATCAACAACAATGGGACGAGTTCGAACGAGTCTTTGCTAACGCCGCCGATTACAAGCCGTCTCGAGACATTCCGCGATATATGTCCTTTATCGCCGAGCGAGCCGAAGTACCAAACGATCCGAACGAGCCCTTAACATGGACCCGCATCACAACCACCGACGATTCCCTCCAAATGATTCAAAGGGTTGGATTTGCGGGTTTTCCCGGCGAGATCGCTGATTCGAAATACTTGTCGCATGGCATTTTGACGATGCCCGTGCCGCCGGTCATGTTTCGAGATCTTCGCGAGTTGGCCACGCACTCAAAAGTGCAAATCCAGGAAGAAGTAAAGGCAAGAGCGGCCGAGCGAGTTGGTCCCGAACTGATGGACATCAACGATTTGGGCAAAGCCGCCGCCATCGACGCAACTCCCGTGACTCCAGGAGCCCGACGCCCTGGAGTCGGCGCTACCGGAACGGGAACGTATGGAGCAACTGGCGGTGCAGGCATGCCCGGAGCTGGCGGTGCAGGCATGCCCGGAGCTGGCGGTGCAGGCATGCCCGGAGCTGGTGGTGCAGGCATGCCCGGAGCTGGTGGTGCAGGCATGCCTGGAGCTGGCGGTGCAGGGATGCCCGGAGCTGGCGGTGCAGGGATGGCTGGCCAAAGTTACGGTGAGGGGATGGGAGGAATGAACTCTCAGCTCGTTCGCGGCCCGCAGGCCGAGTTCCTCATGGTCCGTTTCTTCGACTACATCCAACCCGGTAAAAAGTACGTCTATCGAGTTCAAGTTGAGGTGGAAGATCCCAATCACCCGCGAAACCCACAGGCGCAACCACAGGACCGCGATTTGCACGACACGGTTCGCACGCGACTGGCAACCGTTGCGGCTGACGAAGCCAAGCAAGCTGCCGCATTGAAGACGCCCATCCGTCTGTTCACGCTGAAGAGCGAGTGGAGCGAACCAACCGCTCCCGTCTTCGTCAGCCTGAAACCCGAGACATATGCCGGCGGTGTCACCATCCCTCGCCTGCTGGACATTGTTCGTAGCTCCGAGCCCAACATCGGACAGAAGACTGGCTACTCGATTCCGGCCGAAGGTGAGCCAACCGCAGACGTCATGAATCTGACTTGGAATCCTAAGTATGCGATCGACCTGCCAGGCATCCTGACGGCTTCGAGAGGTACGTTTTTTAGCAAGCCAATTCAAGCCAATGTGATCAATCCGGTAACGCTAAGCTTCAAAACAATTCCAGATTACCCGTTGTCGTCGGGCGAACTTGTCGTGGATCTCCGCGGTGGCGAACTCCTGGAAGCCTCGAAAGACAATGAGCAAGCTCTCCTAACACCTGGCGAAGTTGCCGTGATTGATGCGTCTGGGAACTTCATCGTCCGCAATGAATTGGACGACTGGCACATCTTTGACAAGTATGCTCCACCACCACCACCGATTTTTGTCGAAGCGGCTGGCGAGGCCTCCGACGACGAGATAATGGATTACGGGAACATGGAAAGCATGCTCGGAAAATAGTTAGCCTGTTGACAGCTACCAATTGGCCAGATCGTAATCTTCGCCAACTGCAAAGCTCCATTCGTTCTCCGAATGGAGCTTTTTTTATTGCCACTTCTCACAAATGACCTTGACCGCATTCGCAGACGCGAGTATTTATCCCGCTCTCGTCTACCAAAAGATAAGCCTGTCAGAGGTTACACAACCCCGTGATGGTGTTTCTCCGAGTGGGCGTGGCCGCTAGTTTCACATTGCCGCCTTGTCAAAAATGCGAGTTCTCGCAAGGTAATGCAAGACTGGTTGGGCACCTCGCTGATTCACCATCTTACCCGGACGATGGCAAACCCAGACGACGGGGACAGTAGGGAAAAAAACTTCTCGAAGAAGGAGAGTCGCGTTGAAAGCGATCTGTAAGGTATCGATCGGATGTATCGCCCTAGCGGTCACTCTGCAGCAAGCCGCACTCGCCGAGAGCCAACCCGTGCTCACAGCGATCATCAACGCCAATGCGGCGTTCGGCCAAACCCCGTCCGCCGATGAAGCCGCCCGCCAACGCGAAGCGGACAAGTGGTTGCGGTACGCTCGCCAGGCACTCGAAGCAGGCAAGCCGGATGACGCCGAATACTACGTCGACGGCGCTGAGAAGTTCAACGCGAATTACGACTTGGTGCGATCGCGATTTGCTGACACGCCCGCAAAAATTCGCCGCGACATCGCCGCCGCGCGCGGTGCAGGTGCCACGCGGCCACCGGCAACAAGCCAGCAGTTTGCTCCGGCGACACCCGTTCCGAACGGCTCGCCGACACCCAGGACGGGCTACGCAACCCCAACAGGACGTGATCAGGTATTGAATCAACTGACGAACACCGGTCAGGCCCAAGCCAACGAGTACCTCCACCGAGGCCGTCTCGCTCTTCAGCAGGGCGACAAGACGGCAGCTCTGGCTTGGTATCAACGAGCCGTCGCAACGGGCGCTTCGTTCGCGCCCGGCGAGTTCTCCCCGATTCAATTCGCGTCCGAGCTGCAACAAGCCGGCATCGACATCGGCCGCATTGCACAACTGCAACCGACGTCACCGTTCCCAACCAGGCCAGCTGATTTCGCGCCCCGCGAACGGGATCGATTGCCGCCCATCAAGCCGCTCCCATCGACAGCGGACAGCGCCTTCGAAGGAAGCGTGGTCACGAACCCAGCACAATTGGCCAACGGTCCACAAACGGGATACGCTGCGTCGGCGAGTCCGCGGAAACGGGAGTCCTTGCGACTGCTGGCTCAAGCTCAAGCTGCACTCGGTCGCGGTGATTTACGTTCCGCGCTGCAATTCGCTGAAGACGCTCAAGCCATCCGCGTTCCGGATTATGAGTTTACACAAGGCGAAACGCGACCTTGGGAAGTGCTGCTTCAGATTCGAAGTCAAATAAATCGTCAGGGTGGCTCCGGTGTCATTCCCGCTGGAAACTTCGAAACAATGCCCGCCGTCGCAAATGGCGGAACACCAACAGGACGTTCGCCAGTCAGCCAAGGGCTCTACACACCGGAAACCGACCTCACTCGGAATCGTTACGCCCAAGCAGAAATCCCAACTCCAGCCCTCCGACGGCCCGACGAATCAACCGGTCTGCAAAGGTATCGCGAAGGGCTCCGGGCGTTGGAGGCTCAGGATCGCGATGCGGCATTGAGCCTGTTCCGGGACGCCTGGCAATACCAGCAAGAGCTTGATCCGATCACCCGCCAAGATCTGAAAGACAAACTTAGCCTGCTCAACGCGGCTGGCAATCGTCCCCTTCGCGAGCCTTCTCCTTTGGAAGAAGTCGATGCCCAGCAAGAGCTGCTGCGCCAGCAACTGTTTCGAGAAATCACCAACGAAACCGATGAAGCTCGGGCGCTGGTCCGAAAGTATCCCCGCGGAGCCTTGCAGCGGGTCGCGCAACTCCGCGAACGGGTTTCCCAGTCCGACGTTGATCCCGGCGCGAGACGCCAGTTGTTGACTATCGTCGATAAAGAACTCGTCGGTATTGAAGCTTATATCCAACAGCATGAAGGTGACATCGATTTGAAAGAGCGGAATCGCGAAGTGATCGAATCGATTGACCGTGACCGCACGCGAGCGAACGAAGTTCAGCAGAAGCTTGCCGAGTTGGTCGAGCAGTTCAACGATCTCGTCGACGAAGAACGGCACGCCGAAGCCGAGGTTCTCGCGCGTCAGATCCGCGAACTCGATCCGGACTCGCCAATCACACGATTAGTCACCAGTAAAAGTAAGTTTCTACGAAATATAGAACGCAATCATAGGATCGCCGAGCAGAAGGAGAGGGGATTCGTCGATAGCATGCTCGACACCGACGCGGCTTCGATTGCAACCGTTGGTGACGACCACCCGATCGACTTTGGTGGTACGCAACGCTGGCTCGACCTCAAGAAAAGCCGTTACGAACAACTCGAAATGGAGCAGCGTCGGCTGTCGCCGACCGAGATGGAGATTCAGAACACGCTGAAGAAGCCCGTCGAAGTGAACTTCAACAATCGACCTCTGAAGGAAGTGCTCGACACGCTCGCCAGTCTTTCGGGCGTCAACATCTACGCTGATCCGCAGGGTCTCGCCGCGGAAGGCGTCACCAGCGATACGCCGGTTGATATCACGTTGACGCAAGCGATCTCGCTGCGAAGTGCTTTGAACCTGATTCTCGAACCGTTGCGATTGAGCTACGTCATCCAAAACGAAGTGCTGCGCATCACGAGCGAGCAGCTGCGCGACTCGAATGTCCATAACCGCGTCTACAACGTCGCGGACCTTGTGATTCCGATTCCGAATTTCATTCCCGGCTACAACATCGGACTTCCGTCAGCGATCCGGGAAGCTCACAACTCGCTCGGCTACGGTGGTGGCATCCAACCGGTATCAATGGCACCGTTACCGTTGACGGTTTCTGTCAACGACCTTCACGGGGGTGGCCCGGCAAGCGCTTCGGCACTTGCTCAGATGAATTCCTACGGTGGCCTTCCGCAAGGTCTCAAATCTCGTCCGTCGCAATCGTTGGGTTATGGTCCCGGCGGCATGGGTGGTGCCGCGTTGGCCGACTTCGATACGCTCATCGAGTTGATCACGTCGACGATCAAGCCGGATACGTGGGACGAAGTTGGTGGTCCTGGTGCCATCGAGCCGTTCCCGACGAACTTGAGCCTGGTCATCAGCCAGACGCAGGACGTTCACGAACAGATCGCGGACTTGCTCGAACAGCTTCGGCGACTGCAGGACTTGCAAGTTACCATCGAGGTTCGGTTTATCACGCTGCGGGACGACTTCTTCGAACGGATCGGCGTCGACTTCGACTTCGATGTCGATGACAACGTGACGGCATTGCCGGCAGATGATTCGGGACCAAGTGTTTCCGTTGGTTTGACCCCAGCCGGCGTGCCGACCGGCGACTTCGACTTCTCGTTCACGCAAGATGGGTTCGGTGTTACGGCCCCGGCATTCGGCGGCTTCAACGCACCCAACGCCGCGAACTTTGGGTTCGCGATCTTGAGCGACATCGAGGCGTTCTTTCTCGTCCAAGCAGCCACGGGAAGCGATCGCAGCAACGTGCTTCAAGCTCCGAAGGTCACTCTGTTCAACGGTCAACAGGCGTCCGTCAGCGACGTTTCGCAACGGCCGTTCGTCACGAGCTTGATTCCGGTCGTCGGCGACTTCGCGGCGGCTCATCAGCCAGTGATCGTGGTACTCAGCGAAGGAACATCACTGAGCGTTCAAGCGGTTGTCTCCCACGACCGACGGTTTGTCCGCTTGACGCTGGTTCCCATGTTCAGCCAGATCGGCGACGTCGAAGAGTTCACTTTCGATGGCAAGACGACCACGAACACCGGCTCGAATGTTAAAGATGCGAACGGCGAACTGACTGGCAACACGGACAACGCCCAAACAACGACGGAAGGTACGACCGTTCAGCTGCCGACGTTCTCGTTTACGACGGTCTCGACGACCGTGAGCGTGCCGGATGGAGGTACGGTTCTGCTCGGCGGAATCAAACGATTGTCGGAAGCTCGCGCCGAACAAGGCGTCCCGATGTTGAACAAGATCCCGTACGTGAACCGGCTGTTTAAGAACGTCGGTATCGGACGAGAGACAACCAGCCTGATGCTGATGGTCACGCCCCGCATCATCATCCAGGAAGAAGAGGAAGAGAAACTCGGCATCGAAATCGTGCCGTAACTTCAACCGACCTGCGTCGATTCGTCACAGCCCGTTGCTCGCGCGACGGGCTGTTTTTATGTGGAGGCATTTTACGAGGTGAAGAGTGAGACCCCGACAGATTCTCGTTGCGGGAAGTGTTCTCGGTGGCTTGGGCGTTGCCCTCGGAGCGTTTGGCGCACACTGGCTGGAAGGCGCGGTCGCCCAGTGGGGGCTGGAGCCCCAAGAGCAAGTGAAGCAGTTGGCGACCTGGGAAGTCGCCGTGCGCTACCAGATGTATCACGCTTTGGCGTTGTTGGCGATCGGGCTGCGCGCCATGCGAGGCAATACCCGGTATCTCGGTTGGTCGGCGAAGCTGTTCATCGTCGGCGTCACGATCTTTAGCGGCTGTTTGTACACGCTCGTTCTTTCAGGTGCCAAGATCCTCGGCGCAGTCGTACCGATCGGCGGTACTTGTTTGATCGTTGGGTGGATCTTGCTGGCAATGGCCGCGTGGAAGTCTCAAGACTAATGCTTCGACATTGAGATCCGCGGCACGACGTGTTCTAATGGCAAAACTGTCCAACATTCCTACCTCGGAAGAACACGCCATGTTCCATCGCCGCGAACTTCTACAAGTTGGCTGCTCGTCTTTTTTTGGCCTGGGGTTGACGGGCCTCTTGGGGCAGCAAGCAATAGCCGCCAACCAACCGCGACGCGCCAAGTCGGTCGTGTTGATTTTTTTGACAGGCGGCGGCAGTCACATTGACATGTTCGACCCGAAGCCCGACGCGTCGGAGGTCAAGGGCGAGTTCGAACCGATAGCGACATCGTTAACAGGAGTTCAGTTCTCGGACAAGATGCCCGAAATGGCCAAGCGCGCCGGCAAGCTGGCGATCGTTCGTTCGATGGCTCACGGCGATAATCGGCATCTGTCCGGCTCGCATAACGCCTTGACCGGAGCGATCCAAACTTTTCGCGGAGATTCGAACGAAGACAAGTCACTCAATCGTGCCGATTGGCCGTCCTACGGTGCGGCCCTGTCCAATCTCCGTCCGCGGGCAGACGGCCTGCCGAGCCAAGTCACCATTCCGAATCCGCTGATCGAAGGTGTGCTCGTTTGGCCGGGGCAACATGCCGGCTTTCTCGGTGCCAAGTACGATCCCTTTGTTTTGAAGGACGATCCTAACAGCGACGACTACAAGGTGCGCGGCCTGTCCCTGTTGGATGGCTTGAGCGTGGTACGACTTGGCGAGCGACGCCGCCTGCTGGAGCACATCAATCGACAACGCGACGGCCTCAACGCGACCGAGCAAGGACTCAAGTACAGCGACGAGCAAGAGCGGGCCTTCTCGATGCTGACGTCATCGAAACTGGGCAGCGCACTGGACATTAAAGCCGAACCAGCGGCCGCGCGCGACCGTTACGGACGGCACCAATACGGCCAGACGTTGCTGCTCGCCCGACGGCTTGTCGAACTGGAGATGCCCGTCATTCAGTGCAACATGGGGAATGTGCAGACGTGGGATACGCACGTCGATCATTTCCCAAGGCTAAAGACGATGTTGCCCGCGCTCGATACGGGAGTCAGTGCGTTCTTGGATGATCTCGAGGATCGAGGACTGCTCGACCAAACACTCGTCATTTGCGTGGGCGAGTTCGGCCGCACGCCGACGATTTCACCTCTCGCTGGCCAGACCGTTCCCGGACGCCACCACTGGGCGCCGGTGTATACGGCTGTGTTTGCCGGCGGCGGCGTCCAAGGCGGGCAAGTCATCGGCAAGTCAGACCGACTCGGTGCCTACCCGGTTACTCCGCCTTACCATCCCAATGACATGGGTGCCACGATTTACACCGCCTTGGGAATCGACCCGCACCAAACGGTCCCGGATCGTTTCAACCGACCGCGACATCTGAACCAAGGAAAGGTGATGGACGTTCTGTACACGGGCGGCGTTACCTAACCCGGATGATTCATCAGCTGCCTGGCGCTAGCCAGTGATCCTCGCGAACTTCGAGAAAACCGCACGCTATCGCGTCGCGGCTGATTTGCGATCCAGCCCCCGCCTCAATGCGGAACTTCCACGACTGCCTGCGCAGCGAAATGCTTCTTGATGAACGCCATCGTCAGCTTCGCAGCGTGAGCGCAATGACGGCGAAACCCCGCATCAAATCATCGGCGTCGCGCGTTTGACCAGTTGAATCGCGAACCCCCAAGGATCACGCAGCATGGCGAGTTGGTCGCCGTTGGAGGCCGTGTCAATCTCGCCGACTTGTGTCGCCCCGGCCACGGTCAGGCGGCGGACGTCGGACTCGACATCCTTCGAGACGAACGCCAAATGCAATTCGGCGGGGTTCATGCTTCGATAATCGGGCAGCGGTGCGGACTTGTTGCCGTAAATCTCGATCATCACCGTCCCGCTGTCGTCAGCGAGAAAGTGGGCGTAGGGCGCGTCGACCGTCCGGCGTTTCACCTTCAAGCCCAGATGCTCGACGTACCAACGCCCCATCGCCAGCGGATCTTCAACGTTGTAGGCGATATGTTCGATCTTCATCAGAAGTGGTTAACGTTCCTGGGATCAGGGTTTGGGAGATAACGTGCGAACGTAGATGTTAGCGAACTCGGCAGGACCGTTAGTCGACAATGTGATTGGTCGGCTATCGAGTGTCGATTGAACGACATGCCCTTGAAACACTTCGCGCCCGTTGACCGAAAGGTCCAGCAGATTGCCCCGCTGGACTCCTTCGAAGCGATTCCAGCTTCCGACCTTTTCCAGATGCTTCGCAATCGCAGGATCCGCGGTGTCGATCGTGACATCGCGCACACGGAGTTTCAGTGATTTGTCTGCCTGCTTGATCTTCGCGTCGATCACGAAGCCTACGTTCCCAAACAGTTCGGTCGTCGTCAGACTTGCTTCTTGATTGTTCTTGGGGCCGTCACACGAAAGCACCCAGTCATTCGCGTGCCACGCGGTCAGGGCTTCCGCTTCGCCGGTCCACCCCGACAGATCGAGACCTGTGTAGATCGACCGATACCCGCGATTGGCGATCGCAACGTGAACCGCGTCGACCGGTGTATCAGGAAGCGATTTGATGCGTACGTTTCGATAGTGAACGATCCCGCCCTCGGATTCGAGACAGATGTAGCCCTTCCGCGGACTGCAATCCTTGCCTTGCGTGACGACTTTGCCGTTGACCGCTAACGAAATCTCGCCGTCCTGGCACGTGATCCGATAATGATTCCACTCGGGGCTCGGCTTGGAACGCTCTTCGGTGGGAAACGCCCGGCCACCGCCTCGGCCATTGATCGGAGTCATGGTCGCACCGTGAATCGGGAAGATATCGCCGTGTGTGGTATGACTTTGCGTATTCCCGTAAGCATTCTCCAACACTTGCACTTCGATGCCGCGATGAAACGGCACGCCACGCGCCGTGATATCGTCGGCCCAGATGAACACGCCCGCATTGCCCCGCGGAACCATATGCCGCCACTCAAGCTCCAAGATGAAGTTCTGATACATCCGCTCGGTGCGTAGCTCGCCGACCGGCTTTCCTGAGCAGATCAACATGTCCTCCTGGAAGGTCCATGTCGCCGGCGGCGTGTTCGTCAGCACCCAGCCCGTCAGGTCTTTGCCGTTTAGCAGCGGCGAGAAGCCTTCGTCATCGCGTTCGGCGGCGACGGCGGTAGCTGCGAGGAGCGAAGCGAGCAGAACAGAATATCGAGTTGATCGCATGAGTCCATCCGTTTTTGTTAATTCAACCGACCATCGATTTCTTGCATGACATCATCCCAAGGGATCAACTTCGCCGATCCGTCGTCGATCGAACAAATCCGCCTCTCGATCTCCGCCGCCCAGGCGGCATCGACGTCGTCGCTGGGCTCCGATTCCAAACTGCGAATCAGTCGGGCGGCGATCTCGGCTCGCTCAGAATCAGGAAGCGCCAGTGCCGCTTCGAGAAATTGTTGTCCTTCCGTACTCATGCCTACATTGTCACGACCGGAGTATGGAATTGCAACTACTCGCTCCTGTCGACGCTATTCGGCCTCGCAAGCCTGAATTGCCATCACGGCAAAAGCAGTCCCTGCGTGCGAGATAAAATGCTTGCTGTCTTTGTTCAGCGAGCGGGAGTACCAGCGCCCGCTCTCGCGTTGATGTTGCTTCAGCCAGCTCACGCCCTTCTGCAATCGTACGTCATCGGCCGCGATCCCGGCTCGCCGCAACACGAAGACGACAAAGCCCGTGCCATAACCGTCGCTCACGTTCGTATCTTGCTCGCTCCCATCGCTCCGCTTCCAGTCGCCCAGCGTCGCGAACGACCAGCCGCCGTCGGGCTGCTGCAACGCCAACAACCTGTCGAGAGCCGCTTCTCTTTGCGCCGTTGCCAATAACTCGGTTCCATAGCTGTCCGCCCACATCAGCATGGCTGTGTGATGAATCGTCGGAGGCGGATTCTCTTTCAAGTAGTCTCGCAACTTCTGGACTCCCGCACGAGCCGCCTCGCTCTTGCCGTAACCCTCCGGCGCGGCACCGGCAGCGAGTGCCGCAATCGCAATCCCGTAATCGTCGTCTGATTCCATCGGCGGCCAACCGCACTTCAGCCAATCGAATCCTCCGTCTTCACGCTGCAAGGTCCACATCCGATCGAGCGCCTTTCGCGTCGCAGCGTGCAGCTTGCCGGAGGTCGCGGCGTCGTTCATCGCCAACACCGCGGCACTCATCACAACCTCGGCGCCCCAACGCGGCCCATCGGTCTCCCAACGCTTCTCGACCATCTCTTCTAACGCTTCGCGGATCTGCTGATGGGCCGTCCCTTTCGCGGAGACCGTCGGTCGGGAGATGAGGTAACTGAAATTCGTGTGGCAGGTAAAACACTTTCGACTCTTCGTCCAGTCGAGCGACGCTTGATCGAGAAAGCGAGTGGCGTTGTCCAGCGAAAATTCCGTCGCCAATGGTTCGTCGGCTGAGTTAGCGGCGGGCGCGGTGACGTTGTCGAGCGTCAACTCTTCGGCAGCGAATGAGTATGACACGAAGACCAGAGTGAGTGTGAGTGAAAGGATTCGCATGAGTTCGATCCGGTAGGTGGCGGGAGCAGAACGACGGCTGGGCTGAAATTAGACCAGTTCACACACGGACTTTCAACAAAGGCGACCTAAAATCCACGTTGTTCGATTTGCTCAATCCGTGGCATGTACCAATGAGTAGCATGGCCTCGTAGGCCGTGTCTTTTCAGGTGTTCCCAAGCCGACACGGCCTATGAGGCCATGCTACTTTGTGGGCAACATCAATCAAAAGCCCTTCGTGTAAATCGCTCGGCTCATGCCTCGGCGTGCCCATTCAGGAGCGGCTTGAGATACCGCCCGGTGTGGCTTGCTTCCTGCGAGGCGACCTCCTCCGGCGTGCCGGTGGCGATGATCTGGCCGCCCCCTTCGCCACCCTCGGGGCCGAGGTCAATCAACCAATCGGCGCACTTGATCACGTCGAGGTTGTGTTCGATGACGATCACCGTGTTGCCTCGATCGACGAGCCGGTTGAGCACATCGAGCAAGCGGCGAATGTCGTCGAAGTGCAAACCGGTCGTTGGCTCGTCGAGCAGGTACAGCGTCTTGCCGGTGTCGACGCGGGCGAGTTGTGTGCCGAGCTTGATGCGTTGGGCTTCGCCGCCGGAGACCGTTGTTGAAGGCTGGCCGAGTGGCAGGTAATCAAGCCCGACGTCGACGAGGCATTGCAGGACTCGATGGATGCTGGCGAAGTTCTCGAAGAACTCAGCGGCTTCGCCAATTGCCATATCGAGAATTCCCGCAATCGACTTGCCGCGATATTTGACTTGCAGCGTCTGCCGGTTGAAGCGAGCGCCGTTGCACTGGTTGCAGGTAACGAACAGATCGGGCAAGAAGTTCATTTCGATCTTCTTGACGCCGTGACCTTGACACTCCTCGCAGCGGCCCGTCTTGGCATTGAAGCTGAACCGGCTGGCCCGAAAGCCGCGTTGCTTCGCGTCGCGAGTATTCGCGAAGACCTTACGGATCTCATCGAACAAGCCGGTGTAGGTCGCGGCGTTGCTGCGCGGCGTACGGCCGATCGGCGACTGATCGATTTGAATCACTTTGTCGATTTGACTGACGCCGCGAAGACTCGTGAAACGCCCCGGCTTCGCCGCCAAGCCGCCGAGCCGACGCGTGAGGGCACGCGACAGCGTCTCGTTGATTAGCGAACTCTTTCCCGAGCCGCTGACCCCGGTCACACAAACGAAACAGCCTAACGGGAACGACGCGTCGACTCGCTGCAGGTTGTTGATCTCGGCTCCTTCCAACACCAGCGAGCGGGATTTCGCGGCCCGTCGCCGCTTCGCCGGCACGGCAATCCGGTCGATTCCCGACAGGTATCGCCCCGTGACGGAAGCTTGATTCGCACAGACTTCGGAAGTGGTTCCCTGGGCCATGATCCGGCCTCCTGCGAGGCCGGCTCCAGGACCGACATCGATCAAACGGTCTGCCTCGCGCATCATCGCTTCGTCATGTTCGACGACGATGACCGTATTGCCTTGTTGCTGGAGGTCTCGCAGGGCATCGATCAATCGTTGGTTGTCGCGTTGGTGCAAACCGATCGAGGGCTCGTCGAGCACATAACAGACGCCGACCAATCCGGACCCGATGCTGGTCGCGAGTCGCACGCGTTGCAGCTCCCCGCCGCTCAACGTATCCGCCGCGCGGCCCAGACCCAGATAGTCGACGCCGACCTTGATCAAGAATTCGAGTCGATGGCGGATTTCGGCGAGTAGCGGATCGGCGACCGGGCGATCCCGCTCGGCAAAGTGCAGCGCGTCGAAAAACTCTTTCGCGCGTCTGACCGAAAGCTGTGTGATCTCGTGCATCGACTTGCCGCCCACCCGCACACCACCGGCTTCGCGACGAAGCCTCGAGCCACCGCATTCGCGACAGAGGACTTCTCCACGAAACGTTGCGAGTTGCTCGAGTCGTGCTTTCCGCGTCGTGGTCGCGTACTCCTTCTCCAGCATCAACAACGCCCCCTGGAACTTCGGACGAGCTTGACCATGAAGGAGGTGGTTCAGCGCCGATTCGGTGTATTCCGCGAGCGGTGTGTCCCACGCGACTTTGTTGGCGTCGAAAAACTTGTCGAGTTCCGCGCGAAGCTTCTTTACCTCGGCAGCCGCCAGCCCCTTCCACGCCGCGATCGCGCCGTCCGCCAGTGAGACGTCAGTACTCGGCAGGATTAACTCGGGATCGAACTCTTCACGCGCGCCGAGGCCATCGCATTCGGGGCAAGCCCCGTAAGGACTGTTGAAGCTGAAAGTCCGTGGCTCTAGCTCCTCGAAGCTGATGTTACAGTTCGGGCAAGCGTAGACGGTACTGTACAGCTCGTCTTTCCAGCCGTTGTTTGCCCCTTCGCCCATGCTCTCGCTAGACTCAGTGTGGTAGCAAACGGCCATCAAGCCGTCGCCCAGCCGCACTGCCATCTGAACCGATTCGGCGAGTCGGGCATCAATGCCTGGCCGAATGATGATGCGATCAACGACGGCGTCGATCGTGTGGATCTTGCGGGCTTCGAGTTCCGGAGCTTGTTCGACTTCGTAGACATCCCCGTCGACGCGGGCGCGGACCAGACCGACCTTGCGGATCTGGGCGAAAACGTCTTGATGTTGTCCACGCCGGCCGCGCACCAGCGGCGCGAGCAGCATCGCCTTCGTTCCCTCGGGAAATTCGAGCAGCCGCCCTTGGATCTGTTCGGTCGTCTGCTGCTGAATTGTTTCGCCACAGTCGGGGCAATGCGGTGTCCCGAGCCGAGCCATCATCAAGCGGAGATAGTCGTAGATCTCCGTGACGGTCGCGACCGTGCTGCGTGGATTCCGGTTGCCGGGACGTTGGTCGATGCAAAGCGTCGGCTGCAGCCCCTCGATCAGGTCGACATCGGGACGCTCCATCTGATGCAGGAACTGACGGGCGTAGACCGACAGGCTTTCGATGAATTGGCGTTGGCCTTCCGCGAATAGCGTGTCAAACGCCAAACTGCTCTTGCCCGATCCGCTTGGTCCGGTCAGAACTACTAGCTCATTCCGAGGGATGTCGAGGCTGATATTCTTCAGATTATGAACCCTGGCACCCCGAATACGAATCAATGCTTCCTCGTCGACCTTTGGCGGCGTACGATCGTCGGGGTGAGGGCTTGTTGACATCGGGGGGTTACTGTCTACGATTTTTGGCAGGTGCGAATCCATCACCGTAGCAAAGCAGGCCAGGTGGTACAAGCTTGCGCGGTTGACGGTAGTGGTGGCTCGGTGCGTGGACTTTTGCTCCAAGGTTGTGACAAAATCAGCCGCACGGCGATCGCCCGCGGTTTCCGCGCAGGAACCGGACGCTAGCGCGTACCGGCTGATTTCGCGCCGCGACAATGATTCCGCTCGCGGAACGCACGGCCAAGTACTGCCAACGAAAGAGAAACATGCCGTCGGACAAAGCAATTCTGCTGCCAGGCCTTCAGACGTATCAAGAACGCGAAGCGGCGTTGCTGGCTCCGTATGCAATGCGAAGCGGCGACTCGGCGGGGCGCAAATACGTGGAGCCCGAACACCCTTATCGCGGACCATTCCAGCGCGATCGCGACCGCATCCTGCATTGTTCGGCTTACCGCCGGCTGAGCGGAAAGATGCAAGTCTTCACCGGCGAGATGGGTGACTATCATCGCACGCGATTAACGCACACCCAGGAAGTCGCTTCGATCGCCAGAACCATCGGGCGTGCGTTGCAACTGAACGAAGACCTTATCGAAGCACTCGCGTTGTTCCACGACATCGGCCATCCGCCGTTTGGCCACGCCGGTGAAGACGCGCTCGACGAGTGCTTGCAGGGCGAAGGAGGTTTTTCGCACAACGAACATGCCTTGACGATCGCGGAGGAAATCGACGTTCGATACCACGGCTTTCCGGGGCTGAATCTGACTCGCGAGGTTCTCGACGGACAAGGCGTTCGTGCCGACAAGCAGAATCCAGGTCTCAAGCCGTTGCTCGAAGTGCAACTCGTCGATGCCGCGGACAGCATCACGTACGATGCTCACGATACGGATGACGCCGTGAAGCTTGGTTTGTTGAGTTTGGATGAGCTGGCCGAGGTACCATTGACCCGCGAGATGCTGCGCCGTGTCAACGATCGCTTTTCAGGGCTATCGCCTCGAGTGTTGCGTCTGATGTTGGTGCATGAGTTAATTGACTATCAAGTGAGTGACGTCTTGCGGCGCTGCGGCCAGTATCTCGCAACCGCCGGCTTGCAGACCGCGCAACAGGCTCGACTTGCGCCATTTCTCATCGGACCGAGCGAGCCTGTCGCGGTGCAAAAAGCTGAGTTGGAACGATTGCTGTACGATCGCGTGTACAGGCATCCAGACATCATTCGCGTTCGCGAACAAGCTCAAAGCCGACTCCGCAAGATGTTCGCCGGTTATGTCCGGCAGCCGGAGCTATTGCCGAAAGGCTACCGCACTCGCAGCGAATCGGTGGGGCTGAAACGGAGCGTCGGCGAGTTCATCGCCGGCATGACCGATCGCTACTGCAACGAGCAGTATGAACGGCACTTCAGCTCCTAGGCCAGCAGTTCTCTACGTACGATGGCCTTCCAAGGCCGTCGTTTCCTTACGATGCGAGTGAACGACGGCCTTGGACGGCCATCGTACGTGAGTAAGCGGACAGACTCCTCGCCGATCCGCTGCGGTGCATGACCGAGGATTGGCCGGAGCCGCATTTCTTTGATGAAGGCGAGCGTGCGTCCAAAGTAGCCGTCACGCTCCGCCGTGACGAGCCTGCTGCGTGTGGCGTTGCACGACCGTTGCGTGCGGCTGATGCACTACGGCAACTACGGCTACAGCTGGGAAGACGCCGGGATGGAGTTGCAACGCTATCGCACCTTCCACTTCCACACGAAGTGAGTGTGCGTGTATTCTAGCAACACATCGGCCCCGCCCGACGGATGCCCGGCTGGTACCGCGAGTTGGTCTTCCGTATCTTTCATCACCAGATTTGGAGTAAACGGAAACTTGACATGTATCGATCACTCACTCTTTGTTCCATCGGCTTGGTGTTCACTTTGCCGATGCTCGTCCACGCCGAAGACACCGATCCTCGCCGCCCCGCCGCGATCACGACGGAAGAAGTTCCCGTGGTCCCGGAAGAGATCTTCGAGCGGCTGAATCAGTACAGCAACATCCGCGGTGCAGATTTACAGGGCTGGGCACCGGATGGAAACGGAGTTCTTGTCTCGACGCGATTTGCCAATGCGTCGCAATTGCATCGTGTCTACACGCCGGGCGGGCGGCGGGAGCAAGTGACGTTCTTCGAGGAACCCGTTCGTGGCGGCTTCATTCCAAAGGCGCAAGACGGCTCGATGTTGCTCTCCATGAGTGCCGGCGGCAACGAGAACTATCAAGTCTACCTGTTTGATCGCAGCTCCTTTACGACCGAGCTGTTGACCGATGGCAAGTCACGAAATTCGATGGGCGCAATCCGCGACGACGGTAAACAGATGGTCATCTCGAGTAACAAACGCAACGGGCGAGACACCGACCTGTACCTCGCCGATCCGCGGATGCCTGACTCGATGAAAATGATCTTCGAAACGGACGGAGAGTATTGGTACGCCGCCGATTGGTCGCACGACGGGAAGACCTTGTTGCTGGGACGCTACGTGTCGATCAACGAATCGTATTTCGCGTTGTTCGATGTCGAGTCTCAAATGAGAACAGACCTTGTCTTGCCGGATGGCAAAGTCGCAGCAATTGGCGACCTTCGATTTGCGCCGGATAGTCAGTCGATTTACATCACCACCGATGCTCACGGCGAGTTCAACCGTTTGGCTCGTTACGACATCGCGATGAAAGCGTATCACTGGCTGACCGACGCGATCGACTGGGACGTCAGCGACTTGGAGGTCCACGCGGAGAGCGGCCAAATTGCGTTTGCCGTGAACGAAGATGGAGCCAGCCGACTGTACTTGCTAGAAGGCGATACGCCACGCCCGCTCGCTTTGCCGTTGGGCATCATCTCGAGCATCGAGTTTTCGCCCGACGGCCAACATCTCGGCTTTACACTCTCGCGGCCCGACGCGCCTTCCGACGCCTATTCGTTATCACTGGCGGATGAACAGCTCACACGTTGGACGTTCAGCGAAGTGGGTGGATTGAATCCGGAGACGTTCACCGCGCCGCAGCGAATTCAATTCAAATCGTTCGACGATCGGACCATCCCGGCTTACTACTACAAACCCCGCGATGCCACTCCGGCCAACAAAGCTCCCGTCGTCATCAGCATTCACGGCGGACCGGAGAGCCAATATCGCCCGTACTTCTCCGGCTCGTCGCAGTACTACGTGAACGATCTCGGTATCGCGGTGCTGGCCCCGAACGTCCGCGGCTCGGCGGGGTACGGCAAAACTTACCTGAAGCTCGACAATGCCGAACTTCGCGAAGACAGCGTCAAGGACATCGGCGCGTTGCTGGATTGGATCGCCCAGCAGCCGGAACTCGACGAATCACGGGTCGCGGTCGTAGGTGGTTCCTACGGCGGCTATATGGTGCTGGCATCCCTGGTTCACTACGGCGACCGTCTGAAGGCAGGCATCGACATCGTGGGCATTGCCAGCTTTACGACCTTCCTGGAGAACACGTCAGCGTACCGCCAAGACCTCCGCCGAGCCGAGTACGGCGACGAACGTGATCCCGAGATGCGAGCGGTCTTCGACCGAATCAATCCGACGTCGAACGCCGACAAGATTCGCTCCGCCCTGATGGTGGCCCACGGTAAGAACGACCCGCGTGTCCCGTTCAGTGAAGCCCAACAAATCGCCGAGAAAGTCCGTTCACAAGGGCGCGCCGTCTGGACGGTCTATGCCGAGAACGAAGGACACGGTTTTGGCAAGAAAGACAATTCTGACTACGTCCGTGCCGTGCAGGTCATGTTCTTGAAGCAGCATCTGGGAGCGGAATGATCAGAGTTCGAAACGGTTGGCGGCGTCCTAACGAGGCACTGGATCTCGGCACGAGGTTATTGAGCCATGCTTGCCAATGCTATTATCGCTTTGCCCGCGATAGTCCTGTTCTGTGCGGGTTACGGATCAATTGCAGAAGTCATCCGCTCGGTGAAACGCGGCTACTTTCGCTTTTGCATCGACCGCAGAGTCTATCGCCATCAACATCCCTGGGTTTTCTGGGCGTATTGCGGAATTGTCACGAGCATGGGTGCCTTCGTCGTCTCGATCGCCATGTTGCTTTGCGGCCTGTGCCTTCTGAGTCTGTTTTTTCCTTGACGATTGTCGCGGTGCCACGAAGAAGCACCGGGGGTTGTTGGACTATCGCAACCGGATACGCCGCGACTAGAATGGAGCTGCTCGGTTGGCCTGGTGACTCGACGAGTCCAGCCGACCTTCCCCTGCCTGACCGCCCCCACCAATGACTCTTGGTTTGCCGCACGGCTGCCTGCCGCAACCAGAGCCGCCCACTCCTACATGAGACCACGATTATGCATGCTCTGTTGCTCGCAATCGCGATAGCTTCCGCCGCCCCCACCGCGACCATCGAGCCGGGCGCGCACTTGGTCTTTCAAGGCAACTTCGTGGCAGAGAAGGGTTCTGCCGCGGAAACCGAAAAGAAGTTCACACTTTCGCTGCTCGTTGCCGACGTCCGCCCGACCGGAGCGGGAGTCTACTGGGCTTTGGAGGAGGAAGGTCGCGGCGGCTGGTCTTGGATCCATCGGTTCGGCCATTACCAGACCGGTCGACCCGACCATGAAGGGCAACCGACGCTGCTCTACGAGCGCGCGGAAGGGACCAGCGAGATCCAACTGATCAGCCCGCTCTTCTTTCGCGATTCGCCACTTGCCAACGGCACTCAGTGGAAAGAGGGACGCTTTGACCATGAAGTGACCGGCACCGGAAAGCTGGGCGACGCCACGGCATGGAAGGTCGACGTGAGCAACGCTTATGGGCTGAAGCGAAGCATGCTGATCGACCAGAGCAATCCGCTGGTTCTTTCGCTGAAAGAAAACGTCTTCATTGGACAAGGTGAGAAACACGAGTTGCGGTACGAACTAGCGTCCGCAATGCAATTCGATGCAACGCAGGCCGCAGCCGGCGTAGCCGCCTTTGACGGCTTGATTGCGTTGCGAAATCGACTTGGGATCGTCCCCGGAACGCGTGACACGAAATGGAACGGCGATCGCCTGGCGATATTGCGAGAGCAACTGCCAAGTGTTGTTGCTCGTATCTCGGACGGACCACTGACGAGTATCGCGAGTGATGCAGAGCGAGATGCCAAGGACCAGAAGAATCGGGCGGGTGCCGTCGAGTTGATGCGCGGCAAACTGGTTGGCAACGCGGTGCCTCGCCCCGAGTTGCATCAGCTGAATGGCAAAGCGTTCGACTGGTCGCAAACCGAAGGGAAAGTAACGGTGCTGCATTTTTGGGAGTACCGCGACACACCGCTCGAGGAGCCGTACGGCCAGATTGCGTACCTCGACTTTCTATTCCGCAATCGTCCCTCGGAAGATGTCCTGGTACTGGGCGTCTGCGTGAACCAACGCCTGCAAGATCCGGAAACACGATTGAAGAGCATCCTCAGCGCCAAGAAGCTTGTCGCGTTCATGAATCTCAGCTATCCGATTTTGGCCGACCACGCGGAAGGCGTTCGCCAATTCGGCGATCCACGCGTGACGGGAGCCAAGCTGCCGCTGTTTGTGGTCGTCGGGAAAGATGGCAAAGTCGTTCACTACCACGTCGGCACGTATGAAGTGAACCGGGACCGTGGTTTGGAAGAACTTGACGCCATCGTCAAGAAGGCTGCCGGAAGTCCCGAGTAATCTTGAGGACTTCCTGTAGCACCAGCCCGTTGGTGCCGATTCCTTCGCCCCCGTCGATACAAGGCTTCCCTTGCCAGTCGGTGAATGTGCCGCCGGCTTCTTCCATAACTGGCTGGATCGCGGCCGCATCCCAGATGTTCATGATCGGGTCGACCATCGCCTCGGCACGTCCCGTGGCAATCAACAAATAGCCGTAACCGTCGCCCCACGTCCGAGTGATGTAGGCGGCGCGCTCTAAACGCTCGTAGGCCTGTGTCGCCGACCGTTTACCGAACCCATCGACTTGCGAGGTCACAAAGACACCGTCCGCAAGACTCTCGCGAACGGAGACCTTCGCTGGACGAGGTGACGCCCCACCTTTCGTCCACCAAGCCCCCTCCCCTTTCGCGGCGTAGACGCACTCATCAAGCCCAGGCACGAGAATGACTCCGAGGAGACTTTCGCCGTTGCGTAGAACGCCCACGAGCACGCTGTACAGCGGCACTCCCGCAATGAACGACTTGGTGCCGTCGATCGGATCAAGAATCCATTGGTACTCGGATGTCCCCGCCACCTCGCCATGTTCTTCGCCGATGATGCCGTCGTTGGGGAAAGCCGCGGCGATTCGCTCACGCATCAATAATTCTGCTTGTCGATCCGCTTGAGTGACGGGCGAGTTGTCGCCCTTGCGTTCGACTTGGAGGGAGTCCTGCTGAAAAAACTCCAACGTCAAGGCACCAGCGGCACGAGCTATTTCGAGAGCAAGCGTTAGCCGTGCGGAGACGTCGTCTGACATGAGAGTTTGAAGAACCGGCGAGCTAAGCGTGAGGCGGTTCGAGCAGCTGAGAGAACTTGATGGCTTCCAACTGTTGCCGCGCTGTCTGTGTGATCTCGGTCAGAGCGCCGCGCAGTTTCTGTTGTGACTCCTCGGGAAAACCATCGCCAGCAGGTTCGCCAGCATTCATCGGCCCTTCGATGGCCTCGATGACGTCCAGCAGCGAGATGTCCTCGGGAGATCGAGTGAGGGCATAGCCGCCATCAACACCCCGAGTCGAACGCAAAATTCCGTGCGTCACCAAATTGCGTAGAATCTGGAGCAAAAAACGCTCAGGCATATTGCCCTCGGAAGCGAGCTTGCTGCACGGGGTTGGCCTGTCTGTGGGCTGCTGCGCCAACTGAATGGTCGCACGCACTGCGTACGCGACTGTCCTGGATAGCTTCATTGCTGTTGTCCGACGTCGCCATTGAAGGATGGAAAGTGCGACCAATCTAACAAAGTGAGACCATTTGTCAATTAAATGGCAAGGCTGGCACGAACTTAGGCTACGATTCGTGACTATCCGGTCGTGACTATCCGGCGATGTCCGACTTGGGGAGCGACGCTGTCTCGTCGGCCGGGCGGTCCCCAAAGGCATGCAGCATCAACATGATCGCGCCGCAAACCAGGAGCGAATCGGCGATATTAAAGTTCGGCCAAGTGTGCTGGCCATAGCGCAGGAGAATCCAATCGCGAACGCCGCTACTCCACTGCACCGGATACCCCGGCTGAATCCATAACCCCAGACGATCATAGAGGTTACCGAGAACACCCCCCATCACGAGAGACAACGCCCAGGTCAGCCACTGGTCTCGGGCAGCCCGATACCGAAACAGCCAAACGACAATTCCTACGGCCGCCACAATCGAGAGACCAGCGAAGATCTGGCCGTAGCCACCTCCCATGCCGAACAGCGCCCCGATGTTAACCGCCGTCTCGATGCCGACATACGGTTCCCATAGCCACCATTCATTTCCCTCGCGAGGCAGGCCTCGCCATTGGAAAGCCCACTGCTTTGTCAAAAGATCGGCGGCACAGCCCAAAACCGAGACAGCGCCGAAAATGACGTAACGACTACGCGGGATGGCATCGCTTGCCACGGACGGGTTATCGGCCTTGGAGCTTACTGGCGCACTTGATGCAGAATGGCGTGTAAGGGATTGCATTGAGGCGGGTTTTCGTGATTCGGCCATCGCATTCGACACACGAACCATAGATCGCGTCTTCAATACGTTCAAGAGCAGCTTCGATCTGGTCGAGCGTCTCTTCCTCGTTCTGGAGCATGCTCAACGTGAACTCTTGCTCGTAGTTGTCGGTTCCAACGTCAGCCATGTGGATCGGCATACTTGAGAGGTCGCCGCTGGCTTCGCTTCGAGTCTTGCTCAAAGCCGCTTCGGTCATGGCGTGGACGTCGCCGCGAAGTCGTGCCCGAATCTGCAGCAAGCGTTCCTTGTAAACTCGCATCTCTGGTTTCTTCATGGTTGTTCTCCTCTCACTCGGCAAAGGACCGATCTCGGCTCCACAGCCCATCGATTCTAAATAGCACCATACCCAATGTCAAAGGGGCGAGGTGTGATTGCCGAGAGTTCCTGTTTGCCGTAAGCCCCGTTTAAAGCACGTCTTATGACTCAGCGGCACGTTCCGACACGCTCACATGGTCGTTCTCCTTGCTGATGCAAAAGGGCTAACGTAGACTTATCCGGTGGTCGATTTCGTAGTAGGAACTCTCGTCATACCAAATGGTTAAATGCCAAACGGCTGAAATCGTCAGCACCGCCGGTCGATCGGCGGGAGATGAATGACGGATTCCAGTTGGATAAACGCAGACGCATCGAGAACCGCCCGTGGCGCTCACTGATCTTGCCTATCAACGCTGCATATCCCCTCAGTGCGGGGAGACATACGGCACCGACGAAGTGCGCGTGGCGTGTGGCAAGTGCGGCGATCTGCTCGACGTTCTCTACGACTGGAATCGAGTCAAACCGCCAACAAAGCTAAGCGACTTTGAACAGATGTGGACGCGGCGCCACGAACCGCTGCGGTTCAGCGGCGTCTGGCGCTTTCACGAGCTACTTCCGTTCGCGGCTGCCCAGGACGTCGTGACCGTCGGCGAGGGGCAAACCGTTCTCCAAAGAGCCGATTCTGTCGCTAAATACGTCGGGGTCAACTCGGGTGGGCTGTACCTCCAATACGAGGGATTGAATCCGTCGGGCAGCTTCAAAGACAACGGCATGTCAGCCGCCTTCACACACGCCCGGGTGACCGGAGCCAAACGTGCCGCTTGTGCTTCGACGGGAAACACAAGCGCTTCGTTGGCGATGTACTGCTCCGTAACTCGCTTGATGAAAGCCGTGATCTTCGTCGGATCGGGGAAGATCGCCTTCGGCAAGCTCTCGCAAGCTCTGGACTATGGTGCCTTGACCGTTCAGATCGCGGGCGACTTTGACGATGCGATGGCTCGGGTCAAGGAAGTCTCGCGTGATCTGGGGATCTATTTGGTTAATAGTGTGAACCCGTTCCGACTCGAGGGGCAGAAGACGATCATGTATCGCGTGCTGGAGGCCCTTCGCTGGGAGATTCCAGATTGGATCGTCGTTCCCGGCGGGAACCTGGGCAATTCGAGCGCCTTCGGCAAGGCTTTTTCCGAATTACTCGAGTTAGGACTGATCGACCGCATCCCGCGTCTGGCGGTGATCAACGCGGCGGGGGCGAATACGCTGTACGAACTGTACGAGAATCGGGGGTTGCGATGGAACGGAGGGAATGGCGGCCCCTGCGTCGCCTGTGATTACTACAAGGAACTGGATCGGGAAGGCAAGAAAGCATCGACCATTGCGAGTGCGATCGAAATCAATCGGCCCGTCAATTTGAACAAATGCCTTCGCGCGCTTGACATCTGCGATGGAGTCGTCCGACAAGTCACGGACCAAGACATTATGGACGCCAAAGCTCAAGTCGGAGCTGGTGGGATCGGGTGCGAGCCGGCTAGTGCCGCCAGCGTGGCTGGTGCCAAGTTGCTGCGCGAGCAGGGAGTGATCGGGGCCGACGAACGCGTCGTCTGCATCCTGACCGGCCATCTGCTGAAAGATCCAACCGCGACCGTGGCCTATCACACGACCGACCAGGACAAATTCAACGAAGTCCTCGGCAGCCGTGATGTAAAACGAGCGAGTTTTGCCAATCGGGCGGTTGCAGTGCCCAACGATCTCGGCGAGATTATCAAGGCGATCCAGTTGTATAGCTGACGTGGTGTCCAGCTGATTGGCCTGGCGAGAGATCTCATGCCCGAACCTTCCTTCGACAAGTCGGCGGCACACCGGTGGTATGCCGTTGAATTGAATAACGCGACTTGGGATTGGCTCGAAGCCGAAGACTACAATGGTCCGTCGGCCGAGCGAATGGTGCATGCCGCACACGCCTCGTGTTATCACTGGCTGCAAGTCGGCGGTGCCGTGAATCACGCCCGCGCGGAATGCCTCGTCGCCAATGTTCATGCTGCGATTGGCGATGGCTCCGGCGCGATTCGTCATGCTCTCCGCGGCGTCGAGTTGGCGCAAGTGAACGCCGGCGAGTTGTCGGATTGGGATTGGGCCTTTGCGTATGATGCGCTTGCCCGGGCGCACGCCGCCGCCGGTGACAACGAGCAGGCCAGCGGCGTCCGCTTGCAGGCTCGCGAACTAGGTAACAAGATCGCGGATAAAGATGACAAAGCGTTCTTCGACAAATGGCATCGCGCCGGGAATTGGCACGATTTGGCTTCCGACAGCTAACTGCCGAGCGCCACTTGTGGCTGCCCTTTGGCACTTTCAGGATTAACACAATGGACGTTGTAAGACTTGCCATTCACGGTGCCGCCGGTCGTATGGGGAAGCGGCTGGTCGCGCTCGGCACGAGCGACCCCTCGCTTCAACTGGTCGCCGCCATCGAGCATCCCAAGCATCCAGACCTTGGCCGCGACGCGGGCGTACTGGCCGGCGTCGCCGAAGCGGCCGTGCCACTCACGTCGTCGCTCGACTTTGTGGCCGATGCCGTCATCGACTTCTCGCTGCCCGAATCCGCGATCGCCCTCGTTCGATCTTGTGTGACACACAAGCGACCGCTGGTCCTCGCCACAACCGGGATGTCCGAAGAGCAGAAGGCCGAAGTCCGAGCGGCCGGTCAAGTGATCCCGATCGTGTGGGCTCCCAGCATGAGTTTGGCCGTCAATCTGACGATGAAGTTGGCGTCCATCGCCGGCCGAGCGCTCAAGGACGCGCCGGGTGGAGCCGACGTCGAGATTCTCGAGCGCCATCATCGCTATAAGGAAGACGCCCCGAGCGGCACGGCGCTCAAGTTCGGCGAACTGATTGCCGAGGCGATGGGGCAATCCAAGCACCAACATGGCCGCGAAGGACAGGCCGGCCAGCGGCCTCACGACGAAATCGGCTACCATGCGATCCGAGTCGGCGACAATCCGGGCGAACACACCATCGTCTTCGGCTTGCTGGGAGAAACGATCGAGTTAACCGTCCGCGCGTCGAGTCGAGACTGTTACGCCCTCGGTGCCCTGCAAGCCGCCAAGTTCATCACCAATAAAGCGGCCGGCCTCTATTCGATGTACGACGTGCTGGGCCTGGAATGAGGCGTCTTGCGAGTCAGCTTCATGCTCGCCAGCAACGGTAACGCGACCAGCGATGCGCCGCAAAGCACGAGCATCGCGACGGGATAGCCTTGCGACTTGATCAGCCCTCCGATGACATAGCTCGACCAGGATTCGCAGCCGTTGGTGGCTCCCATGAACGCGCTGAACTGCGTCGCCGCGATCAGCGGATGGCTGATATCCATGAACAAGGCGTACGACGAAGCCGTGAACACGCCGATGCCGAAAGCCGTCACGGCCAGCAGCACGAGCAAGTGATTGCCCGACCCGAACGCCAGTTCGCTCACCGCCAGCCCGGCGATCGACGCCGAGATGTAGACCAGCGACGCCGCCACGCACCGCCGGTGACCAACTCGATCTGCCAGCCAGCCACCAACCAGCGAGCCGACGATCATCGCGACGATCATCGGTCCCGCTGAAAACCAACCGATCGTCGTCTTGTCGTATCCGCGATCGACTAGGAATGGGCCGTAGACCACTTCCAGCGATTTGAACGCCGCGCCGCCGAGCAACGCGAACAACAAGCCAAGCCACGTGTTTCGCTGGCTACAGGCTGTCTTCACCGACTCCCAGACTTTCCGCAGATGTCCTGCCTCGGTGGTAATTTGCTTCTCTGCTCCGTGCGAACGCGCCATCAGCACCAGCAAGATCGAGAACGTTGTGATCAGGACCAGCAGACTCACAACGGCCGTCTCGCCGATGTGCTGGCCCATGACCAACGCTCCGCCGCCCATGATGGCTCGCCCGATGAGCATCCCAGCCTGCATCCAGCCGTTGTATTGGCCTCGTTCGCTGGCCGTGGTCGTCGAGATGCAAAGCGCGTCGATGGCCACGTCCTGCGTCGCGGCGGCGAAGGCATGGACGAGCAGCAACGCGCCGAGAGCACGGAAACTGTGAACCGGGTCCAGCCAAATCAGCGGTAGCAACGAAAGCCCCATCACGATCTGGGCGGTGACAATCCAATGCCGCAGGTTCCAGCGGCGTGTTCGCAGCAAATCGACCAGCGGAGCCCACAGGAACTTGAACGTCCACGGCAGCACGAGAATCGCGGTCAGCCACGTGATGTCCTCGATGCCGACGCCGCTGGCCCGCAAACGAGTTGGCAGCGCGAGCCAAATGAATCCAATCGGCGCCCCTTCGCTGAGATACAGCGAGAAGAAGAGGAACTTCCGTCGCGTGCGTGTTGCCAGGAAGTCCATCTCATCGCCGCTCGTCGCGACTCTCCGCTTGGTTCAGGGACGAGTTCGATTTTACTGAGCAAACTTCCGAAGTCTTCTGAGACTTCGGAAGTTTTGTTGCGGCCACGCCGCGTTACGTCAAGCCGCGCAAGTGTCTGGCAAGTTCCGCCAACAGCGGGTCGATCGTCGCGGGCTGAATCGCGTGCGGCGGGTTCCAGGGAAACCACTCGTAGCCGGGATGCTCGGTCGGCGAGATTTCGACGTCCCGCTTCAGCCAGCCAAGATAAATCAGCAGCGTCTTGTCGCAGGTTTGATTCGGATAGCGCCGATCTTGGACAGCGTATTGATGTTCGAAGCAGAAGCTGTCGTCCAACTCGATGTCGCGGGACGCGATTCCGGTTTCTTCCTCCAACTCGCGCAAGGCACACTCGCGATCCGTCTCGCCGGGATCAACGTGGCCTTTTGGCAAGTCCCAGCGAGTCGGATGGCGCATCAGCAGGAATGAGAGCGGTTCGCGTTTGAACACGACGACGCCGCAGGATTTGACTTCGGGCATTTGGCCGCGGATCAGGGTTTGGCGGGAAGTGTGAAGTCGGCGATGAACAGCTGGCTGCTGTGATCTTCGGTACGAGTGCTAGTCCACATCAGCTGTTTGCCATCGGGAGTGAACACCGGCAAGACGTCGGCGGCCATTGAATCCGTGATACGGACTGGCTCGCCGACCGTGAACTTTCCGTCGTTGACCTCGTAGCGCACCAGCCACAGATCGTAATTCGGGCGGGCTTGCGGGTTCGAATGATCCGCGCCGGACCAGATGATGTAAGGCTCGGTCGGATGCCAATATGGCCCCCAGTTCACGCCGTCGCTGGCCGTCAGTGCCGTCTCGTTCCTGCCATCGACTCCGATCACGTAGATTTGCAAGTAGTGTTCTTTCTCGCGATCGCTGCGGAACACGATCCATTTCTGATCGGGCGACATGAACGGGCCGCCGTCGTAGCCCGGCGCGTTGGTCAACTGCTTCACGTCCGAACCATCGACATTCATCAGATAGATATCGGGATCGCCGTCGCGGTCGCTGCAAAAGGCGATCTGCTTCCCGTCGGTGGAGTAAGCTCCCTCGGCGTCGTAGCCCTTGGCGTCGGTCAATTGCCGCAGGATCTTGCCGTCCGAATCCGACTCGAAGATATCGATGTACGGATCGAAGTCCCACGAGTAGCGGCGGCGAACTCCCGACTTGCGATCTTCCTCGGCTTGGCGAATGGCGTCGGCTTCGGTCTTGTCCATGTTGGGATCGAGGTGACTGGACGCGAATAGCAAGCGTTTGCCGTCCGGCGAGAAGTTGCTGCACGTCGTCCGCCCGCGGCCGGAGCTGATCAGTTTCGGTTCGCCGCCAGCCAGCGGCTGCGTATAGATCTGATAGAAGGGATAGTCGGCTCGAATCGCCTGATAGATGATTTGCGTTCCGTCCGGCGAGAAATAACCTTCGCCCGCCTTCTCGAAACCCGAGGTGACTTGGCGGACGTTGCTGATAGACTTGCCTTCGATGGAAGCCGCCGCCTGATCGGGAGCGTCATCGGCGGCGAAGCCGAACTCGGCGGTCGAAAGGCAAACGCCGAGTAAGAAAAAGCCAACATACCTTTTCATCGTTTCCACAAGATCTTCCTCTCAAATTGCAGGGCTGCATTGTCGTTCGTGGTGATGTCCATTATAGGGGCCGGGGTTCGTCACGGAAACGTAGCATGGGCTCGTAGCCCGTGTCCCCGGCGCGTCCCATCTGCCTCAGCGTCGCCGGCAGAGCCCACAGCGTCTGATTTCTCTGGCACTCCAAGAACCACGGGCTATGAGCCCATGCTACTCGTCATCATGAAATTCCCAGCCCGCTGATTGCCACGCGGGGTTGATCCAGCGACGCCAACTCTCGCGAGGCAACCCGGCGCGGCGCGGATTGGCCCCGATGTACTGCACGACCCGAAACAGGTGCTCTTCATCTCGAACGATCCGGTCGTAAGCTTCCTGCTGCCACAGTTCGCCACTGGCAGACTCTCGCTTGTTCACGAATCGAGCGGTCACTTGCTTCATCATTCCGACTTCGTCTTCCAACTCGTGCGGCTCAAAGGGGCGCATGACGAGATGGCAATGATTACCCATGATCGTGAAGCATCCGATGTCATAACGCTGTTCGTGGAAGCAAAGAATGGCTCGTTCCAATTCAGCCGCGTAGTCCGGCTGCCGGAACCAGCAGTTACCGTGACCGGCATCCATCCACTTCTCGACCTTCTGGAAGACCGCTTTCGCATAAGCCGTCCAGGTCGCTTCATCTCGCGGCTCGGGGTAGCGATGTTCCCATTCGCGCCGCATTGCGGCGAGTTCGTTCTTCTTGTTGGCGGGCAATGCGTCGGCAAGGTTAAAGGTCACGAAGTAAGTCGCGTCCGCTTGCCGCCAGTGAGGCAGGTTTCGCGTATAAATTCTCACCGGCAGATGCGGGTCAAGCCCACGAAAACCAGGCGGTGCGGCCAGGTTGAAGGTCAAAGTCGGCCCTCCTAAGTAGCATGGGCTCGCAGCCCGTGTCTTCAAGTAGCATGGCCTCGCAGGCCGTGTTCCCAATTACCTTGGCCTCGCAGGCCGTGATCTTCCACGCCGGAAATTCTATCAACTGCGATCCACACAGCACAAACCAAATCCCTACAGCCTGATAACCACGGGCTGCGAGCCCATGCTACTTTTCGGCGGCGGCTCGTTCGAGATTCAGTTCCAACAGCTTGGCCAGCAAGTCGTCGTCGGACAGATCCGGCTCCCAGCCATCGGCGGCGAAGACGGCTTCGTCGAGCTTCCGGTGGGCGAGGTCGAGCCAAGTCGGCCGCTCGTTGTAGAGATTCGTCAGCGTCCGCTTCTTCAACTTCTTCGCACACTCTTCGTCCTTCGCCACAACTCGCGGATAACGAACCGTCCCCGTAGCATGGCCTCGTAGGCCGTTATCGGTAGTAGCATGGCTTCGTAAGCCGTGTTCCCCTTCCCCTCCTCCTTCCCCACGCATCGCGCCACCGCCGGCCGTTGGCGGGGAAGAACACGGGCTACGAGCCCATGCTACTGATTCGCAGATACTCCGACCGGAGCATGGGCTCGTAGCCCGTGTTCTTCTGAACGAGTAGCATGGGCTCGCAGCCCGTGTTCCCGCACGGGTTGAATCATGCATGAGACTTGAACGATTTAGCGGTTGCGTCGGGGAGCACGGGCTGAGAGCCCATGCTACATCAGCACGCTCACTACACCATTTTCGCGAGAGACAAACGTGAAGATCTATACCAAAACGGGCGATGGGGGCGAGACGGGACTGTTCGCTGGGCCTCGGGTGTCGAAAGATGATGCTCGGATCGAGGCTTATGGAACCGTTGACGAGTTGAATGCTTTCCTTGGGCTGGCTCGTGCTGCGGAGCTGCCCGCTGAGATCGATGCTGTGATCGAACGTATCCAGCACGGCCTGTTCGCGGTCGGGGCTGAGTTGGCTTCGCCCGATCCCGTGGCGGCGAAGACGAAGATGGTGGGCCTGGAGGAGGTCGCGTGGTTGGAAGAGACGATCGACCACAGCGAAGCGAGCCTCGAACCGCTGCGGCAATTCATTTTGCCAACGGGAACTCGTGGTGCGGCGGCGTTGCATGTGGCGCGCGGGGTTTGTCGCCGAGCCGAGCGACGCGTCGTCACGTTGCGACGGAACAGCCCGGAGCCCGTCGGTGAAGAGGTCATCCAGTATCTCAATCGTCTGGGCGACTTGTTGTTTGTGTTGGCGCGCCGAGTGAATGACTTACAGGGTTTCAAGGACGTTGTCTGGCAGAAGACCTGACCCCTCGTGCGACGGGTCTTCGCCGAGGCGTTTTCTTGACAACACGTTTTCTTGACGGGTTCTTTACTTTCCCCACGTGGATGGCTACGTTGTTTTGCACTAGTCCGTTATGTGCTAGGCATCTGAAGAGTATTCCCGTTTCAAAGGTGGGGGAACCATGACTAAGTATCGGTTTGTCACGTTGATCGTAGTGGCGGCGCTCTTCTTGACCGCCGGAATCCATGCATGCGCACAAGAGACGGAGCCTGCGACCGTGCCGGGTGACGCGGCAGTGTCGGAATCAGCGGCAGGCCAAACAACGGAAGCTCAACCGGCAGAAACGGAAAAGGCCGCGCAGATTGAAGAGAGCGCACCGGATGATTATCCGACCGAAGGAGAGATCGCTAGGGCGTTGACGAAACCCCCCGAGGTAACTTGGTCCACGGATGTAGCGGTCGATACATTGTGGGTGCTGGCGGCGGGTTTCTTGGTGTTCTTTATGAACGCCGGATTCGGCTGCGTCGAGGCGGGATTCTGTCGGGCGAAGAACGCGGTCAACATTCTTGGCAAGAACTTCGTCGTCTTCGGAATCTCATCGTTGGTGTTTTGGTTAATCGGGTTCGGGTTCATGTTTGGCGATGGCAACGACTACATCGGCACATCAGGTTGGATGTTGTTGGGTGAAGACAACAGCCCGGTGATGGGCGACGGCTATGCCGGAGTGTACGGTTCCTTGAATTGGAGTGGCATTCCCCTGGAGGCGAAGTTCTTCTTCCAGCTTGCCTTTGCCGCGACGGCGGCGACGATCGTGTCAGGCTGTGTTGCCGAACGGATCCACTATCGGGCCTTTATGCTGTTTACCGTGTTCATCGCGGGCGTCAGCTATCCGATCACGGGACACTGGATCTGGGGCGGCGGATTTCTCGGCGCAGGCTGGGGCATGTTGGACTTTGCCGGGTCGACCGTCGTCCACAGCGTTGGCGGCTGGGCTGGTTTGGCGGGAATCCTCGTCCTGGGCCCGCGCATCGGGAAGTACCGCAATGGCAAGCCACAGGCGATTCCTGGCCATAGCATGGCCTTGGCGTTCTTGGGCGGCATGATCCTCTGGTTGGGTTGGTTCGGATTCAATCCGGGCAGCACGATGGCCATCTCTGGCGAAAACGCGTTGTCGGTAGCACACATCGTGGTGACGACCAACATGGCTTGTGCCGGCGGGCTCGTGACCGCCACGCTGACGGCTTGGATTGTGCTCGGCAAGCCGGACTTCAGCATGACGATCAACGGCGCGCTCGCGGGCCTGGTCGCCATCACCGCACCATGTGCTTTTGTCGAGGCACCGGCTGCGATTGCCATTGGAGCCATCGCAGGAGTACTGGTTGTCTTCAGTGTGCTCATGTTCGATCGTTGCCGCATCGACGATCCGGTTGGTGCGCTCTCGGTTCACTTGACGAATGGCATCTGGGGGACGTTGTCGGTCGGCCTGTTCGCTTCACGTGGTGCTGAAGGGTTGTTCTTTGGCGGCGGTGTGACGCTTTTGATAGCACAAGTCGTCGGCGTCCTTGCCGTCGGAGTCTTCACTTTCTTTGGTTCATTCGCCGTTTGGTCCATCCTGAAGCAAGTTGGTGGCATCCGTGTCAGCGAGGAAGAAGAAATGAGAGGTTTGGATCTGAGTGAGATGGGGATGGAAGCCTATGCCGGCGACTCGGTAGCATAAGAGTCAGATCATGCGGGCTTCGGCCTCGACCAGTTGCCGCATGTCGACGGTGCGAGTTTCAGCTCCCTTAAAAAGAGAAACAAATAGCCCACAGGACAATAGCATGAAGAAAATCGAAGCCATCGTTCGTCACTTCAAACTTGAAGACGTGAAAAACGCCCTGACCGAACATGGGATCCACGGCATGACGGTGACCGAGGTGCGTGGGTTTGGCCGCCAGAAGGGCCACACCGAGATGTATCGCGGCACGGAGTATACGGTTGACTTCGTTCCCAAGGTGAAAATCGAAGTCGTTTGTTCCGACGAGAACTCGCAAACGGTGATCGATACCGTTTTGCAGGCCGCTCAAACCGGTCAGATCGGCGACGGCAAGATATTCGTCACGAACCTTCAAGACTCGATTCGAATCCGAACGGGCGAAACGGGCGAAGAAGCGCTCTAGCCCGGATTATTCATCAGCCGCCTGGCGCTAGCCTGCGGTTCTCGTGAACTTCGGGAGAA
>JAQBZB010000435.1 GCA_027622275.1 Planctomycetota bacterium | reverse complement strand
CTAAAGTCTAATCCGCCCTCTCCTTCCCTCTCATGAACTCATCCCTCAAGTCTCATCCCTCTCCGCGCCCTCCGAACCCAGCACGCTGAACCCCGAACGCCGAACTTCCTTCATGACCACACATCTCCACACCGACACGCCGACACGTCGACACGCCGACACGCTTTCGCTCCCGGACGACGTCGTCCTCCGCGTCCGCAACGTCTCCAAGAAGTTCTGCCGCAACCTCAAGCGCAGCATGGGCTACGGCCTGCGCGACCTCGCGCGGAATCTGGTGGGCGCGAAGCAGGACCATAACCAATTGCGAGCAGACGAATTCTGGGCCCTGAGCGACATCAGCTTTGATCTTCACAAAGGGGAGTCGCTGGGGATCATCGGGCTCAACGGCTCCGGGAAGAGTACGTTGTTAAGAATTCTGAATGGGATTTTTCCGCCGGACGACGGAGAGGTGGTGTCCCGCGGCCGGATCGGCGGGCTGATTGCCCTCGGGGCTGGCATGCATCCGCACATGACCGGACGGGAGAACATATACCTCAATGGCACGATTCTCGGCATGACCCGCGCCGAGATCGACGCCAAAATGGAAGGGATCATTCAGTTCGCCGAGATTGGGGATTTTCTAGAGGCGCCGTTGGCCACGTATTCCTCCGGTATGCGTGTGCGCCTGGGCTTCGCCGTGGCGATTCACGGTGAGCCGGATATTCTGCTGATTGATGAAGTTCTGGCTGTTGGTGACTATGCCTTCGTCAACAAGAGCCTCCGCTATCTGCACGCCTACCGCCAGAGGGCAAAGGCGTTGCTCTACATTTCCCACAACCTCGAGCAGGTACGGAATCTGTGCGAACGAGTCATTGTACTGGACGGCGGCCGCGTCGCATTCGTGGGTGGTGGCGATGAAGGGGTGGCCTTCTATCAGGACATGAGCACCACTCGCCGCGCCAATCAACCAGCCCCTGTAACGGGCGAGCTTACAGGAAAGACCAATTTGATCATCGCCCCATCCGAGAATTTTCGATTCCTGGACTTCGGAATCCGCGACGCCGACGGACAAGTGAGGCGCGAGATCCGTATGAATGAGCCCTTGCGGATATTCGCCAAGTTCCGGGTGCTAAGCAGCCCCACGCGTCTGTTCTTTTCTGTGGGCGTGCTTGACGAAAGACGAGAGAATGTGATTTGGCTCATGAGTAACGACTTTCACAAAGCCGACTTTGGGATAGTTCCGCCTGGCACGCATGAATTGGTTGTGACGATCGAAGAGCACCATCTCGCGCCAGGCATCTTCTATCCGCTCGTGGCGATACGTGACCAGGACTCCATGGAGACCTACAGTCGAGTTTCGCCGGGATTGACGTTCGCCGTCCGGCCAGCGGGCAACGTGATCGCCCGGGGGTTGGTCCATGTCGACGAACGTTGGGAACTCTTTCGTAACCTCGGAGGTGACGATTGACTCTGTCTCCCAAGTTTGCGGATTTCAAGCATCGGTGGCGCGTCTGGTGGCTATCCCGCAAAGTGAATGCCCAGCAGCGCGAAAACCTGCGCATCCAACTGGAGAGATCGCTGTCCAAGCGTTGGAATGTTCCCGGCCCGCGGATCGCGGGGCTCGTCGACCGCTTGGCTGTGTACGTTGGGAGTCCGCAAGACACGTCCGTACTCTGTGTCGGGGTGCGCAACCCCATTGAACTGGACGAGTTCCGACGCCGAGGCTTCGCACGAGTCACGGGGATCGATCTATTCAGTCTGCGTTCCGATATTCTGGTCATGGACATGCACGATCTGAAATTTGCGGATGACAGTTTTGACGTCGTATTTGCCTCGCACTCCCTGGAACATTCGCCCACACCAAATCTGGCCGCTAAGGAATTCGTGCGCGTCGCCAAAAATGGGGCGAGAATTGTCGTCGAGGTGCCCGTCCACTATCAAACCCGTGGGGCGGACTTGATTGATTTCGGCAATGTGCATGGCCTCGTGGAGGCATTTCAGCCTTTCGTTCATGAAGTTTTGTGGGCTGAGGAGTGCCCAGCGCTTTCTCCGAGAAACGAGCAGGGGACAGATATTGCGCGAGCTATTCTGGCCATACGTAAGCCGCGCGCTGGGTAAGGGGACTTCGAGCATGCATACGATCACGTTGCGCAGGCGCGATCCGATCGCATTGGTTATCGCTACGTACCAGCCAAATCGTTTGAGTTCTGATCTGCTGCGCGTGGCGCTGCGATCATTTGAGCGCTTCCACCACGCTGGTTCTGCAGCTTGGGTGGTTGACGTGGATTCGCCGGAGCACCCGGAACGCGTTGAACCGGCCGAATTTCCCAATGTAAACTTTGTCGTGACCGATGACGAACCCCTCCTGCAAAGCGAGGCTAGTCGGGAAATGAAGCGGAAGGGACTCCCCCCCCCCGTCACGGTTCCGAAGTCAATGGCCTTACTTTGGAAATAGCGCGGCAGTGTTTTGAAGAGGTCGCCTATACGCCGGCTCACGTAATGACACTTCAAATGGACGTCATGGCCACAGCCCCGCACTGGTTGCGCATGCTGTTGGATCGGTTCGATGCGCGGACGGCTGCGGTCGGGGTAAGGGGGCAGTTGTGCTACGACAAGTCGGCTCAGATTCTGCATAGCCTTGGCTGCCTGTGGAATTACAGGATTTTGTGCGAGATCAACGCCAGTTTGATGCCCAACTTCCCAAGCTACGATGTCGGCGAAGAAGCGATCGTGCAAGCGCAACGCGCCGGCTGGAAAACAATCGCTCTGCCGAATACCTTTTCAGACCCTGCTTTACTACCCAGCGTCAAGGATCCGTATCGCACGATATATGCGGACCGCACACTCGATCCGGAGGGGGACGTCATTTTCATGCACCTTGGCCGCGGCATCTCGAAATCAGTAACGGGCGTCGTGCCGGCCGGCAAGACGTCGCCCGAACAGTGGCTGTCGTTCGCGGAAGATCTGCTTCGGTGGCGCCAGCGCTGAGGAGTGCCGGCCTACGTCCCACCTTCACTCCATCCACGAGTCAAGAACGTTGATTGCGGACGAAACACGATCCTGGAAACGAGCGGCTGTGACCGGGGCGACCGGGTTCATCGGATCCCACTTGGTGCCGCGGCTTCAGGCGTCTGGATCTGAGGTGACGATGGTCGACAGAACCTTCGACCGCCAGAAACTCGAAGCGCTTTTCAAGTCATGGAAGCCAGACGTGGTGTTCCATCTGGCGTCCCATTTCGTGGTGGAACACACCAGCGAGGATCTGCAACGACTTGTCGAGAGCAACATCCTTTTCGGCACCGTCTTAGTGGATGCGATGGCAGCCGCAGGCTGCCATCGCATTGTGAATGCAACGACTTCGTGGACCCACTATCAGCAAGAAGTCTACAATCCGGTTTGCTTATACGCCGCTACGAAGGAAGCCTTTCGCAGTATACTGAAATTCTACGAAACAAAGCGCGCACTCAAGACGGTCAATCTGGAACTGTATGACACCTACGGGCCTGGCGATCGCCGGCGAAAACTGATCCCCACCATCCTCGGATTGCAGTCAACTTCCAAGCCTATGGAGCTTTCGCCCGGTGAGCAGTTAGTTTACTTTGTTTACATTGACGATGTGGTCTCTGCGCTGATTCGGGCGGCTGATATCGTGTATGACAGTTCAACCCCTTCGCAAACATTCTGTGTCAGGGGCGCCGCGCCGCTGGCCTTGAAACAATTCTTGCAGGCCATTCAGGTTCTGCTTCCGCCAGAGATCGCCGATAAGATCCAGGTTGGGAAAAAATCCTACCGAGACAACGAAGTCATGGTGCCTTGGGATGCCGGTCCTGTCCTGCCGGGTTGGGCGCCGACAATCGACTTGGAGGAGGGAATCAAACGATGTTTGAATTCGTAGAAACCGGCATCCCGGGCTGCGTGAGACTCGCTGGGCTCGTCAGGACCGACGCGCGAGGATCCTTCGTGAAACTATTCGGTGAGGCCAGCGTAGCGCTT
Organism: Planctomycetota bacterium; assembly: GCA_027622275.1. Classification (GTDB taxonomy): domain Bacteria; phylum Planctomycetota; class Planctomycetia; order Pirellulales; family Pirellulaceae. Next base: position 1,770 of record JAQBZB010000435.1, on the reverse strand, counting down.
TTCCCCGTGATGAAGAACTTATGTGAAGTCTTTGTTTCGACATCGGAAAAGGGCGTTGTTCGCGGCATTCACTTTCAGAGTCCGCCCCATGATCACGACAAGATGGTGAGTTGCCTCTGGGGGCGTGCGTTGGACGTCGTGGTCGATCTGCGGACCAGTTCCCCAACTTTCAAGCGGACAGTCTCCGTGCACCTCGAGGCGAGCAGCGGGGACATGTTGCTCGTACCGAAGGGGTGTGGGCATGGTTTTCAGAGTCTCGAAGACAACACGCACATTATTTACTTCACGAATTCAGCCCACCAGTCGTCTCATGACCATGGTGTGCATTTTCAATCGATTGGAGTCGATTGGCCGCTGCCGCCGGGACCGATCAGCGCACGCGACGACGGACTTGTCCGCCTGGAGCATTTCGAGTCCCCCTTTCCCTAGCAGACGTCTTCGTAGGAGCCCGGCCGGATCCGCAGAGCCGTGATTCAGAAACTAATGACGCTGGTCCTTCAGTCGGGAATCCGCCGTGATCACGGCGTTATCGACCCTCAGGGGACCACATTTGGTTATTCCGTGCGTCGATATTTCGTAGATGAGTTCCATGTCCGCCGCATCCGTGAAATACCAGCCGAAAGCCTGGTGCTGGATCTGGGCGGGAACCGGATCGCCAAGCGGGGACAATTTGATATAGAGCGTTACGCACTGCGGGTAATTTATGCCAATCTCTCGACGGCAAAACAGCCGCATACGCAGGCAGACGCGGCCGCCATACCCTTTGTGGCCCAGGCCTTCGACGCTGTCATCTTTGCCGAGCTGTTGGAGCATGTTCCCGACCCTGCGCCGGTCTTGCGGGAAATTGCACGGGTGCTCAGGCCGGGCAGTGTGCTGCTGCTGTGCGGCCCATTTCTATTCCTGAGACACGATGGCGCAGGAGACAAACATGGCTAACTCGGACACGGACGTGAAAGCAGTCCATCTTGAAGGCGGGAACTATTTCGATGATATGCGGATCGATATCGCGGAAAGTCACAGACGATTCGCACATCTGCCTCGGGTGATTCGGAAAACCAAAAGCTCGAGGTTCAGAAACCTCATCAACTTTCATCTCACAAGAATCGCATTGCAGCTTGGCGTCAATGAGTTCCTCGTGGTGAATGGAATCCGCCGGAGGTGGCTTGATGAGTTTCGGGATTATTGGTTCCATGTTCTAAACGGGAGACCGTTTTGGAGCACGCTCGACTTCTTCATGCTCCTTCACGATTACCGAAAACGTCAACAGCACACCCAGTCGCTTGAATGGAATGATCCTGCCATGCATGTCGCCAATTGGCAGCACCCAACCCAGTTATATTCAACATTGCAGAGCGTCAGAAAGACTGCGACACATCCCGTAACCACCTTGGCGTTTTGGAAATACCTGTCAAAGGGTATGCGCGTATTGGAGTACGGTTGCTCATTGGCTCCATATTACCACTGCTATCGTGCAGCGTTTTCGCATTTGGAATGCAATTGGATTCTTGCCGACATCCCGAACTTTCCATTTCATTACGCAAAATACCTATACAGAAATGACGCCGGAGTTGAATTCGTAACGATCGATGATCGTGCGTTCTCTAATCCGCTCGGTGATGCTGCCGAGTTTGACGTCGTCTTTCTCACAACGGTTCTTGAGCATGTCGACGACCCCCTGTTCGTTTCGGAATATTTGTTGCGCAAATGCATATTCAATTGACTCCACCTACCCCAACAGGTAGTGTACGTGGCTGTGAATCTTGAAGACTA
>JAQBZB010000074.1 GCA_027622275.1 Planctomycetota bacterium | reverse complement strand
TAGCGTGCGGTTCTCTCGATGTTCGCGAGAACCGCAGGCTATCGCCAGGCGGCTGATGAATAATCCGGGTTAGCGGATTCGGCAGGACTTCTCGCTGGCTTGCGCCTTGTTGCCTGAGATGCTATCATGATGCGGCGGCAACGGAAATCAGAGGAATCAGGAGTCCTTCGGCATGGAAGACACGCTTAACACGATCATCAATGGCGACTGTATTGCGGGCATGAACGCTTTGCCCCAGGAAAGCGTCGATCTGGCGTTCGCCGATCCGCCCTTCAACATCGGCTACGAATACGACGTCTACGAAGACAAGCTGGAACGAGAGCACTACCTCTCTTGGTCGCGTGATTGGATCGCAGCCGTTCATCGAGTCCTGAAGAGCGACGGCGCATTCTGGTTGGCGATCGGTGACGAGTACGCGGCTGAGTTAAAACTAGCGAGCCAAGACGTCGGATTTCATTGCCGCAGTTGGGTCATCTGGTACTACACGTTCGGAGTGAACTGCAAGCAAAAGTTCAGCCGCTCGCACGCTCACCTGTTCCACTTCGTCAAAGACCCGCAGAACTTCACGTTCCGCGCCGACGATCTCGACAACCGCATCCCCTCCGCCCGCCAACTGGTCTACAACGACAGCCGAGCCAACCCGCGCGGTCGTTTGCCGGACGACACGTGGATTCTTCGCCCGCAAGATCTTGACGATTGCTTCAAAGCGAGCGAAGACACCTGGTACTTTCCACGCGTTGCGGGCACGTTCAAAGAACGCGCTGGCTTTCACGGCTGCCAGATGCCTGAACAGTTGCTCGGACGGATCATTCGGTTTTGTTCGAACGACGGCGAGTTAGTTCTCGATCCCTTCTCAGGCAGCGCGACAACGGTTGCTGTGGCGAAGAAGCTCGGTCGGCGCTACGTCGCCTTTGATTTGTCCGAGGAGTACGTTACGCACGGACTCGCCCGACTTGATTTGATTCGGGTGGGCGATCAACTGGACGGTGCGCCCGAGCCGCTATTGAGCGCCCCCAAGACAGGCCAGAAACCGAGTCAGAAACGCACGAAACAGCCGTCGAGCCAGAGATCGCTATTCGCCACTTCGAAGGCGAAGGTGGATAAGTGAACAGCGCCGCGGCATGAAGACAAACTAGTCGATCCTGCCTTCCAAGACATCGCGCCAGAATTTCGGCATCCCTTCGTACGCCGCATTGTAAGTTGCTTCCAGCGGTGCATTGACGTATCGCTCGCGAGTCAGGAACAGCGGCATTTCGGGAATCGCATCTCCCACGGATATCTGATTTAAGTAGACCTTCGTCGGTGACCCGGCGACGTAGCTGACCAATGTCTGCGGTTCATCGCGAGGCAACTCGAAGGGTTCATCCAACGGGACCAAGCGTTGTCGGATTTCACCGTGAATGCCGTTTGGATCGTAAGCGCCGGGCGGGAACAGATCGACCACCAGCACGTGGACGCCTCGCTCCAGTGCCGTGATCGTCTTGATGGCGAATTCTTCCATGTGTTCGCCACGGTCTTTGTTGGCTGGCGATACAATTTCCAGCAATGCGATGACGCGATGCGTGCTGATGTGACGGATGGTGAGTGTCCGCTGTAGATCCACAAGCTCAGATTCGAGCAACTCTATCAAACCCACTTTGGGAGGAGCTTCCGCGACGGCGGTGCCACCGGTCTCCAACGTAGGCGGCGGCGGGAGTGGCTGTTCCTTGACCGTGTCGGGCCTCGCATGCAGCGTCAAAATGTCCGCGACGTAACGACCCGCATGTTGCTCGGCCAATGCGTAATAACCCGCCGGAAGCAAGCCGCCGTTCAGCTCCTTTCGGATTTCAGAGATCCACGCTGTATGGAAGTCGTGGAAAATCCCGGCTTCAACTTGCGTCCAATCGTGTAACGGCATTTTCAAGGCTCCTCAAATGGCTGCTTTCATTGTAGCCTGTGGCAGGAGTCAGCAAACACCGTTTGGCGGGTTTCGGAGCTATCGGAGTGACTCTAGGTAATCGACCAGTGAAACAAAGTCTTTCACGCTGATTTCGTCAGCCAGTCCTTTCGGCATGACCGAAATGTCTTGCTTGACCCGCTCTTCAATCTGCTCGGCGGGGATTTTTATTTCTTTGCCTTCGTTATCCCGGATTGTGACTTCGTCCGCAGCCTCGTTGGTGACGAAGCCGGTGAGCGTCTTGCCGTTGTCCAAGAGGAATAGGTTCGTAACGAATCCTTGAGCGATGGTTTTGCTCGGCAGCAGAATTGATTCGGCGAGCTGGTTCCGCTTGTAGGTCTTCACGACCAGCGGCAAGTGCGGGCCGCGACTAGGTTCACCTTCCTTGACCGTGTGGCACTTGGCACAATTCAGCTTCACATACACTTGCTCGCCACGTCCGACGTCGCCACCTTCTTTCATGGCGGCGGCGATGACATCTTCGGGCTTCAGATTCTTCAGCGGCGGGCCGGCGGGAGTTGGCCCAGGTTCAAGCTTCCAAGCGGCCGCGACCTGTCGCGCCGCGGTTGCGACGGCAGCGTCCGTGTCCTTCAAGGCCGCTCGCACGTTCGGCTCCAGCTCTCTTGCGTTTGCCAACAGCGCCGCCTCCAGCACCTGCGCGCGTTGTGAAGACCACGCGGCTTCGATGAACTTCCCTGCGAGCGTTTTAACCTCGGGAGACGTCTCTTTTGCGCTGGCGAGGACGAGCAGGCAGCCGGTTGCCAAGCGAGCTTTTGCGGCATCGGTCGCGTTAGCCGTCGCGATCAGCAACTCGGTGCGAGGCTGCAAGACGCGGACGTCTGTTAGTGCGTCCCAGGCGTTCGTGTATTCGGGGCTCTTGTCGTTTGCTGCGTGGAGCGACGCAATCGTAGAAAGCGAGGTCTCGAATGCGACCGGATCGTTCACTTTCAGCAACGCGATCGCGGCTTGCGATCGAACTTGCGGCTTGAAGCCTCCGCTGGACGCGGCCTCGGCCAGCAGCCCAACCGCGTCGCGAGGGATGTCGCGCGCTCGTGCCAGTTGCGCGACGGCGGCGGGCAGAAGCCGTGAATCGCTCTTCGCCATCGCGATGACCGTGTCCAACGTCCCCGCCAGATCGACGCGATGTCGTGCGAGTTCGTCCAACAGGAAAGCCGCTTCATCGCCCGTTGCATTCTCCACGGCGGCCTTCAGCGCGCGGCCAATCTGATCCGATCCGGACCATCGCTCGGGCTGATAGTAAGGGCCGCGCGTATCGGGCCGAGTTCCCCAGCTGTTTCCTGTCCACTCGCCTTCGGTGTGGTAAAGGCGGCAGAGCGCCGTCAGAAGTCCGCGGCGGCGATCGGTGTCGAGTTCTCGTTCGAGCCGCAGTACGAGTCCCGAGACAACGCTCTCGCCATGCAGCGATTGCAGAACGCGCAACGCATTGACGCGTCGCGGATCGTCGACGGCTGCTTCATCGACCACGACAAAGCACGCCTCGGCCGACCGCATCGAGACGAGTGCTTGAACGGCCGTGTGCGCAACGATTGGGTCGGGGTCCGCGAGCAGAGGTGTCATTTCTCGCGCGAGGTCGATCAGCTTGAGCCGGGCCATCGCGAGGCAAGCTTCCAGGCGCGAACGCGAATTCTCGTCGAACAGCCCGTGCATGATCGGATCGAGCGGAATATCGACCAATTGGTCATCGCGATCGGTCAGCGCACGAATCGCAAATGGACGTATCGAGTCATTCTCCGTCAGGCCGACCAGCGCTGCGTGTGACTTGCTGCCGAATGCCTGCTTCAGCGCAAACACGGCGGCGATGCGCGAGGCAAGCGGCTGGCCGTCGTCCGCCGCGAGCAAACTCAGGCTGCGATCGACCGAGTCGCTGGCCTTACCGGCAAGCACTCGACGGATTAACGTGCGTTGCGCCTCCAATCGCCGGCGATGGCTCGGTGATTCCAGCAGCTTGACAAGTTCGGCATCAGACGCGGCCTCAAAGTCCGGCAGCGATTCCGGCTGGTAACCCTTCGGCGAGACGCGGATCAAGTAGCCGACGTTGTCTCCTTCGTACTTGAACGTGGCTCCTTTCCAGCTGGTGATATACAGACGGCTCATCGCATCGACATCCAGATCGGTGACGCGGGTGGCTCCGACGAACTCGTCCTGGCTGGGTGTGAAGGTCGCTCCGCGCGGCGTTAGCTCGTGCCGATAGATCCAATTGAGTCCCCAATCAGCGGTGTAGAGAGCGTTGCCATAGCCCGGTGGAAATCCTGGCTCGTCGAGATACAACGCTCCGCATCCCGATCCGCCGCCGTAGTCGGCCAAGGGCTGAACGATCTCGTCACCGAAATTGGTGAACAGCCGCGGATAACCGTGGTCCTCCCAGCCGGTGAAGTGGTGCAGCCGGATGTCCCAACCGCCGCCATCGTTCGTATTGTCTCGGGTGAATCCATTCAGCAACGGATCGACGGCGACCTCGAGGATGTTCCGCGTGCCGCGCGAATAGAGTTCGAGCCCGGTCCCATCCGGGCGGACGCGGACGACGCCTCCACCGCGAAGTTGCAGTTTCCGGCCGTCGGTTCCTTCGGCTTCCATGAACCCGAAATCGCCGATCGCGAGATACAACCAGCCGTCGATACCCAGCGTCACGCCGTTCGATGTGTGATCGGCCGGCCGGTCCTTGAACGTGAAAGCGATGTTCTTCACGAGCGTCTGTTGCTCGTCGGCGATGCCGTCGCCGTCGTGATCGATGAAGGCACTCAGATGCGGCGGATGCATCAAGTACAAACGGTCGTGATCCCACACGAGTCCACGCGGCGAATCGACGTCGGCGACGAACAGCTTCGACTCGTCAGCGCGTCCGTCGCCGTCGATGTCTCGCAGCCGATACACCGAACCCCGCTGCGGCTCGCGGTCGAGCGAGCCGTTCTTGTCCACCGAGACATACGCCGTGCCGTCCGGCGCAGCCGCGACGAACACCGGATAGTTGACGGCTGGCGGAGTCGCGAACAACGTCGCTTCGAAGCCTGCGGGCAACTTGACGTCGGCCAGCTGAGCTTGCTCGGCCGCGACACGGGCTTCGTCCGGATCGAGTTTTACTGTTTCGTCGCCGAATGCGCTGACTTCCCACAGGCTGCCCCAATTCCCGGTATCGCTGCCGAGAAACGTAACGCGAAGGTAGCGGGCGGATGGTGAATTGAACTCGTGAGTGTAGTTCTTGTCGCCTTCGTTGTTGGAGCGATCGACGAGAGTTATCCAAGCTTCGCCGTCGTTCGAGCCTTCGACTTTGTAGCGGAAGACCGCGTTGGGGTTCTCCCAATCGAGGCGGCATCCGGTAACGTGCTGTGGCTTCTCCAGGTCAACCTGCCACCACTGTGGTGCCGATGGATTGGAGGCACACCAGCGCGTTGCCTTGTTGCCGTCGACGGCATGAGGCGCGAAGTTGTTCTTGCCGGTCTCTTCGCTCGATGCGGACGTCGGCTTGTTCAACGCCAGATTGACGGGAACTAGTTTGACTTCGACGGGCTTCAGGTACGTATCGTCGAGCTTTCCGCAGGCCCACAGCGTGCCGCGCGTGAGCATGTTCAGAAACGCGGGAGCTTCGACCGTTTCGTTGTGGTGGCCGAGTGTTGTCCCGAAGATGCGCGTGCCTTGATAGTCGTTGGTCCAAACGCAGACTTCCTCATTCCCCTTCTCGCGGTTCTTGGACGCGGCCAGCGGATGGGCGGTCGGCCACACTTTCTCGATCCAATACAACTCGCCCGCCGGATTCGCCCAGCCGGCTCCGAAGTTCTTCATGATCGGATGCTCGGCGTCGCGGTTGAGGACTTCGTGGGCGTAATGAGCGCCGTGGCGGCGCGAGGTGACGCCGCAAAACTTGAACCACTCGTCCGTGCCGTCGCGGTAACAGTGCATCGCGCAGTGAATCACGACGCCCGGCAGCCCGGCCTGATGCGGTTTGAGGATGCGTTGCGTCCAGGCCGGATCGGGGACATCGGAGAAACACTCGTCGTGCAGCACGATGTCGTAGCCGTCCGCCCAGTTGGGATCTTCGTACAGCGGGATCTTCGTGTCCGTCGTTGTCCCGCCTTGCTGGACAACCGTGACCTCGATGTGGGCCCGCTCTTCGAGCCCCTGCTTGATCAGCTGCTTTTGCGTGGTGTAGTCGTGACAACAGCCGCCTGTGATGAGCAGGGCTTTGAGCGGCTTGGGAACGCGTGCTTCGTCGCCGAGCGCGAGGGATGGCAACACGGAAAGTGCGACGATTAGGTGGAGTGGCTTCATAAAGCTCTTTCGATGTCCGGAAAATTGCGGTCGGGTGGTAAAACAAACCACCACGTTAACTCAAAGTGAAAACGCTCGTTCGCAAGGGAACACTAATCAACGCTGATTACCACGAATCTAAGAAAGTGTGTCGTTACTACTTCCCGATTTCCGTAGTGGTGGCTTCTAGCCGCCATCGTCCAGCGGCGGCTGGAAGCCACCACTACGGGAACTTATTAAGACACTGTTTCTAAGCTAAGCCAGTTCTCAGGATCTCTTCATTAGCGAGGATCAGAGTCGATTAGCGTTCCTTCTCTTGTTCACTCCACCGAAGGCCGCACGGTTTTAGACAGTTCGTCGTGCGGCAGTTTTCAGCTTGAACAGTTAACTCAGGATACCATGAACTAGCTCGACTTCCTCGACGCCGGTGAGTCGCTGGTCGAGTCCTTGAAAGCGATAGGTCAGCTGGCGGTGGTCGATGCCCAGGGCGTGCAGGATCGTGGCATTCAATTCGTTGACGTGAACGCCGTCGCGGGCGATGTTGTAACAAAAGTCGTCCGTCTCGCCCCACGTTGTGCCGCCCTTGATGCCGCCGCCGGCCAGCCACATGCTGAAGCAACGGGGGTGATGATCGCGACCGTAGCCATTCCCGCTCAACGAGCCTTGTGCGTAAACCGTGCGCCCGAACTCGCCACCCCAGATGATCAATGTGTCGTCGAGCAAGCCGCGCTGCTTCAAATCCTTGACGAGTGCGGCGGAGCCTTGATCGACTTCTTTGCAGACCTTGGGATGTTCCGTCGGCAGTTGCGAGTGGTTGTCCCAGCCGCGATGGAACAACTGAATAAACCGAACGTCGCGTTCGGCCAAGCGTCGAGCCAGCAAACAGTTGGCCGCGTGCGTGCCGGGTGTCCTCGCATCTTCTCCGTAGAGTTTGAAGGTCGACTCGGGTTCGTCCGAGAAGTCGGTCAAATCGGGCACAGACATCTGCATCCGATAAGACATTTCGTACGAAGCGATGCGTGCTTCGATGGCAGGATCGCCGGCTTGTTCCAGCTGGATGCGGTTCAGTTTTCCTAACGAGTCGAGCAAGCGTCGGCGGGACTCTAGCGTCGAACCGGCCGGATCGTTCAGGTACAGCACGGGGTCACCGGAAGAGCGGAACTTGACGCCTTGATGATTCGCCGGCAGAAAACCGCTTCCCCACAGTCGCGCGTACAAAGGTTGGGCCGCCGCGTAGGTGTTCTTGGAAAGCAAAACAACGAATGCCGGCAGGTTCTCGTTGGCCGAACCGATGCCGTAGCTGACCCACGATCCGATGCTCGGCCGCCCGGGTTGCTGGTTGCCGGTCATGAAGAACGTGATTGCCGGATCGTGATTGATCGCTTCGGTATGGATCGTCTTCACGACGCAGATATCATCCGCAACGCTGCCGATGTGCGGCAATAGATCACTGAGCCACGTTCCCGACTCGCCACATTGCTTGAAGTCCCAAATGTTCTTCGCGACCGGCAACTCCTTCTGCCCCGACGTCATGCCGGTCAAGCGTTGTCCCATCCGAACGGAAGCAGGCAGTTCGGTGCCGTGCAGTTTGGCGAGTTCCGGTTTGTAATCGAGCAGGTCGACCTGCGAGGGCGCGCCGGATTGAAACAGGTAAATGACGCGTTTGGCTCGCGCGCTCGCCGAAGCTTTGACAGACGTGTCCCCAATCAACTGGGCCAGCGCAGCCGCCCCAATGGAAGCGGTCGACTGCTTGAAAAAATGACGGCGAGTGTGGTGTAACATAGCGAACTCGTTGGCATATCGGGCTTGGAGCACCAATCCAATCATACTACCCCAGAGAACGAACTTCGTCGCCCTGGCAAGCAAGGGTAGTGTCCTAATAGTGTGGTCCGCCGGGCTCCGGCGGATCTGGTCTGATTTTCTTCTGTAGATACCAACATCCCGCCGGAGCCCAGCGGGCCACGCTCTCGTACGAAACTGCCGACAGCCAGCCGATTGACCTGCATCCCCAGCACGCGCTATTTGGACACTACTAGCAATTGACTATCGATCCGGTCGAGTTAAGTCTGGCCGCGAATTCAATGCAGATGGAGTTGCGAGAAGAACGCGTACCGTCTTCAGGCTCTCGTCCGTGGACGAAAGTGTGGCCGGAGCGGTTGCAAGAAGTGCCGCTGGGCGAACCATCGCGGTGGGTGGCGAGCCTCCAAATATGTTCCCGCCCAATTGCGTCGGTGTTATCGACTCAAGCAGGCAGCGACATCCGCTTGACATCGCCGGTTGCGCCCACCGAGGCTGCGAACCCTCCCGTGATCACGCCCCCGGCCGGCTACACCGATGCGCGCAGGGAATCCCCGTATCTCGCATTCGGTTGACGTCATGTACGCCGAACGGTTTCGGCCCAACTGACTGCGGAGTTGTCGTCCTGAGTCACAAACGGCTTTGGCGTTACCCTCGCCCTGGGTTGTGGGGCAAGGGACGGCCCAGCCGGAAAGGACGGGCCAGCGGCACCCGCACTCGCGGCGACCCGGTTCGTCGATCTATTGGGTAAAATGACCAAGGAAAGATGACCCAACAAGGACTCCGACTCATTGACGCTCGCCAAGGCCCATAATTGGTGCGAGCAAATCTTCGTCGGCCATCGGGCGAGCTGGGCCGCACCGTTTGATTCCGATGGGAAAAGACATTACAACGATACCTGGAGGTCCAAGTTGATGAAGTCGCATTCAAGAGCATTGGCCCGTAGCTTTGTGCCTCGCTTGAATCCGCAAAGGCATTCGCAGCACATTTTGGCGATGCGGCGGTGACTTCACAGTACGAGTCTCAAAGCGGCCACGTAGTCCCAATTCGTTAGACCGGGTGGGATGTTCCCATGCCTATACCCTTTGACGAAATCTTGTTCTCACCGAGCAGTCCGCTGCGCGAGATCGAGAACCATTACCATCTGCGGATGATAGCGCGCGATACTGCCGAGGTTGTCTCTTACCAAAAGGGAGGCATTTAGGCGCCAACGCAAGGCGGCGCGGCACAACCTTGAGCTATTGGGCGCGATAAACGCGCAGAGCGATCTTTTGAAGGAAGGCTTTGGCGAGCTTGCGAAAAGCCTGAAGGAACTCAAAGCCACCACCGAAGAGGTGCGCGAGGCAATTGAAACCCAGACGGCAATACTAGAAGCTGGTTTCGATGTAATTGCCCACCTCCTGATCGCCCAACAGCGGACATTGCAGGAGATTACCCAGCTCTTGCGCAATCCTTATGAGGCGAAAGCAAAAGAACTTCTGCGAGAAGCCAGCAGGGCGCTAGACAACGGTGCCCGGACGTGTGGGCGAGACCAAAAAGAACATTTCAAAGAGGCCGTAAGCCTCCTGCAAGGAGTTCTGAATAACCCGATTGGGAGGCGGGACTATCTCGCTTGGTTTGATCTTGGTTGGCTCCAATGGAAGTTCAAGGGCAACCTCACTGAGGCGGCGGAGGCTTTTTACCATGCGGGGAGGCTGAGCGCAAGCCAGGATGTCGAATACTGTACTGTGACCTTGGAAGGTTATTCGCGGAGTCCGAGGTTGCAGGAGATGGCAAATCGCCTGCAAAGGCTGGGTGGCACAATGAGGCTAACGGCATTGCCGCCGCGCAAGAACCCAACGTACGTCGAGAGCGTAAGGCACCTCGCCTATATGCAGTACTTGCAGGGCAAGGATCAAGATGCGTACGCGACTATCCAAAAGATACTGACGGTCGCCGGAGAAGACCATGATGTGCTCTACGATGCCGCGAGGTACGCAGCGAGAACCCAACGAGCCAAGGATGCACTCGCCTTGCTAGAAAAGTGCATTGACCTGCGGCCCGAAACGATCGTTACGATGTTTAGTGAACCGGATTTCGTCTCATGACAGGGTCCATAAAGCAGGAGTTGTTGGCACTTCGAACGCGCCGGACGCAGCACGCCAGAGAGAACGCCACGCGCGGCCTTAGGCAGCTACAGGCCAACATTGACGTAGCGAGGCAAGCTTATAAGATGGCCGAATTTGACGAACTTGAGGTGAACCTTCCTACAGACACCAACACAAGATTGAAACGCATAAGTCTGGCCAGCTATGTAGTTGCGGTTCACGAGAGCAAGCAAGCGCGGATCGAATGCGAAGCTGTTATGAACGGGGCTCGCCAGCAACTGGTTCAAGGGATTCAGTTTGCGAAAGATACAAGAGAAAGGATCGAAATCGAGATTCAGGATTCTAGGGCTACAATTGCTGCGCGAAACGCTCAGCAAACAGCTAGTTCGTCCCGGGTCGGAGGAGTGTGGCTCGTACTTTGGATAGGGCTCGGGATTTTTTTGGCGATCCCCATTGGGCTCTGCGGTGGGTGTATGGAATCGATAGTTCGTCAGCACCCCGGACATCAGGAACCGATGTGGAAGGCAAACGCGGCGTTTTGGTGGTTCCTTGTTCCTACTTTGATTGGCGTAACAGGGGTTACGATAGTTTTAATCAAAGTCTTGCGGCTAAACAGCGTCTTGCGGCTAAACAGCCAGTTTTCTTTGAAGCTCGCCCCCGCTGCAACAGCGACTCGCCATGTGGAAAGCGAGAGAAGAGAAAGCGAGTGCGGCGCTCAAGTGGCTGCAGAGCAAGACGTCTATGTGACGGGCAAGGACACAAGGAATGGAAAACCGGACAGGTCGGACAGGTCTTGTTGGTTGGCCATGGATTGAAACCAGGCACCGTCATGGCGGGGCCGGTCGTTCTTCCAGTTGCACTGTGAGCTTGCGATGCTCTTTCACGCGGCGGCCACCACAGCCCAGACCGATCAGAAGGCTAGGCTGCCGTTCACGGAGCTCCCTGCTCCCGTGCAACTTTTCACGGGAGAACAGGACGATGCGGTGGTCCTCGGCCGAGTCCGCCATCGTGGGGATCAGGGAACGTTCGACATCGCTCGGGAAGATTGGTTCCGGCCCTCTATATCGTTGGCAAGACCGGCATAGGTAAGACGACCCTGCTCGAAGGCTTGATCCGGTCGGACGTTGAACGGAGTCACGGCGTCTGCCTCTGCGCGCATCGGTGTACCCGATGGCCGAAATCGTCAGGAGCATCGGTCGAAAAGACCGGAGTCGTTTTCGCGAATCCTCGAAACTGCATACGATGATGCTGGATCCGGCAAAACTTCAGACCGTGACCATGCCGAAGGGCCAATGGCCGAGCGAGGGTCCGGCCTCGCTGGCGGCGTACCGTCCTCTTCAAGAAGAAAACCAGTGAAAGACGTAGCCATACTGAACGAGTCGCGCCGGCCGAGTTTAGAGAGCATGGGATCGTCCGCTTTCAATCGGCTTTCCTCGACGGAAGATCGAGCGGTAGGTTGTGTTAATCTCGCCTAAAACACCGCGCAATCATAACCCGACGCGTCAGCGAGGAAACACGCGGGAATTCCTCGCTTACGCGTCGGGTTACGAATAATCCGGCCCGACAAAATGGTGCAGGACCGCTGGCTAAGGAACCCAGCCGGGCAAGGCGGCGGCCTGCTTCACCCACGTCGCCATCTGCGCCTCGTCGAGTTCGTCGTCTTCATGGATGTCGATCCAGCGAGCGTCCTTGCTGCGCGCCGTGCCACTGGGCGGGACGGGGCGCAGCGACGTGCCGCGGAAGAAGGACACCTTGACGTAGCGAGTGAAGACATGGAACGACAGGAACCAGCCCCGGCCCTCGATGCCGTAGAATGGCGAGTTCCACTTCACGGCCTTGCGCACGCCGGGGACGGTTCGCACGATGATCGCGTCGAGGCGGTGCCCGACGTTGCCTTTCCAACCCGGCATGGCCGCGATGTAGGCCTGCACGGGAGCGTCGCCGTCGGCCTTCGCGATCTGAGGGTTGCCGCCTGTGAGGAGAGCCGGCTTCGCAGCGACCCGCTTGGCGGCGGCCTTCTTTGCAACCTTCGCCGACTTCCTGGGCGTCTTGCCGGCCATTGCGTTCACTCCAACTTTAGGCTCTTGTCGCTCGGCGCGTCATTTGAGTATCGCTCGTCAGCACTTGGGGGACAGCCGCCTTACGAGTCCGATTCATTCGGACTACCGTCGTCGCCGAGTTGGGTGTCGAGGGCGTCGCCGAGTTGATGCATGAAGAACGTCATCTCCTCGTTGTTTTGTTTCGCCTGTTCGATCCACTGTTCCTCCGTCAACTCGAACGCTCGCTCTCCCAACCGCTCGACGGCCAAACGCGTACACTGAATCACAACGCGTCCGTTTCGTTGACTAAACCATTCCAGATACAACGCCTTGCGCAACGTCGTCGTCGGTCGGTTGCCGGCCGCGGCCAGTCGCACAAACTCGCCGCTGGAACACTCGTAATGCTGCAGCATTTGGTCGGCCGTGACATCGCCGATCGTTCCCGATTGATCCGTGGCGATGCCCGCGTAGTCGTTCGGCTCGACCCATTCGGGAATCGGATCCGTTCGTACAATGCGAAACTTCCAACCGGCCAAATCGGGATGACAATTGCCGAGCAACTTGAGCCGCAAGGGCTCGTCGCGGCCTTGAAGCCGAATCCAACCGATCGTCCAACCGGGAGTCGTGTTATCGAGTTCGCCTTCCAACACCCAGTCCGCTGGTCGCCATGCCATGCTGTTAGTCTCTCGATCAACCCTGCTTTAACAGGACCGGCCGTCAATCAATTCTTTGTTAGTGTTTCGTCCAAGTTCAACAGCAGGCGAGCCACGCTGGCGTACGCCGCGTGTTCCCGTTTGTTGAGCGCTTCGTCTCGCGACGACTGGCCGACCGAAAGCAGTTTCTCTGCCGCGGCTGGATCGTCACAAAAGTACACGAGTTCGGACGCGAAATACTGACGCAATTCGTTCAATTCATCGGGTCGCGGCCTTCTGGCCAGTGCCAATTGCAGACCGCGCGTGAGACGAGCATCGACGTCCGCTCCGCCCTCGGTCATCATGCGCTCGGCCAGATGGCGCGCGGCCTCAACGAACTGCGGATCGTTCAATACGACGAGCGCCTGCAAAGGAGTGTTAGTCCTGGATCGGCGGACGAGACAGACTTCGCGTTCGGGCGCGTCGAATGCCGCCAGCATGGGATGCGGGAGCGTTCGCTTCCAATACGTGTACAGGCTGCGGCGATACAGATCGTCGCCGCTGCCCGTTGGATATTCCTTCGAGTAATTCGGGCGATTGTTGATTTCGAGCCACAACCCTGCAGGCTGATACGGATAAACGCTCGATCCGCCAACTCGCTCGACCAGCAATCCACTCACCGCCAACGCGTTGTCGCGGATCATCTCGGCCGACATTCGGTATCTCGGGCCGCGCGCCAGCAGGCGGTTCTCGGGATCGCGGGTTGCCAACTCGGCGCTGATGTCGGATGACTGGCGATAGGTCGACGAGATGACGATCGTCTTCACGAGCTGCTTCACGTCCCAGCCGCTGTCCATGAAGTCCACCGCCAGCCAATCGAGCAGCCTGGGGTGGCTGGGCCATTCGCCCTGCGTGCCCAAGTCCTCGGTGGTTCGTACGACGCCGATGCCGAACAGTTGCTGCCACAGCCGATTGACGAAGACGCGTGCAGTGAGCGGATGCTCGCGGCTGACAAGCCACTTGGCGAGAGCCAGGCGATCCATCTTGACATCCGCGGTCGGTTGCGGGAGGAACGCCGGCAGGGCGGCAATGACTTTGTCTCCCAACTGATCATATTGGCCGCGAACCAGCATGAACGTATCGCGGGGAGTCGCCATCTCGGCCATAACCAACGACTCGGGATACGAGGCTTCGATCTCCTGTCGCCGAGTTCGAAATTTCGGCAATAGCTTGCCAAGTTCACCCATCTCGCCCTTGGCAATATGCGAGAGGAAGTGTTCGGTGAGGAGTTTCGTTTGGGCCTCGCTACGTTGACCCGGTGCGACTGCTAGCGCGCCGCTGACACCCGGCGGAATGGCAAACGATGGATCATTCGTAACGGAGATGCGGAAGCGGCCAATCGTATGTGTGCTGCCGAAGCGTTGCCGCATTGCGATCAGAAGCGTCGCTCGTTCGGGCGATTGAAGCGGCTCGTCAAGCAAGTAGACGGCGGTTGCGTTCTCTTTGCGAGTCGGCCCATCCACCGCCCAGCCGGTGCCGAGATTGCCGTCGATGGATTGCGCGACCTCGTAGTTCTTCTGCGAGTAGTCAGCCGAGACGGACGCCAGTTTTACTTTTGTTGGACTCGCCGCGTCGCCTTGCGAGGCAACAGAAACCTCGAATTCGCTGAGCACAAAGTTTGAATTGAACGCCCGGCCGGCTCCCTTGTGCGGCAGCGATTCGTGTGTAACCGCTTCCAGCCGAATCGCGGTGATGTCGGCGGCGACGTTCGCGAAGTTGAGTTCATAATCGTCGTTGCCGGGACTGGCTCCGCCGGCGAGGACTGACGAATCGTCGAGCAATGTCAGCGTCGAACCGCCGGTCGACTTCATCTCTGTGGGGGACAGAACTCGCCATTGGTTTTCGGCGCGTTTGCTGGCCGTCGCTTCCCAAACGGCTCGCTGTGCCGCGATCTGGCCGGCAAAGGGAACCAACGCAGCTTCGATGCTCGCTTGCCAGCTGGCCATCTTGTCGAGTTCCGCTTGCTGCGACGGCGTCGGAGCCTTCAACAGCGGCGCGAAACCGCTGTTGCCTTTCTCGGGAAGATTGTTGAAGAAGGCAAAGAAGCTGTAGAAGTCGGCTCGCGTCAGCGGATCGAATTTGTGATCGTGGCAGCGGGCACAGCCCATTGTCAGCCCCATCCAGACCGTCGAAGTCGTCGTGAGCCGATCGATCACATACTCGGTGCGGTACTCTTCGTCGATCACTCCGCCTTCGATCGTGATGGGGTGGTTGCGGTTGAAGCCGGTG
This sequence comes from Planctomycetota bacterium, assembly GCA_027622275.1. Lineage (GTDB taxonomy): Bacteria > Planctomycetota > Planctomycetia > Pirellulales > Pirellulaceae. The sequence continues at coordinate 18,843 of JAQBZB010000074.1, read as the reverse complement.
GCGAGTCGCTGCTGCGTGGTCGCATTGGGCAGCAGGTCGCCGGCCAACTGCTCGATCGTGAATTGATCGAACGGCATGTTGTCGTTGAACGCCCGGATCACCCATTCACGCCACGGCCACATGGTCCGCTCGGTGTCGTATTGATAGCCGTTGCTGTCGGCATACCGCGCCGCGTCCAGCCAGTAGCTTGCCATGTGCTCGCCGTAACGGCTCGATTTGAGCAAGCGATCGACCAGGTCTTCGTAGGCGGAATCCGACTTGTCGGCCACGAACGCGTCAACTTCCTCCGGAGTCGGCGGCAAGCCGGTCAGATCCAGCGACAGCCGTCGGATCAACGTCGTTCGTGCGGCTTCGCGACTCGGTGCCAAACCTTCTTTTGTCAATCGATCGAGTACGAAGTGATCGATCGCGCTGCGCGAGACTGCGTCAGGTAAAGGCACTTTGACCGGCGGCACAAACGACCAATGCTCTTCGTACGCCGCACCCTCTGCGATCCACCGCCGCAACTTTGCCTTCTGTTCGGTGCTCAACATTCGTCGAGTTGACAGAGGCGGCATCATCTCTTCGGGATCATCCGACGAGATGCGACGCAGCAGTTCGCTGCCCTCCGGCTGGCCCGGCGTTAACGCGCCAGAATCAATCGCGACGGCTCGCTGATCGAGCCGCAGGTCCGCTTTGCGGGCGGCGCTGTCCGCGCCGTGACACTGGAAGCAGTTGTCCGCGAGGATCGGCCGGATGTCGCGGTTGTATTCGAGAGTTGTCGGTGGCTCCGCGGCGAAGGATGCTTGCGCGACGAAGCAAACAATCAACAAGACGACTCGTTCCCAGGCTCTCGCCTGGGAACCAGACAGGCTCGCGCGCCCACTACGCCAGGATGCCATCCACAACCTCCCCATGCACATCGGTCAGGCGATAGTCCCTGCCTTGGAAGCGATACGTGAGCCGCTCGTGATCGAAGCCGAGCAGATGCAGGATGGTGGCTTGCAGGTCGTGAATGTGAACCTTGTCGCGGGCCACGCGGAAGCCGAGTTCGTCGGACTCGCCGTAGTTGATCCCACCCTTGACTCCTCCGCCGGCCAACACCATCGAATAACAATCGGGATAGTGGTCGCGGCCGAGCACCGCGCTGGCGGCGGTGCGTCCTTCGCGGAACGGCGTGCGGCCGAACTCGCCGCCGATGATGATCAGCGTCTCGTCGAACAGGCCACGATCCTTCAGATCCTTGATCAAGGCCGCAATCGGCTTGTCCATCGTGGCGCACTTGTTCGTCAGCCCGTCTGTCAAACCGGTATCCGCGCCGGTGCCGTGGAAATCCCAGCCCCAATCGAACAGCTGGACGTAACGCACGCCGTTCTCGACCAGCCGCCGAGCGAGCAGGCAATTATTCGCGAAGCTCGCATCACCCGGCTTCGCGCCGTAGGCGTCGATCGTGTGTTGCGGTTCGTCGTTGATGTTCATCACTTCGGGGACGGAGGTCTGCATGCGGAAGGCCAGTTCGTACTGGGCGATGCGTGTGAGCGTCTCGGGATGGCCAAGCTCCTTCGCTTGCAGTTCGTTCAAGTCCCGCAAAGCAGCAAGGCTCTTGCGGCGCAGCTCGCGATCCATCCCTGGCGGGTCGGAGGCGTACAGGACGGGATCGCCTTTCGATCGACACTGCACGCCTTGGTAGACCGACGGCAAAAAGCCGCTGCCGAACGAGTTCTTGCCGCCGTTAGGCTGGACGCCGCTGGAGATCAACACGACGAAGCCTGGCAGATTCGCGTTTTCCGTTCCCAATCCGTACGTGGCCCAAGCGCCCAGCGAAGGCCGACCGGGGCGCGGCGAACCGGTGTAAACAAGCAACTCGGCGGGCGCGTGATTGAATTGGTCGGTGGTCATCGAATTGATCACGCACAAGTCGTCGGCGATGCCGTGGAAGTGAGGTACTGCATCCGACAGCCAGACGCCGCCTTGGCCGCATTGCTTGAAAGTTCGCGGCGTTCCCATCAGCTTCGGCACGCCCGTCGTGAACGCGAACCGCTGGCCTTCGAGGAATTCGTTCGGACAGTCTTCGTCGCTGTGCTTGACCAGTTCCGGCTTGTAATCGAATAGGTCCAGATGCGGAGGCGATCCAGTTAAATGCAGATAAATGACTTGCTTTGCCTTGGCTGGAAAGTGCGACTGGCGAGGAGCCAATGGATCGGCCGCGGCGGAAGTCGCCGACGCACTGCCGTTCATCAGGGCACTCAACGCGATCCCGCCGAGGCAGGCGGAGGATTGCTGCAGGAAGTGCCGTCTGGTTGTCGTTTGCAAAAGTTCCAATCGAGGGTCCATTGCGGTCTCTCCTAGGTAGGGTGGGCCAAGTCTTCGCGGCCCACCATCGTGCAGTCCAGGTTTCCCTGGGCATGGTGGGCCGCGAAGACTTGGCCCACCCTACGTTATCGTTTCAAGAACATCTCGTCCAAGTTGAGCAGCACATTGCCGACGACAGTCCACGCAGCCAGCTCAATTACATCGCTTCCTTCGGGAGCGGCTCCCAGCGGATCGGTCGCCAGCTTCATGGCCTGCTCCGGTTCGTCTTTGAATTCGGCGTAAGTCGCATCGTAAAGACTCACGAGACGGAGTAACTCCGATTCGCTTGGCGGTCGCGCCAAACAGAGCCGGAAGCCGTGCGTCATCTTCGCTTCCGTCGTCTCACCACCGGTCGCGATCCGGCGAGCCAGTGCCTGGGCGGCTTCGATATAGACCGGATCGTTCAGCGTCACCAGCGCTTGCAGCGGTGTGTTCGTGCGGTCTCGTGCGATCGTACAGACCTCACGATTCGGCGCATCGAACGCCGCCATCGACGGGTACGGATTGGAACGCCGCCAGGTCGTATACAGCCCGCGCCGGTAACGATCGTCGCCTTCGCTCGTCGTCCAATCGATGCCGCCGCCGAATGCCGCGGTCAAGCCTATATTGGGCTGCGGCGGCTTGGCGGGCGGACCAAACATTTTGTCGCTCAGCAGACCGCCTGCGAACAAGGACTGATCGCGAATCATCTCGGCCGACATTCGGAAACGCGGACCACGAGCGACCAAGCGGTTGTCCGGATCAAGTTCGACCAACTCCGGCGTCACGACTGAGCTTTGCCGATACGCCGCCGAGCTGACGAGCAGTTTGACGAAGGCCTTCAAGTCCCAGTCGAGTCGCATCAGCTCGGTGGCCAGCCAGTCGAGCAGTTCCGGATTCGAAGGCAATTCGCCTCGCGAGCCGAACTCCTCGCTCGTCCGCACGATGCCCGCGCCAAAGATCGCTTCCCAATAACGGTTCGCGATGACCCGCGCGGTTAGCGGATTCTCGTCGTCCACCAGCCACTTGGCCAACGTCAGCCGATTGATCGGCTCGCCTTCCGGCACCGGATGGAACGCGGCTGGAACACCGGCGGTTACTTCGTCGCTCGTCTGCAAAAAGTTGCCGCGCAGTTGAATCTTGGTCTGGCGGCGCTGGTCGCCGGCCAGATCGCGCATGATGGGCACCGTCGTGTAAGGCTTGGCGTCGGCCAGTTGCTTTTCGACCTGAGCGAGTTGCGTGCGAACGGTTTTTAACTCCGGCGAGATCGTGCGATAGTAATCGTTGAGCTGCTGCTTCTGTTTGTCGTCGCGGGTCTCGGCGGCTGTCTTGACGATCGCGAGGATGTCAGCTGGAACTCCGGCGATGCCAAGTTCTTTGCTCGGTGCTGGTGATTCGGCGATCTGCTGCGTCCAAATTGGTTGCTGCTGGTCATCGAGAATCGAGACGCGGTAGCCGGCCAATCGGCCCCCGACGTTTCCATCCGTCCGATTCCAGACGACGATCCGGTCGACGGCGGCTGGCTCGGACAATTCAACCTGCCAGGAAGGATTCTTAGCCTTCTTGGTGTGAGTGGTCGATTTGGCTTTGGTGTAGTCGCCGTCGGTGTTCCCGTCGATGGCGAGTTCCGGAGGCCCGTCGTAGTCGGTGCTCGATTGAGTCGCTTTCCCCTTGCGGGCGACGTTCTCTTCGCCCTGAAAGACCTGAACTTCAGCCAACGAAAGAAACTCTTCGCGGTCCACGATCTCGACGCGCACGAAACGCCCCGTGACCGCTTGCCGCTCGTCGGCCGCGACCTTCGCCTCCCAACGAGCTTGTGCTTCGCGCAACTCCGGCGTATCCGCCGTCAACTCGGCTTTCAGCCGTTCGACCTCGGCCCGCCAGTCGGCTTTCTGTTTCGTTTGCTCTTCGGTCCAGACTTCGACCAGCGGGCTTTCGTCGCGGCGATCGGCATCCTCGGAGTCGTTGAAGATCGCGAAGACGCGAAAATATTCCTCTTGCGTGATCGGGTCGAATTTGTGCGTGTGGCACTGGGCACAGGCGATCGTCGTTCCCATCCAGACAGCCATCGTCGTGTTGACGCGATCGACGAGGGCGACGTTGCGGAACTCCTCGTCGTTCGTGCCGCCTTCGTTGTTGGTCAGTGTGTTGCGATGGAACGCCGTTGCCACCAGCTGGTCATCGGTCGGGTCGGGAAGCAGGTCGCCGGCGATCTGCTCGATCGTGAACTGATCGAATGGCTTGTTGCTGTTCAGCGAGCGGATCACATAGTCGCGAAAGCCCCAGATGACCCTCGGCGGGTCGTCCGCGTAGCCGGATGAATCGGCGTAGCGGGCCAAATCGAGCCACATCCGCGCCCAATGCTCGCCGTACGTCTTCTTCTCCAGCAAACGATCGACAAGGTTCTCGTAAGCTTTCGGATCGGTATCGTTGACGAACTGATCGACTTCTTCGACGGTCGGCGGCAGGCCGGTCAGATCGAGCGACAGCCGGCGGACGAGTGCATACCGATCCGCTTCCTGCGACGGCACGAGTTTTTCTCGCAGCAAGCGCGCGAGAATGAAGTGGTCAGCTGCGTTTCTCGGCCAGTCCAGATAGTCGCCGTTCGCTCCGCGAACGGACGCACTTTCACGGAGTGAAAGGCCACGTAGATCAGGCAACTCTGGACGAACCGGTTTGACATAGGACCAATGAGCCGGAAATGCCGCACCCTGTTTGACCCATTCCGTCAGCAGCTCGATCTCGTGCGCCGACAGCGTCTTGCCCGAGTCGCCAGGAGGCATTCGGACGTCATCGTCGGTGCTGGTGATCCGCGCGATTAACTCGCTTTCTTCCGGCTTGCCGGCGACAATCGGCACCTCGCCGGATTCGGCGGGCGAGGTCGCTCCCGCTTGCGAATCGAGCCGCAGCCCGGCTTGACGCTCCGCTGCATCAGGACCGTGGCAGGCGTAGCACTTGTTGGAAAGAATCGAGCGGATGTCGCGGTTGAAGTCGATTGACGACACGGCTGAGTCAGCTGCGAGCATCGTGTTCGGCGTGAGCGCGGTACACGCGAGGAGCGCGGCGAAGGCGGGCAGCAGTACTCGGTTCATTGATTCACCTGAGTAACGGGGATATGGAGCAGGTGCTCATTATAGCCAATGAATACAGATCCTGCGATTCGCGCTGGGGAACGCGTGGGCTGCCGACGAAGAGCCCCCGGCGCAACGTCGCTGGCAGCGTTGGGAAGAATGTCAGCGCACGCACAGGCTCTCAGACACTACCGTGTCCGTCGATCCCTTGCGATTAACGGGATCGACGGTGCTGCCTTCTCCAAGTCAGGACGAGATCGGCCCACCGGACCTACTCCTACTCCTTCTCCTTCTCCTTCGGTTCGTCACCCTCTGGCTTCTCGTTCGTCTGAAGCAATCGGGCGATCAGCGAATCGACGGAATCGCCTTCGTCTTCTGCTTTCAATGCGGCCAGTCGCTCTTCGAACGCCTTGATCGATTTCTGGCGATACCGCGTTCGTAGTACAACCACCGTCTCGGCGATCTCGCGAAGCTCCTCGCTCTTCGCGCTTTTGGCGGCTTCGTCTTTCGTACTGTGAATTTCAGCAGCCAGCGACTTCAACTCAAACTCCAATCCCTGCATGGCCGTGCGTAGCGGGTCGGCAGAGCCGAACGGATCCGCGTGGTCAGGGCCGCCTGCCACTGACATCGAACGCAGAAAATCTAGCATCATCTCAGCGCGCGAGGTTCCTAGTGTCAGCGGCGCGAGCGCGGCTGGGTCGACGCCACCGGGCGTGCTGAACTGCAAGGCCTGCTTTGCAAAGCGTTCCATCTCCCGCAATGACTGCTGCGCATTCCTAACCTCGATGCTGTCTTTGCCGTGCTCCTCGATGAGCTTCTTTAGCGTTGCCTTTCGCAAGTCCATTTGCTTCTTCATTTCGGCAGCGATGTCTATTCCGCCAGGGAACGCCGTTGGTGCGGCAAGATCGATTAGCGCGGGCGTCGGCGGGGCGGCGGGCACCGGGGGCTTCTTTTCCTGTGCATTCACCGTCGCCGCTAGAACAAGCAACGCCACGCAGATCGTCAGGACTGTAGTCTTAACCATGTTTGAATCTCCTGTGAATCAATACCGACACGAATGCACATGCCTCCTGGCGCACCGGCCAAGTTCCTCGAACATCATACCGTTTCCGAGGCACCGCACACCATCATTCTGAAAAAAATGGTGGTGGTACAGTTTGCCGATCTCGGGGCGTAGAGGTGATCGCCTCGTAACCCGACGCGTAAGCGAGGCAACGTGCTGCGTTATCGCTTACGCGTCGGGTTTCCATGCCAATCGCCAAACTGTACCACTACCGAAACAAATGGTGGTGTCTTAGACCACAACTGGCGACTCTGCTCGATGGCCCCGTACCTAGCTGGGGCGACTGCCGAGCCTCTGAGGCATGCCGTTTGGTGGACGGACGGCACCGGTCAAGTGGCTCAGTCTACTCGCCGAACATCGCGTCGCCTGGATTGCCACGAGACAGCAGATAAGCCAACAGGTCGAGGACCTCCCGCTCGTTCAACGACTTGAGCAAATCCTTCGGCATCAGCGAGACGGACGACGGTTGGCTCGCTTCGATGTCGGTTTTTTTGATCTCGACGACTTTCGTGGCGTTCTCGGGGTCGATCAAGAGCGTAACCGAGTCCTTTGTTTCGCTCACGAGTTGGCCGGTAATGACTTTTCCGTCCGTCGTCGCGATGATCGAAGCCTTGAATTGGTCGGAAATCACTTTGCTGGGATCGACGATGGCGTCGGTCAGGTCTTTGAGATTGAAGCGACCGGCGAGTTGAGTGAGGTCAGGGCCGGTGGCTCCGCCGTCGCCACCAAAGCGGTGGCAGACGACGCAGCGGGCGGCTTTGTACATCTTCTCGCCATTCTTGAAGTTGCGGCCCTTGAGCTTGTCCGTCGCCAGCGCGATGACGTCGCCCACGGCGTATTCCTTGCCGGGGCCGGCGGGCTTGGGCAGGGCGGGAGCGACGTAGGGCTTACGGACTCCACTGGCTTCGACGGCGAGGCGTTCGATGTCGGTACAGTTGGCGAACGCGTCGTTGTCGATGTTGGTGAGGAACTTGGGATAGCTCGCTCCGCCACTCCATTGGCGAGCCTTGTCGAACCAAGCGAAGTACGTTTTGCGCTGGTCGAGCGTCCAACCAGTCTTCAGGTTTCGCAGATTGAAGGCATAGTGATACTGCTGCTGATCGGGCTGGTTGGCGAGCATCGCGGCGATCGTACCGCCGTAGCCTGAGTTGCGTGTGAGCAGTTCGCCAATCGATTCCTGCGACGCGACGCGTTCGCGAGTCAGCAGCGGCACGAGCTTCTTCGCCGCATCGGGCGACTGGAAGTGAATCATCAGGATCGCCAGCTCGCGGTTGACGAAGTCCGACTTCTGCGGGAACAGATCGTCAAACTTCTTCGTCAGCGCGGCGGACGTGATGTCGTCTCCGTCGATGGGATTGCCGAGCCGGATGAACACGAGCTGATACGCACGCAGCAGGCCGAGTTGCTGTGTATCGCTGAGCTTTGCAAAGTCTAGCGTGCCGAGGGCTGCAAGAATCTGCGGCAAGAGTTCCGGTTCCGCCTGACGTGCCAACGCAACACAACCTTGAATGGTCCGCTCCGCGGAATGGTTGGTCGCGTTGTCCACACCCAGGATTTCGTTTTGCCAGCAATCTTCCCAGATTCGTTCCAACGCGACACGCGCGGCATAACCAATTTGCCGATCGCTCGATGAAAGCTGCGGTACGAGAAACGGCACGGCCGTGCTGTAATTGTGCGTACCAACGTGGTAGGCCTCAATCTGATGCCGCAACTCTCGCAATCGTCGCGGCGAAGTTGGAACCAGCCCGTTGTCGCGCCGCGATGGTCCATCGGCGGCAACAACCGGTGAAGTGTCCTCCTTACCGACATAGGTGACTCGATACAACTCGGACTGAGCGCCTCGGCCGCCGATGGTGAAGTACAAGGCTCCGTCCTGGCCGACGGTGCAGTCGGTCAGCGGCAGCGGCGTGCGCGAGACGAACTCTTCCTTCGTCGCGGTGTAGCTCGAACCGGACGGCTCGATGTGGATGGCGTACATCGTGCCGAAGGTCCAATCGCAGAGGTAGAGCGCCTGCTGATACTTGGCGGGGAACTTGGTGCCGTAGCCGAACTCGACGCCGACGGGCGAGCCGGGGCCAATGTTGATCAGCTCGGGCAAGCTGTCGATGTAGTAGCTGGGCCACTTGCCGGTGCCGCTGCGCCAGCCGAACTCGCTGCCGCTGGTCGCGTGGACGACGCGCGTCGGACGATACCAGGGCGAACCGAAATCCCATTCCATGTCGGCGTCGTAGGCGAACATCTCACCGTCGGCGTTGAACGCGAAATCGAATTCGTTGCGATAGCCGTTGGAAAAAACTTCCCAGTTCTTGCCGTCCGGATCGATTTTGCAAATCCAACCGCCCGGCGCGAGCACTCCGGCCGCGTGCCCGCCGCCGTCCCATTGACGTGGGAGTAGCAAATCTTCGTCCCAGTTCGGCATCAACCGGCTGGTGACTCCTTCCGGTAATGTCGCCCGGAGTTGTTCGGTGCGCTGGCCGCCCATCGTCTGGGGCGGAGCGTTTGTCTTGATCTCGAACGGCATGTGCGTGTGATTGCCCGCCGCGATGAACAGCGATTTGCCATCGGGCGACAGCCGAATCGCGTGCGGCCCGTGCTCGCCGCCGCCGGGGATGTCGCGTAGCTTCTCGACCTTGTCGAACTGATCGTCGCCGTCGGTGTCTTGGCAGCGATACAGCCCGCTGCCCGGCCCGCCGTTGCAAACGACGTACAGCGAGTCGAAGGCCCACAACAAACCGTGCGCGCCGGAGACCATCTTGCCGTCGATCTTCACATCCAACGATTCGACCTTCGTCTCGTCGTTACTTCCAATCGCCGGCGGAGTAATTCGGCAGAGTCCCAGATTGCCTTGATCGCTGACGATCAAGCGGCCTTTCGGATCCGTCGTGATGTTGACCCACGACCCGAGCGTCTCTTTCGGCACGGTGTACAGCAACTCGACTTGAAAACCTTCGGGGACGTTGAACACGTCGCGATCTTTCGCGGCCAGCCCGACCGGTTGCGAGAAGACGTCGCCCCACGGTTGGACCCCCATCTTGCCGAAAGTCTTCAAGGCGACTTGTTGGTCCGGCTTGCTCTTTTCCGCGGCGTTCCAGGTCTCGTCCGAGACGACGTATCGCACCGCGCCGTCAGGCATCGTTAGCGCGAGTTTGCAGACAAAGGCAGCGGGCCCGCCGGCGTTGGCGACTTCGGCACGGAGCAGGTTCTTGCCCGGCTGCAGATGCTTTTGAATGTCGACGTCGACGGGTGAATTCCACTCGTCGCTGGACGCCACACGTTTGCCGTTGACGAACAACGTCACGCGGTTGTCGCACGAAGCTTTCAGCCGCGCGCTCTTCGAACCGCCGTCAAACTCCTTGGTGACAACATATTGTCGATTCGCGTCGGGCCCCCAGATCCAAAGTGGTTTTGGTCCTTGATCGAGGCTGGCACCATCAGTCGCGGGGGCCTCCGGCCTTGTCTCAACGACATCGCGAACTTGCGAAGCCGCGACCGTTGGCTGTTGCGTGAACGTCTCGCCGGCATTCGAAGCGAGTGGACAACCAAATAGAAGGCCAACCGACAGTATTCCAAGACACGCGGCTTCGGTTCGACGACAGCGGTATTCATCAAGGAGGTGCAAGGTTAGGTCTCCGGTCAAATGAGGTGGGTATGTCGATAGCGTGTGATAAAGCTGCAAGTGTGGCAGCTAGGCGGGACTCTCGGCTTCAAAGCGGGCGATCTCTTCCTTGAGTTGATTGGCAAGACGAGTGAGCGATTGAATCGTGAGATTCGTGGCGTGAGAAGTGCCACTGTTTTCGATTTGTGCGGTCTCGATTTGCTCTTCCAGAAGTTGCAGCTTTCGCCGGGTGACTTCCAGCTGTTCAGGGTTGGACAGGCTCATAGCGGTATCTCCACCATTCCCTTCGGACGCTCTCAATGATCATGTCCGCCATGGAATAGCATGTTGTCTTTGTCCCCGCGAGCCGTGATATAAGCGATCAGGTCGAGGATCTCGTCGCGTGTCAGCTTCTCAAGCAGTCCCTTCGGCATGATCGAAACGGGCGATTTCTCGCGGACGTCGATCTCCGACTTTTTGATCAGCACGGGATCGGCCTTGGCCAGCGGGTTCTCGATCAGTTTCACGACGTCGTCGTTCTCTTCCAGGACCAAGCCGGTGACGATCTTGCCGGACGTTAGCTCGAAGATATACGTCTGGAACTTCTCGTTGATCTGCTTCGACGGATCGAGTATTTCCGCCAAGATATCAATGGCTTTGTACTTCGGATCGAGCTTGGCCAGGTCGGGTCCGATCTCTTGGCCGGCACCGTTTAGCTTATGACAGGCGACACAGTTCGCGACGGTAAACAGCTGCTTCGCGTCGCCGAACGAACGGCCGTGCTCCATCGTGGCGACGGCCGAAGCAAGATCCTCGAACTTCCACTCGGTTCGCGGACGATTGAACTTCAGCAGCTCGTCCTTGATCTCCAGCGGATGAGCGGCGAGGTATTCATCGGGATTTGCCAGATACGAGTCGAGGTCTTCGACCACGTACAGCGCACCGTACATCCGCCGCCAGTGACCTGGATACGTACAGACATACGGATAAATGCCCGGCGTCGACGGAGCCGTGAAGCTGATCTTCTCTGAGTCGCGCGGTTGTAGCAGTTTGCTCTTCAGCAAGATCTTTCCCGAGTTCGGAACGTACTGACGTTTCGCGGCGTCTGGCGATTGCGCGGTCGCTTCGGCCATCAGCCCGATCTCTTCCATCGCGCCCGGTTGCGTGATGACAAAGTTGTGCGGCATCAAGTCGCTGTTGCTGAAAATAAACTCGACTGGCTTGCCGGCTCGCAGCGCGATCAGCTCTCTGTCGTAAGACATCTTTTCGAGCACGGTGCCGATCTTTACGATCCGAACACCGAGTTCGCCGAGTTCCTCGCGGGTGCTCTTCGCCTGATCGGCGGGCAGCAAACGCGTCAGGGCATCAATGAATTCGAACGTGTCGGCGGCAGCGGGCGTCGTTCGATCCGCGGCTGGAGTCTTTTTGATCACGTCCAGTAAGACGGCAACGAGCGCCGGCGCTTCTTCCGCCGGCCAGGTGACGCGCGGCAGACGCTGCAAGGCGCGAACGGCCGCAATGCGGTCTTCGTCCTCTTTGACGAACTGGGCGAGTGTTTTGAACGTCTCCAATTCCTTGCCGCGCACAAACGTCAGAGCATCCATCGCGGCGCGCCGGATCGACAAGGCCGGGCCGCCTCCTAAGAAAACGATCTCCGTGCTCGGTTTCGGCGCAGAATTGCCCTCGGATTTGAGGACTTCACCGCGGGCATCATCCAAGATCGTCAAGGAGAAATTGTTCAAGCGGTTACCGAGGTCTCCGTCGGTCCGATTGAAGATGACGATGCGGTCAATCGGCACCAACTCGCCGAGATCGACTTCCCAGTACGGGCGTCCCGTATTCTCTTCGCTGTGCGTCTGCGTGCCCGAGCCGTAGTCGCCGTTCGTGCGGCCATCGATAGCCCGGCTGGCATCACCACCGTGTGCCGTGTTCTTTTGGCTGGCGCGGCCGCGGCGAGCGACATTCTGATCGCCGCTGTAGACTTCGACTTCGGCGAGCGTCAGCGTTCCCCGCTCTGGCAGCTCAATGCGGACGTAACGTCCTTCGGTGCCCTTCGATGCCGTGGCCGCAAGCTCTTTCGGCAAGCCGTGCAGCAGCGGCTCGACTTTGTCGTAGAGTGTAGCGCGAATGCTCGCATCCGGAATCAAAGGCATCGCCGCAAGAAGATCCTGCAAACGCTTGGCATCGCCGATCGCAAGGGCCCAAGCTTTCGTCGCATCGCCGTCGACGTTGACCAGCGAGACGTATCCGATCTGGCGGAAGATCGGTTGTTTGGCTGTCGTGGCGAGCTTTTCAAGTTCTGATCGCGCGGTTGTCAATTCCTCGGAGCTGCGTCCCGTCAATTGTCGAACAAGGTCGAAGACGACGTCGAGTTCGGCGTTCGTCTGCGTGGCGTCCAGCGAACGGATCGCATCCATGACCACACGCAGTTCGGGCTTGTTATCGAGCTTGGCCAAACCTTCGACCGCTTCCCGGCGCTGTTCGTCTCGAAGTCCCGGTCGATACAGCATCTCGATGAAGACGGTGCGATTGCGTTCCTCCTTCAGGAGTTGTTCGTTCGACAAGTTCTTCAAAAAGAATTTCGCGCCGGCTTGGGAAGTGAACGGCACACGGACGCCGCTGGCGACGGCCTCTTTCCAGTAGCGGTCCAGCGCCTTCATCGTCTCGTCACGGACGTAGTCGAGATAGATGTCCGTCGGATGTTCGGCGGCGATCAGCGTGACCTCGACGGCTTCGGGAACCGTCAGGAAACTCGCGGCACGAACGGCTTCGAGGCGCACGCGCGGATGCTCGTCGGCGGCCAGAGTGTTCAGAATTGCCAGCATGTTCGGAACACGATCCCGCCAATGGCAAAGGACTCGCGTGGCAGCAGCTCGGGCGAGCGGTTCGGGCGATTGCAGCATTCGTCTGAGCAGGTCTCCATCGACCACGTTGTGATGCTGATGCACCCACAACGCTTCCAGCATGTGGTGTTCGTAGGCGGGGTCGCTCTTGTCGAGGCTGGCAATCCACTTCTGCGTCGCCGCGATCACGTCACCGCTGTCGCGCGCGCTCAGTTCCGTCTTGGCTCGATAACGCACCCGGTTGTTCGTGTCCTCCAACAACTCCAGTAAGTGCTCAATCGACTCGCCCGCGATCTTCGGCGGCGTCAGCAGCGGGCGGCTCGGGTAGGTCACACGATAAACGCGGCCATGCAGCCGATCGCGATTGGGGTCGCGAAGGTTGTGCTGCATGTGGCCGACGATCGGGTTCTGCCAATCGGTAAAGTAGAGCGAGCCGTCGGGAGCGATCTCGATATCGATCGGGCGGAAGTTCGGGTCGGACGAGTACAAGATTGGCTCGACCTCGGTTCCCGTGAAACTGGCTCCACTGTCGTTCAGCTTGTACTGCAAGATGCCTTGGAAACCAATCACGTTTGTAACCAGCAGGTTCCCCTGATTCTCGTCGGGGAAGTGACCGCTCGACAGGAGTTCCGTCCCGCCGCAAGGACGTGTTCGCTGGTTATAAACCGTCGGCGGACGGGCATGCTTCGCCGGGTATTCGAGATGGCCGGAGAACAGTGCTCCGTCGTAAGGCACCGCGCCCGTTCCGTCGTGAACGATGTCGCGTCCCCACTGATCGAACACGTGTCCGTGTGGATTGGCAAAGCCGTGCGTGACATACACATCGAACTTGTGGGTCCGCGGCTCGAAACGGAACACGCCGGCATTCGAGCAGCGTTGAACCGGTCCCCAGGGCGATTCGACTTGCGTTTGATGGAACGTTCCTTCCTGGAAGTACACACCGCCGCCCGGATCAAACACAAAGCTGTTCGAGCCGTGATGTGTATCAGCCGAATCGATGCCGCTGACGACACGAGTCCGCACGTCCGCGACGTCGTCTCCGTCCGTATCCTTCAAGAAGTAGATTTCGGGCGCGGTGGCGACGAGTACGCCGCCGCCCCAAAACTCGAAGCCCGTTGGGTTATGCAATCCGCCCGCGAACGTCTTGCACTTGTCGGCTTTGCCGTCGCCGTTGGTGTCTTCGAGGATCAACAGCTTGTCGTCCATCTTGCTTTTCGGCTTCCAGTGCGGATACGACTCCCAGGCGGCAACCCACAGCCGGTTCTTCGTGTCGAAGGCCATCTGCACCGGGTTCACCATCTCCGGGAACATGGCTTCGTCAGCGAACAGATTGACCTTCATTCCCTTGGCGACTTCCATGTTGCCGATGGCCGATTCGCCGGACAGGAATTCAAAAGTGCCGTTCGGGCCTGAGCCTTGCTTGTTGGAGATGACCGGAATGAAGTCGGGCGTGTTGCTGTCGTCAACGCGAGACACTTCGCCTTGCGCGGCCGACCAAATCCGCATGTCGCGATTGGCGGTCATGACATCAAGGATTTCCATCTCGCGTTGTGCCACCTCGCGATTGGTTTGTCCGTCGGTGAATTTCAAGTCCGCGCGACCGCCGTAAATCGAATAGCCGTCCGTGGTCCGATACCGCTCGTACCAGTAGAAGTTCTTGTCGAGGACGGCTTGGCGAACTGCCGCTGGGCGGCTGTCGCCTTGGCGGAAGGCTTGAAGGATGTCCGAGTCCGTTCCGAAGAGGGTACTGTCGATGAACACAGCGAACCATTGATTGCCAAATTCGTTGAGGTGAATGCCGTTGATGGTTAGCCGCTTCGTAAATGTTAATAGAGCCTCGATGTCTTTCGTGGCGCGAAACAGGTCGACGAAGACAACGTCATTCGCCTTCGCGACCTCGGCCATCGCGGCCGTGTACAGCTCGAGCCGCTTGTTATTCTCGCTGCCGTCCGGCAAATTCGGATTGCCCAAGTCTTCATGAGCGATCGGCGAGAAGAGCACGATGCGCGGTGCCGACTCGCCGTTGTACTTCTGGCCCTGCATCTGTTTGATCTGGTCGGCCAGGTCTTGCTTGAACTTGTCGAGCCCGGCTTCGCCCGCGAACGACTCGTTGTAGCCAAAGAAGGCGAAGATGACGTCGGCTTGCTCTTTCGTCAGCCAGCTGTCCGGCGAACCGAAGTCGCTGGAACGCAGCCGCAACGTCAACTCGTCGCCCGAGAAGCCGAGATTGCGGAAAACGAGTTCGTGCGTTGGGAAGCGCGTTTGAATGAGCGTTTCGAGCCACCCATCATGTTGCATCCGATCGGCCAGCGTATTGCCGATGTAGCAGATGTGATCGCCTTTGTTGAGCTGCAATTCGGCGGCATCGAGTTGAGGCAGACACGCGATCGTGAACAGGACGAGTGTAAACAGGTTGCGTCGGATCATGTTTCTTCCTTGTGCTCGGCCACGCGGTGGCGAAACGAACGAGCGATAGTCAGTGGCCCGTTCGAAGCTGGGTGTGCTCTGTTGGCGGTATGAGCCCCCGTTTGGGACAGGCCGTATTCTAGCGAATCGCTCGCACTCTGACACCGACACCGCCAAGTTTTTCCGACCCAATTCCTTGCCGTTCCGCAGGGTGGCTGTCAGGAATTCAGAATCCCATCCAGAAGGCCCAGAAGACAAGGACCATTCCCACGAGGCAGAAGCAAAACACTGCGAAGACCAGCTTCAGCACGTAACTGCTGATGGCTCGTTCCACCCAATTTGGCGTAGCAATCGCCCACAACACGCCCCCCGCGGAGACGGCAAACAGCGCGGTGAAGAAAGTCTCGACGAACAGCAGGAACAGCCATTCCTCCGCTGTCTGGGGAGCGGGTGCCGGGCCGAGCAGGGAGGCGCGAAGCATCCACCACACCACGCAACCTGACAGCGGAAGAAACAGGGCGCTCAGCAGTCCCAGGGCGATGCGGCCGTAAACGTCTCGCGGCAGCATGTTTACTACGCTCTCCCGCACCGCGAGCATGCACTCAGCTCTGTTTCCTGAGAATGAACACCGCATCTCCCAACTCGTTGCTCAATTGTAAGGGCTCGTCGATGTCGTACCAGAAGTCATAGACGTCGCACAGCTCGAACTGCGGCACCGAGGAGAGCAAGCGTTGGAATTGGGCGGCGGTGTAGATGCGATATTGATAGTCAGAATGGAGCTTCAAGTCAAGCTCGCCACTGCGGACACGCAGCGAGAAGCGAATCGTCTCCAATCGCGTCGCGCGGTCAAAGTCGAGCACGCGCAGCGTCATCGTGACCTTGGTCTTGCCGTGCCTGGCCGACCAACGCTCGATACACTCTTCGTCGGCATCAGGCGGCAAGAGATGAAAGCCGAGGATATAGATGCCGCCCGCGCGAAGGCTGTCGGCGACGCATTCCAGATGCCGCCGCGCGGCTTCTTCCGTCGTCAGGTGCCGGAAGGTGTTGAAGGTACAGAACGCCGCGTCGACTTTGCGTCGCGGCACGTACGCCGTCATGTCGGCCGTGATGATTTGCGCGTCGAGCTTGCGCCGCGCAAGACGTTGTTGCAGGTAGCGAATCGAAGGTGCGCTGAGATCGAAGCCTGTCATCGCATAGCCGCGCGCCGCCATCTCGACCACCAACCGCCCACCCCCGCAACCCGGTTCGAGCAGTCGCTTGACGGAGAAGTCGCAATACTTCTTGCACGCCGCTTCGATGAAGTCCGCTTCGAGCTTTGTTTCCGAACGAAAGGCGAGATCCCAGTACTGCGGATAGTCGTAGCAGTTCATAGTAGCCATCACGCTCCGCCGTGATGAGCCTCCTTCAATTCCCGCTTGAAGCGTCAGTCGGCAATCACTGCGATGAAAGTCTTCCCGCCACCCATTGGATGCCGCGCGTGAGGGTCGTCAGAAACACTTCGTCAGAGAAGGTCTCGTTCGAGTGTCCGTAAGTTGTCCCGAACACGCGGGCCTTGCCGTACTTGCTGGTCCAGATCACCGGATGCGTCTCGCCGGTCTTCTCGCTCGTACAGCGTGATCTGAGCATGCGTGCCGTTGCCGCCTTCGTTCACGACCGTCCAGTCGACATTGACGTCGCGATCGGCCGCGGCTTGCTTGATGGCGTTGGTTCGAAAGTCATAGTCGCGGCAACAGCCCTCGGTAATAATTAGCGCCCGAATGGGCTTCGACGTGGCGTCTCCGGCAGTTACGAACGGAGAGATAAACGCGGCAACAAGTAGGCTGAGAGCCGCAGCGGTCTTGGGCATCGGGATTCAGGTCCGTGTTGAAGAGTAAACTCAATTGTCGACTGGGGCATTATGATCGACTTGGGAACGCGAAGCGAGTGGCTCACGGTTCGCCAACGTAGCCATCACGCTCCGCCGTGATGAGCCTTCCACGCCGCCCGCTGATCCGAAAGCGCCGCCCGACAACCGTTCCGAGCTTCGTCCGCCAGAGTTTTCCTTGCATCGAAGATCGACAGCGGTTCGGAATCAACTCCGCCAGGCTCGTCACGGCGGAGCGTGACGGCTACGTAGCCATCACGCTCCGTCGTGATGAGCCTTGCACGTTCGACTTTGCACAGCGAAAAGACGTGATCTCGAAACCACCTCCGACGAAGTTCCGTCGAAGCCGGATGTTGTCGGGAAGCCTGATCTCGGCACGACATCTTTACCGAAACGGCTCGTCACGGCGGAGCGTGACGGCTACATTTGGCTCGTCACGGCGGAGCGTGACGGCTACTTTGGAACCCTCGCCGCTCGACCAATGGCTGCAAGACCGCGAGATCCTCACCGCCAAACAAGACGGCTCGGCGATGTTCACCAAGATCCAGGATGCACTCGATGCGTTAAAGGCTGGGCAAGTGGTCGAGGTGTTGGACGAGGGGCCGTATCGCGAGACGTTGTACAAAGTGTTGCCACAAGATACGGGACTGATCACGCGCGTGGCGTCGCACGTTGTTCTGCCGGAATGGAGCGAACTTCCAAACGCAAGCACTCACAAGTATCGCGGGCATTCGCTGGACGGCCAGTTTCGATTGAGTGGCTTTATCTTCTCGGCTCGTCAACAAAATGCAGCGATCCTGATGAATGTGGGTGGTGGCGATCTGACGATCGAGGACTGCGTGTTTCCAAATGTAAGTACCGATCAGGCTTCGCAGAGAAGCCTGAATTATGGGACAGGTCACAAGACAGCAAGCAACGTCATCCGTGATTGTGTATTCGGCGGCGACGTATATGCGGGCTTCTATGGTGAAGGTACGTCGACGTTCGTCTTGCGAAATCACTTTCGTGCTTTCACGCCAGCTTTTGGCGCGAGTTGCTTTGAAGGACGTGGCGACCCTCACACGTTGGCGATCCGCGAAAACATATTCGACGAGTCGTGTGCCCGTGCCATCAACTTGGGTGTCTTCGATGGTTCATTCAATCTGCGTGTTGCTATCGAAGAGAATACCGTGTTGTCGGGGGCGGAGTTTATGCGAGCCAACCACGGAGTACCGGAAGTGCCACTGATCATCCGAGACAACCTGATCGCATCACCACAAGGAATCCTCTTGGCGAGCGGCGCGGAGAATTCGCGTGCGTTGGCGGAGGAGCGGATTGTTCGGGCGGGCAATTGCTACTTCCAGGCTTCAACTCATCCGGATGGCTTGGCGATTTCTGCCAGCGACATTCTCGCTCAGCCGACGTTCCTCTCACGCGCCCCCGCTGCCGCCGATTATGCTCGGCTTCAGCAAGACGAAGCGAACCCGATTTGGTCCGGTGCGCTCCCTCCCGGCCCCGCCCCGCTGCAAGGCGACTGGTTCACGCGGTTGCAGGAGCGGTGGAAAGTAGCCATCACGCTCCGCCGTGATGAGCCTGGCACGCCGCCCGCTGCCCCGGGAACGACGCCTGACAACAGTTCCAACTCAACTCCGCCAGGCTCGTCACGGCGGAGCGTGACGGCTACATTTCTGCCGGAAGGCGATTGGTTCACG
>JAQBZB010000434.1 GCA_027622275.1 Planctomycetota bacterium | reverse complement strand
TCTCCGTGAACTGGTTCAGCGTTACTCTAAACATCTAACTCAGTTCGACTTAAAAGCTGCACGACCTCTTAAGCGCCAGGGGTAATTATCTGGTCGCCGAACCCTCTCTGTGGACGGGAAATCGCTTTCCGCTGATTTCCTATGTGGACATGGGTGCCGAGCTTAAGTCGGGCGACTGGTTCGTGCTGTTGGTGCGACCGGACTGTGAAATGTGCAAGTCCTTGGTGCGCGTCGTCAGTAACGGCCAGGTTCCTCCCGGCAAAGGCGATTTGGATGAACTGGCTTTGATTTCTGTCGAACGGCCAGTGCAAGGTACACAGGACCATACACATTCGTTGGCCGGTGTCCGTACGGGTACGTATACTGACCCTGCAATACTGTTGGTTAAAACCCCGCTGGGAGTCAGGTTACGGGATGGGATTGTCCTCGAAGTTCTCGATCTTTCCCGACGTCTGTAATTTGTCGCATTAGGAGAGATCAAGAAATGAGAAAAATCGGCTGGCAACTTGCGTTTTGTTTGGTGTTGGCGGGCGTTCCATGCTTTTGTACTTGCGACGGAGCGGCGGAGGCGGACGGGTTTGCACTGCTTCTACGGGCTGCGAAAGAGGCTCCCGAACCGACCCCCAAGCCAGACGCTCCGATTTCGGAACTCAAGGAGTACGTAGAGCGCGGAGAATCCGCTTGGCGTCTGTGCGTCAGCGCCGTGGACGCCAAGATTGAGGTTCCAGTGTCCGTTGAGTCGTCGGCCATAAACAGCCTTCGTCCCTTCCTCCGCATGGCACAGCAGCGCGCCTACTATGGTTTGCAGAGTGACGACCCAGCCATGACGCTCGACGTGTTCCGCGTCTTGATCGAAATTGGGAAGGCATTCAACACCGATGCCCACCTCATCCAGCGAGAAGGTGGATTCCTGGCCGATATCTACTTGACTGGTGTGCTGGCAAATGCTGCGGGTGACTTTGATCAAGCTTCCTGCCAACAAGCCACGCAACTAATCGAAGAGTACATCAGGAACTGGGAACCTGCGGAACCTATCGTCAAGCGTACCGTCGAGCAAGATCGCCGCCAGCAGGGCGACCAAGCCGTCGTGATCCAGACTGCCGCTGGGACTTACGGCGGACATCAGAAATATCTGGCGGGTCGTCTCAAGCTGCAAGAGACGATCTATCGCTTGGCGATCGTCAAGCTTCAGGTTCGCCGGTTCGAGTTGCAGGTTGGTCGACTGCCGGTCAGCCTTGATGAGCTGGATGACATTGACACGGCGGATCCATATGAACCCAACAAAAGCCCGTTTCGGTACTCAGCAGATGCATCGACGTATACGTTGTACAGCGTTGGGCCGGATGGGACAGACGATGGAGGCAAGTCGCCAAATTTTGCGGAGCTCTTGAGTGGAGGGAGCGGAGATCTAGCGTTTTGAGTCGTTTGTGTGTCACTTGTTTTTCGTTTTGGAGGAGTTGAAACATGAAGGTACGAATGAAGAGTCTTCTACTCAGGATAGGGTTTGTGGCTATTGTCGGAGTCCTGAGCATGCTTGCCGTCAGGCAGGCAATGGCGGGAATGAACCCTCACTGCTCAACGTACTATTCCCCGTGCGTCATCAATGTTTCTACGTGTTGCCTCGCTTACGGAGGTCCATACACAACAAACACTGCGACCGGACAAACCTTAAGTGCAATCCCGGTAACTCCGGCCACCCAGTGCGCCAAACAGTTCGCCAAGAAATTCTTCGGATACATGTGTTTTCCGCAGACCGGCTTGTGTGGTGGTGCCGCTCATTATGGGCTTTGCGAGTAATACATATCGAACAGTGCTTCAAAACCTTGCCCGCCGGAGTATGGTTCCGGTAGGCAAGGTTTGTTGCCACACGATGGTTGAATTGTAGCCGCCGGGGCTGGCGTTCATGAGAGATTACCCAAAGGGAAATGCGATGAGATGGTGGTTGTACACAGTCTGTGGAGCATGTTTGTTCATGCTACTGGAGTCTGCACATGCAGTAGATGACCAAGCCGTTGCAATCTTGCGTAAGGCGGCACTTAATATCGAAGGCATCACTTCCGTGCAGTTTTCACTTGTCACCAAAACTACCGACCACCCGGATTCTCCTCAAGAAAAGAGCTTTGAAGACTCCATGATTTTCACCTATGCAAATGGAAAGCAACGCTCGGAAATCCAACTAACTGACAGGACAACAGGAGAGCGATTGCATGAAGTATCCATTTTCGACGGAAGCAGGCATCAGATGTTCCATGAACATGCTGGCCAACTCGTATTGTCCAATTCTCCCATGGCACCGAACATCTCGCTCCTATTCAATCCCCTTGAGTTGCCGTACATGTTCCTCTCGAGGAACAATCCAGTCTCTTTCGCAGAGTTGCGAGATTCCACGACATGGAACGAAATGTTCGAGCAATCGACGTATGTCGGCACCGAATTCGTGAACGATATCCAATGCGAAAAGATAACTTTCCCCATGCTGACTTCGCCAAATCACGAGGCGACTTGGCTGGTATTTTTCGCCACACGACTAAACCACTTCCCAATCAAGAGCGTACTTACAAGCACTGGAATGGCGGGTGCTAATGTGATTGAAGTCCGGGCTCACAGCACACTGACTTCAGGAGACGTGAGCAGCGTCGTGCCGACCGAGATTTCACTCGTCGAATATAGTGACGACAGTCGGAGTATTGAGGCCCAGCGAACAGAACTGTTTGTAGATCCCAGTTCGATAAAGCTGAACAGTGAGTTTGACGATGACCTGTTCACCATCCCAGTATCGAAGACGCAGTGGGTCCACGACGTCGACGCAGGTACTTCTCTACACGTCGGAGGCGAGACAGCGTCGATCGCACAGGATTCACAACGTCGCTGGCGCGCGGTGCTTGCCTTCTGCCTATTAGTTGCCGTTGTTGCGGGCGTCGTCGCCTGGAAACGCTGGAAGCGGTGAGATCGCTTAAAGAAATGCTTGAACGCAAAACAATGCTGCGGTTTGCCGCCTTGGCGGCGTTGGGAATCGGGTTGGGCGTGGCTGCCTTCCAATTGTTTGTGAGACCGGAAGGACCACGCATCCGCGTCTCCACTCGCGATATCAACTTTGGTCGCGTCGCTCCGGGCGGCTTGTCTGAGAAAACGGTCACGATAAGGAATGGCGGATCCGAGCCGCTCCACATCGAGAATATCAAACTCAGTTGCGGATGCAGTCGCGCCAAATTGGACAAATCGGTCATCCTTGCTGGCGAAGAGGCCGAGTTGCGTCTGAGTGTCGAAGGTACGACCGCCCGGCGGACGACCGTCGCTAAAGCAGCAGTGATCTCCAACGACCCCAACACGCCGGTGTTGGAACTGTCGATGCAGTTCAGCACCTTGGAAGATATTTGGGTGGAGCCGACTTCCATCGATTTCGGCCGAGTTGCAAAGGAAACGCTACCGCAAAGCAAGTTACTACGAATTCATCTGGATGCCGATTCCAAAATAAAGCCGTTTACACTTCGCTGTTCGACGTCTAACGAACACCTGAGCGCCATACTCAAGCCCACTGACGACGCACGAGCAATTGATGTCGCTGTTGGGTTACTCGCGTCGGCACCTTCGGGGCAGCATCGGTCATCGGTTAACGTGCGTACGAATGACGGTTCGACGTCGATCTCAGTTGAGGTTCACGCCACCGTACGCGGCGAGGCATTTGCGATGCCCCCAGCGCTCGTTCTCGGCCCGCTGGATAAAGGCATGGGAGGTGAGAGTCTGCAGATCATCACGATTCGCCGACGTGACGGTCAACCGGCGACACTGAACGTTCATCTAAACCAATCTCTAGCGGACATCCTCGACATCAACGGACTAGCTCCAGGCGAGTTGGATGTGCGGTTACGTTCATTCAACTCCATTCAACATGTGGTGGAAGGGGCCATTCTGGTCGAGGTTCACGGCGAGGAATTCCAAGTAGAAACGGTCACGATTCCCGTGACGATTATTTGGAAGACCGATCGTTTGAAAGAATCTTAAAGGAGAAGGTTGAGGGACGAAACTCTGATCACAAACACTGACTTTCACAACCGAATCGTTCCGATCGTGTTGTTGTCCGTCCACACTACACTCTTGGCCTATTCGTCCGCCCGCCACAACCCGACGATTGACGAGGCAGGGCATATGGTCGCGGGGCTGAGCCACTGGTCTTTCGGTCATTTCGATCTGTATCACGTCAATCCTCCTTTAGTGCGAATGTTGGCCACGCTCCCGGTAATGGCGGCAGGCTATGAAGAGAGATGGGTCGCAGATGCGAGATTCACCCGTCCCGAATTCGATTTGGGAAGAGAATTCATTGTGATCAACGGCCCTCGCGTCGTCTGGCTTTTTACCTTAGCGCGATGGGCGTTGATTCCGTTCTCCCTGCTGGGAGCCTGGGTGTGCTGGATTTGGGCTAGTGAACTCTACGGTAGAGTTAGTGGAAACATCGCGTTGTGTTTGTGGTGCTTTTCGCCAAACATCCTGGCGTACGGTCAACTCATCGTGCCGGATATGGCTGCGACAGCCGTGGGCCTTACGGCGTGGTATGTCTTTTGGAAATGGTTGCAAGTCCCGACTTCGCGCGCGACGATTTTCGCTGCCGTCGCGTTGGGCGTTTTGCAATTGACGAAGATGACTTGGATTATCGTGTTCGGGTTATGGCCGATTGTTTGGCTCGCGTATCGCTTGATACCAGGATCCGTATGCCCATCTGCCCGTTGTCTTCGGCGCGAACTGGCGCAACTCGTCGTCATGGTAGTGGCCGCAATCGGGATCATGAATGTTGGTTATGGGTTCGAAGGCTCGTTTCAACGACTCGACCGCTTCAAATTCCAGAGCCAGGCGTTGAGCGGTAATAGCGATTCGATCGACATAGGCGATCCGTCGAATCGCTTCCGCGGAACTTGGCTTGGACGCGTGCCGGTGCCGTTGCCGGAGAATTATGTGCTGGGCATCGACACTCAACGTGTCGATTTCGACCAGAAACTTTGGTCGTACTTGCGAGGGTCCTATCAACGCGGAGGCTGGTGGTATTACTACTTATATGCCCTAGCGCTGAAGGTCCCGCTCGGTAGTTGGTGTCTTCTTGGATTGGCGATTGCGTTGTGCGTTCGCGGAAACGCGTCCTGTGGCCACTGGCGTGACGAGGTGTTTCTCTTGTTTCCCGCGATCATCATCATCGCCTTCGTGAGCAGCCAGACCGGTTTCAACCACCACATGCGTTACGTCTTGCCAGCCTTCCCTTTTCTAATGGTGTTCACGAGTTCAGTTGTGAAGTTCGCTTCCGTTAGGCAGCGCGCGGTGCGAGTTATTTGTGCCATCACGCTGACTTGGTCGATGTTGAGCACTATCTCGGCCTACCCGCACAATCTTTCCTATTTCAACGAACTGGCTGGGGGACCCAGAAATGGGCACTTTCATTTGCTCAAAAGCAATGCGGACTGGGGACAAGATGTCTTGTTCTTGAAACGCTGGTTGCAGCAGCGTCCCAATGTCGAACTGTCTGGGTTCGCATACGAATACAGCGATGTCTTCGACCCCGCAGTGGTCGGAATCACCGTCCAGAAGCCGCCGGTGGACCACCGCTGGTCCAGAATTGACGTCGTCAAGCTCGCGAAAAACAACGTCGGGCCTCTGCCAGGTTTGTATGCAGTTAGCGTTTCGGCTCTACACGACAGGCATCTTCGATACGATTACTTGTAACCGTCCACGGGCGAAGAATCGATCTTGGTACGTTTTGAGGATTGGGGTAATCTTCCGCCATCATG